>NZ_JCAKNC010000003.1:0-363686 GCF_059515925.1 Acinetobacter sp. CY81
ATCTCATGGCTAAGGCTAAGTTTGAACGTAATAAGCCACACGTTAACGTGGGCACAATTGGTCACGTCGACCATGGTAAAACAACTTTAACAGCTGCGATTGCAACTGTTTGTGCTAAACAATTCGGTGGCGAAGCGAAAGACTACGCTGCAATTGACTCTGCACCTGAAGAAAAAGCACGTGGTATTACAATTAATACTTCACACGTTGAGTATGACTCAGTTATTCGTCACTACGCACACGTAGACTGCCCAGGTCACGCCGATTATGTTAAAAACATGATTACTGGTGCTGCTCAGATGGATGGTGCGATCCTTGTATGTGCTGCGACTGATGGTCCAATGCCACAAACTCGTGAACACATCCTTCTTTCTCGTCAGGTAGGTGTACCTTACATCGTTGTATTCTTAAACAAATGCGACCTTGTTGATGACGAAGAGCTTCTTGAATTAGTAGAAATGGAAGTTCGTGAGCTTCTTTCTACTTATGATTTCCCAGGTGATGATACTCCAGTTATCCGTGGTTCTGCTCTTCTTGCACTTAACGGTGACCAAGGTCAGTACGGCGAGCCAGCTGTAGTTGCTCTTGTTGAAGCGCTTGACTCTTACATTCCAGAGCCAGAGCGTGCTATCGATAAAGCATTCCTTATGCCAATCGAAGACGTATTCTCTATCTCAGGTCGTGGTACAGTAGTAACTGGCCGTGTTGAGTCTGGTATCGTTAAAGTAGGCGAATCAGTTGAAATCGTTGGTATCCGTGATACACAAGTAACTACAGTTACTGGTGTTGAAATGTTCCGTAAATTGCTTGACGAAGGTCGTGCTGGCGAGAACTGTGGTGTACTTCTACGTGGTACTAAGCGTGAAGACGTTCAACGTGGTCAAGTATTGACTAAACCAGGTGCGATCAAACCGCATACTAAATTCGATGCTGAAGTATACGTACTTTCTAAAGAAGAAGGTGGTCGTCATACTCCATTCCTTAACGGTTACCGTCCACAGTTCTACTTCCGTACAACTGACGTAACTGGCGCTATCGCTCTTCAAGATGGCGTTGAAATGGTTATGCCTGGTGACAACGTAGAAATGTCAGTAGAATTAATCCACCCAATCGCAATGGACCCAGGTCTACGTTTTGCGATCCGTGAAGGTGGTCGTACAGTTGGTGCTGGTGTTGTTGCTAAAGTAACTGCATAATAGCTATCATATTAAAACCGAGAATTTCGATTCTCGGTTTTGTCATAGGTCAGTAGTTCAATTGGTAGAGCGTCGGTCTCCAAAACCGAATGTTGGGGGTTCGAGTCCCTCCTGGCCTGCCAGATATTTTTTAAAAAAAGCTTGATGCTGGCTAAACTGGTCATATAATAAGTCGCGAATCCTACGACGAGTACAAAAATGTCGAATGATAAATCGCGTGACGCATTAAGCGAAGCGCCAATACCTCAAAGAAACAATTCCGCTGAAGTCGTTCAATCTGGTTCGCCAATTGACGTGGTTTTATGGATTATTGCATTAGTATTATTTACTGCTGCACTCATGGTAAATCAACAGCTTCCAGCATATTGGGCACCAGCGAATAATGTCTGGGTGCGCGTTGGGGTAATTTTGGCTTGTATCGTTGGGGCTTTAGGTTTATTATACGCCACCCATCAAGGCAAAGGCTTTGTTCGTTTGTTAAAAGACTCGCGTATCGAATTACGTCGTGTTATTTGGCCAACAAAGCAAGAAACAGTGACCGCCTCTTGGCAAGTTTTACTTGTTGTAGTTATAACAGCCGTAGGTTTATGGTGTTTTGATTACATTATAGGCTGGTTGATGAAGTTAATTATCGGGTAAATAAGCTATGAAACGTTGGTACATTATTCATGCCTATTCAGGCTATGAAAAACAAGTGATGCGTTCGCTTAATGATCGAATCCAGCGTAGCGCTGTTGCCGATAGCTTTGGTGAAGTCCTTGTCCCTACTGAAGAAGTAGTGGAAATGAAGGATGGTAAGAAACGTAAGTCAGAGCGTAAATTCTTTCCAGGCTATGTATTGGTCGAAATGGAAATGAATGACGATACTTGGCACATTGTTAAAGAATGTCCAAAAGTACTCGGTTTTATTGGTGGTACTGCTGAAAAGCCTGCTCCAATTACGCAAAAAGAAGCTGATGCGATTCTTGCGCGTGTACGCAATACTGGTGAAGCACCACGTCCTAAGACGATGTTTGAGCCAGGCGAAGAATTATTGGTTACAGACGGTCCTTTCACAGACTTTAAAGGTGTTGTGGAAGAAGTTCTGTACGAAAAGTCACGTTTAACGTTGACGATTAATGTATTCAATCGCCCAACGCAAGTTGAATTGGAATTTCGCCAAGTCGAAAAATCAATCTAATTTGCATTGGATCGAGAACGCCCGATTTGTTATGAGTCGGGCATTGTTGTTGTAACGGTATCGTTACTTAATATGTTGGGGAGCCTTCATCGGCGTTTGCACCCAGAGGTAATTTGAAATGGCTAAGAAGATTGACGGCTATATCAAGCTGCAAGTTCCAGCTGGTAAAGCGAATCCATCTCCACCGATTGGTCCTGCACTAGGTCAACGTGGTGTGAACATCATGGCATTCTGTAAAGAATTCAATGCTGCTACACAAAAAGTTGAAGCTGGTCTTCCAATTCCAGTAGTGATAACTGTGTACAACGACAAGTCGTTCACATTCATCATGAAAACTCCTCCTGCTGCTATTCTTCTTAAGAAAGCTGCTGGTATCCAAAAGGGTTCGGCTGTACCTAACAAAACTAAAGTTGGTAAGTTGACTCGCGCTCAATTGGAAGAAATTGCGACTACTAAAGAACCAGATCTTACTGGTGCTGATTTAGACGCACGTGTACGTACCATTGCTGGTTCTGCGCGTTCTATGGGCTTGGAAGTGGAGCTTTAAGACATGGCTAAATTAACTAAACGTCAAAAAGCGATTGTTGCTGCTGTAGAAGCGCACAAAGTTTACACGCTAGAAGAAGCTGTTGCAGTTTTAGAGGGCCTTCCAGCTCCTAAATTCAAAGAATCTTTGGATATCGCTGTAAACCTTGGTGTTGATCCACGTAAATCTGATCAGGTTGTTCGTGGCGCGACTACACTTCCTGCAGGTACTGGTAAAACTGTACGTGTAGCTGTATTTGCTCAAGGTGCTGCTGCTGAAGCTGCTAAAGCTGAAGGCGCAGATGTTGTTGGTTTTGATGATCTTGCTGAGAGCATCCAAGCTGGTAACCTTGACTTCGATGTAGTCATTGCTGCTCCAGATGCAATGCGCGTTGTTGGTAAATTAGGTACAATTCTTGGTCCACGTGGCTTAATGCCAAACCCGAAAGTGGGTACTGTAACTCCTGACGTTGCTACTGCAGTTAAAAATGCAAAAGCTGGTCAAGCACGTTACCGCGTAGACAAAGCTGGTATTATTCATGCTGCGATCGGTCAAGTAGGTTTCTCTGCTGAAGCTGTTCGTTCAAACGTTGAAGCGTTGGTTGCTGATTTGAAAAAATTAAAACCTGCTACTTCTAAAGGCGTATACATCCAAAAGATCACTTTGAGCTCAACTATGGGTCCTGGTCTTACTGTTGATGTAGCTAACGTTTCTAAATAAGTCTCGACTTATTACAGAATTTTAAAGCCCTGAGTAAGTTTTAAAGCACTGCTTTAAAACTTACGCAAGAAGCGCTCCGGCTTTTTTTGCAAACTTAGGCAAACTTTGAATTGATAAATTTAGTTTATCAGCGTCAAAGACCTCGGGCGAGGGGAGTTCTTCGGAGCTCACTTCTTAAAAATCCAGTCCGAGTAGACGCGGTGGTGTGATTTTGTTCATCCTCCGCGTGTAAATCTAGCAATAGATTTACGAATTGGGAGTGTGCTTCGCGTAAGCACATAAATCACCGTTAGGAGGTTTTACAATGGCTCTTCTTATCGAAGGCAAAAAACAGATCGTAGCTGAAGTAACTGAAGTTGCTTCTACTGCATTTGCTGCTGTTGTTGCTGACTACCAAGGTTTAACTGTTGAGCAATTAACTGCTCTACGTGTTGAAGCTCGTAAACTAGGTGTTGCTACACGTGTTGTACGTAATACTTTAGCTAAACGCGCTCTTCAAGATACTCAATTCAATATCTTGAACGACAACCTTGTTGGCCCAACAATCTTAGCTTTCTCGACTTCTGAAGACGACATGGGTGCTGCTGCACGTTTGTTCGAAGAATTCGCTAAAACTAATAAAGCATTTGAACTTAAAGCTGCTGCATTTGATGGCAAACTTTATCAAGGCGACGAAGTTAGCGTTATCGCAAACCTTCCGAACCAAGAGAAAGCGCTTACTATGCTTGCATCTGTTCTTCAGGCTCCTATTTCGAAATTGGGTCGCTTACTTACAGCGCTTCAAGAGAAAAACGAGTCAGAAGCTGCATAGGCTCAACACTAATTTCACACCATTCAATACCCATTTGGAGTTACTCTCATGGCTTTAACAAACGAAGAAATCCTAAACGCAGTTGCTGAAAAAACTGTTCTTGAACTTGTTGAACTTATTTCTGCTTTCGAAGAAAAATTCAACGTATCTGCTGCTGCTGTAGCTGTAGCTGCAGGTCCTGCTGCTGCTGCTGCTGAAGAGCAATCAGAATTCAACGTTGAGTTGACTTCTTTCGGCGCGAACAAAGTTGCTGTAATTAAAGCAGTTCGTGAAGTTACTGGTCTTGGCTTGAAAGAAGCTAAAGACATGGTTGAAGGCGCTCCTGCTATTCTTAAAGAAGGTGTTTCTAAAGAAGAAGCTGAAGAACTTAAGAAAAAACTTGAAGAAACTGGTGCTACAATTACTGTTAAGTAATTTCGCCAGGGGTCAGATTTTAAATTGACCCCAAAAATTGGCTGATGGCTCTTGGGTCATCAGCCTTTTTGCGTTACAATAATCGGCTCGATTTTTGTTAACTTGATGTAAAATTCATCAATTATTAACATAATTAAATAAAATCAAATGCTTACCAATATTTTTCCATGTTTAAAAATATTGTTAAGCGTTTTAATACCACTGAAAATTGCAGCATTTGAACAAGGTGGTGGTCATATCGACCTGCGTAATTCCTTCTAGACCCGTTCTGCAGGCGGGTTTAGTTTACTTTCCGAGGACTCCAGATGGCATACTCATATACCGAAAAGAAACGGATCCGTAAGAATTTTGGTAAATTGCCGAGTGTGATGGATGCTCCGTACTTGCTTTCGATTCAGGTCGACTCGTATAGAACATTCCTTCAAGATGGCAAAACACCAAAAAACCGCGAAGATATCGGTCTCCAAGCCGCATTTCGTTCAGTTTTTCCAATCGAAAGTTATTCTGGGAATGCTGCTTTAGAATTCGTTGAGTATAGCCTTGGTAAACCAGAGTTTGATGTTCGCGAATGTATTCTTCGTGGCTCGACTTATGCGGCACCAATGCGCGTAAAAATTCGTTTGATCATTAAAGATCGCGAAACGAAATCTATCAAAGACGTACGCGAACAAGAAGTGTATATGGGTGAAATGCCACTCATGACACAGAACGGTACCTTCGTTATTAACGGTACTGAGCGTGTAATCGTATCTCAATTACACCGTTCACCTGGTGTGTTCTTCGATCATGATAAAGGCAAAACCCATTCAAGCGGTAAAGTGCTTTATTCAGCTCGTATCATTCCTTACCGTGGTTCATGGTTGGACTTTGAATTCGATGCAAAAGATCTAGTCTATGTTCGTATTGACCGTCGTCGTAAATTACTTGCGACTGTAGTTCTACGCGCATTGAATTATACAAATGAACAAATTCTAGACATGTTCTATGAGAAAGTTCCTGTATATCTAGATATGGGTAGTTACCAAATTGACCTTGTACCAGAACGTCTGCGTGGCGAAATGGCTCAATTCGACATTCTTGATGCTGACGGCAAAGCGATTGTTGAACAAGGTAAACGTATTAATGCGCGTCATGTACGTCAAATGGAAGCTGCTGGCTTAACTAAGCTCCCAGTTCCTGATGAGTATTTATACGAGCGTATTATTGCTGAAGATGTAACGTTACATAATGGTGACGTGATTGCAGCAAATACAGTATTAAGCCATGAAATCATGGTGAAGTTAGCTGAAGGCGGCGTTAAGAAATTCAACGTACTTTATACTAACGATATCGATCATGGTTCATTCGTTGCGGATTCATTACGTGCTGATACGACTTCTGGTCGTGAAGAAGCGCTTGTAGAAATCTACAAAGTAATGCGTCCAGGCGAGCCACCAACGAAAGAAGCTGCTGAAAACTTATTCAACAACTTATTCTTCTCTTCTGAACGTTATGACTTGTCTCCAGTTGGTCGTATGAAGTTCAACCGTCGTTTGGGTCGTCCATACGAAGTGGGTACAGATCAGAAGTCACGTGAAGTTGAAGGTATTCTTTCAAACGAAGACATCATTGATGTATTGAAGACTTTAGTTGAAATCCGTAATGGTAAAGGCGAAGTCGACGATATCGATCACTTGGGTAACCGTCGTGTTCGTTCAGTTGGTGAAATGACTGAAAACCAATTCCGTGTTGGTTTAGTTCGCGTAGAGCGTGCTGTTAAAGAACGTTTAAGCCAAGCTGAAACAGATAACTTGTCTCCACAAGATTTGATCAATGCGAAACCAGTTGCAGCAGCAATCAAAGAATTCTTTGGTTCAAGCCAATTGTCACAGTTCATGGATCAAAACAACCCATTGTCTGAAATCACGCACAAACGTCGTGTATCAGCACTTGGGCCCGGTGGTTTAACACGTGAACGTGCAGGCTTTGAAGTACGTGACGTACATCAAACTCACTATGGTCGTGTTTGTCCAATTGAGACACCTGAGGGACCAAACATTGGTTTGATCAACTCATTGTCTGTTTATGCGAAAGCAAACAACTTCGGTTTCTTAGAAACACCGTACCGTAAAGTTGTTGACGGTCGTGTAACGATGGACATCGAATATTTATCAGCAATTGAAGAAGTAGGTACTGTGATTGCACAGGCCGATTCTGGTGTAGATGCTGATGGTAATTTGACAGAAGAAGTTGTATCTGTACGTCATCAAGGTGACTTCGTACGTATGCCTCCTGAAAAAGTAACGCATATGGATGTATCTGCTCAGCAGGTTGTATCTGTAGCTGCGTCACTGATTCCGTTCCTTGAACACGATGATGCCAACCGTGCATTGATGGGTTCAAACATGCAACGTCAGGCTGTTCCTACGTTAATCGCTGACAAGCCACTCGTAGGTACGGGTATGGAAGCGAACGTAGCACATGACTCTGGTGTATGTGTGATCGCGGGTCGTGGTGGTCGTATTGAATACGTCGATGCTTCTCGTGTTGTTATTCGTGTAAACGAAGATGAAATGATTGCGGGTGAAGCAGGTGTAGATATCTACAACCTGATCAAATACACACGTTCGAACCAAAATACATGTATCAACCAAAAAGTTCTTGTGAATATTGGTGATAAAGTAGGTCGTGGTGATGTATTGGCTGATGGTCCATCTACAGATGGCGGTGAGCTAGCACTTGGTCAGAACATGCGTGTAGCGTTCATGACTTGGAACGGTTACAACTATGAAGACTCGATCTTATTATCTGAGCGTGTTCTTCAAGAAGATCGTTTAACTTCGATTCATATTCAAGAATTGTCATGTGTAGCGCGTGATACTAAGTTGGGCGCAGAAGAAATTACTGCGGATATTCCTAACGTAGGTGAAGCTGCACTTTCTAAGTTGGATGAATCAGGTATCGTATATATCGGTGCTGAAGTTGCTGCGGGTGACATCCTTGTAGGTAAAGTAACACCTAAAGGCGAAACGCAATTAACACCAGAAGAAAAATTGCTTCGTGCAATCTTTGGTGAAAAAGCGGCTGACGTAAAAGATTCATCTTTACGTGTATCTTCATCTGTGAAAGGTACGGTAATTGATGTTCAAGTCTTCACGCGTGATGGTATTGAGAAAGATGAACGTGCTCAAGCAATTGAGAAAGCTCAACTTGATGCTTACCGTAAAGATTTGAAAGAAGAATACAAAATCTTCGAAGAAGCTGCTCGTGAACGTATTGTCCGTTTATTAAATGGTCAAGAATCTAACGGTGGTGGTACCACTAAGCGCGGTGACAAGCTAAATGATGCATTGTTGTCAGGTTTAGAGCTTGTTGATTTGTTGGAAATCCAACCCGTTGATGAAGCGATTGCTGAGCGTTTAAGTCAAATCCAAGTGTTCTTGAAAGAGAAGAGCCTTGAAATTGATGAGAAATTTGCTGAGAAAAAACGCAAACTTTCTACAGGTGATGAACTTACAACTGGCGTATTGAAAGTTGTTAAAGTTTACTTGGCTGTTAAACGTCGCATCCAACCGGGTGATAAGATGGCGGGTCGTCATGGTAACAAAGGTGTTGTATCAAACATCTTACCAGTAGAAGACATGCCACATGACGCGAATGGTGTTCCAGTTGATATCGTGTTGAACCCACTGGGTGTACCGTCACGTATGAACGTGGGGCAGATTCTCGAAACTCACTTAGGTATGGCTGCAAAAGGTCTTGGCGATAAAATCGACAAGATGATGCAAGAGCAACGTACAGTACTTGAACTTCGTGAATTCTTAGACAAGATTTATAACAAAGTTGGTGGCGAGCAAGAAGATCTTGATAGCTTAACTGATGATGAAATCTTGAAACTTTCTGGCAACTTACGTGCTGGTGTTCCTTTAGCGACACCTGTATTTGATGGTGCTGAAGAGTCACAAATTAAAGATCTACTAGAACTTGGTGGCATCTCACGTACTGGTCAAACAGTATTGTATGATGGTCGTACAGGTGAGCGTTTTGACCGTCCTGTAACTGTAGGTTACATGTATATGTTGAAACTAAACCACTTGGTTGATGACAAGATGCATGCTCGTTCTACTGGTTCTTACTCTCTAGTAACGCAACAGCCGTTGGGTGGTAAAGCTCAATTCGGTGGTCAGCGTTTCGGTGAGATGGAGGTCTGGGCACTTGAAGCATATGGTGCAGCTTATACGCTCCAAGAAATGCTTACTGTGAAGTCGGATGACGTTGAAGGTCGTACACGTATCTACAAAAACATCGTAGATGGTAACCATTATATGGATCCAGGTATGCCTGAATCGTTCAACGTATTGACCAAAGAGATCCGTTCTTTAGGTATCAACATTGAACTGAAAAATGGTGACTAAGTAACCATTAAGTCTCCCTAAATCCCTCTGTTAACAGAGGGACTTCCTCCAAAAGAGGATCGGGGAGATTTCTCAGTTAAAAACAATATTTGTGACCCAGTTGTGAAGTGAAAATCTCCACAACACACGGAGAAAAAAATTGAAAGACTTGCTCGATATCATGCGCAAAAAGACGGACTCAGACGGTCATGCTCCTGTAGAGTTTGATCGCATCCGTATTGGTCTTGCGTCACCAGAAATGATTAAGTCATGGTCTCATGGTGAAGTGAAGAAGCCAGAGACAATTAACTATCGTACGTTCAAACCTGAACGTGATGGTTTATTCTGTGCCAAAATTTTTGGTCCAGTAAAAGATTACGAATGCTTGTGTGGTAAATACAAGCGTATGAAATACAAAGGCGTCATTTGTGAAAAATGTGGCGTTGAAGTAACAACTGCGAAAGTTCGTCGTGAGCGTATGGGTCACATCGAACTCGCTTCTCCAGTTGCACATATCTGGTTCTTGAAATCATTACCATCTCGTATCGGTCTATTATTAGACATGACATTACGTGATATCGAACGCGTATTGTATTTCGAATCTTATGTTGTCACTGACCCAGGTATGACTCCATTTGAGAAATACCAACTTCTTAATGATGAAGAATACTTCAATGCGTTAGAAGAGCACGGTGATGAATTCACAGCGAAAATGGGTGCGGAAGCAGTTCAAGATTTATTGAAAGATATCGATCTTGAAAACGAAATTTCTCGTTTACGTGAAGAAATTCCGAATACAACTTCAGAAACGAAGCTTAAAAAAGCATCTAAGCGTTTGAAGTTGATGGAAGCGTTCAAAGAGTCGAATAACAAACCTGAATGGATGGTGTTAACTGTACTTCCAGTACTTCCACCTGATCTTCGTCCGTTAGTTCCGCTTGAAGGTGGTCGTTTCGCGACTTCTGACTTGAACGATCTTTATCGTCGTGTGATTAACCGTAACAACCGTTTAAAACGTCTTCTTGATCTTGCTGCACCAGACATTATCGTACGTAACGAAAAACGTATGTTACAAGAGTCTGTAGATGCATTGCTTGATAACGGTCGTCGTGGTCGCGCAATTACAGGTTCTAACAAACGTCCTCTTAAATCTTTGGCAGACATGATCAAAGGTAAACAAGGTCGTTTCCGTCAAAACTTGTTGGGTAAACGTGTCGATTATTCAGGTCGTTCGGTAATTACCGTAGGTCCTACATTACGTTTACACCAATGTGGTCTTCCGAAGAAAATGGCACTTGAACTATTCAAGCCATTCATTTTCGCTAAACTACAAGCATCTGGCCAAGCAACAACCATTAAAGCTGCGAAGAAAATGGTTGAGCGCGAGACTCCAGAAGTTTGGGACGTACTTGCATCTGTCATTCGTCAACATCCAGTGATGTTGAACCGTGCGCCAACACTTCACCGTTTGGGTCTTCAAGCATTTGAACCGACCTTGATCGAAGGTAAAGCGATCCGTCTTCATCCGTTAGTATGTGCGGCATTTAACGCCGATTTTGACGGTGACCAAATGGCGGTACACGTTCCATTAACACTTGAAGCTCAATTAGAAGCTCGTGCGTTAATGATGTCGACAAACAACATCTTGTCTCCAGCGAACGGTGAGCCAATCATCGTACCGTCTCAGGACGTTGTCTTAGGCTTGTATTACATCTCTCGTGATGCAATCAATGCCAAAGGAGAAGGCATGGTGTTCGCGGATACTCACGAAGTAAACCGTGCACTTGCGACAGGTCAAGTTGATTTACACGCTCGCGTAAAAGCTCGTGTACACCAAACTGTGATTGACGATAACGGCAATAAAGAGCAACAAACAATTATTGTGGATACAACTCCAGGTCGTTGTTTGTTATGGGAAGTTGTGCCTGAAGGCTTAAGCTTCGACATGATCAACCTTGAGATGACGAAAAAGAACATCTCTAAGTTAATCAACTCTTGCTACCGTAAACTCGGTCTTAAAGATACTGTTATCTTCGCTGACCAATTGATGTACTTAGGTTTCCGTCAAGCGACTCGTTCAGGCGTATCGGTTGGTATGGAAGACATGGTGATTCCACCTGCTAAATACTCAATTATCGAAAAAGCTGAAGTTGAAGTACGTGAAATTGAACAACAGTTCGAACAAGGTTTCGTAACTGCTGGTGAGCGTTATAACAAAGTTGTCGATATTTGGGCGCGTACGAACGACCAAGTAGCGAAAGCGATGATGGATAACTTGTCTTTCACAACTGTTAAAAACAAACATGGTGAAGATGAGAAGCAAAAATCATTCAACTCGATCTATATGATGTCTGACTCAGGTGCCCGTGGTTCGGCAGCTCAGATTCGTCAGTTAGCGGGTATGCGTGGTTTGATGGCTAAGCCAGATGGCTCGATCATTGAAACACCAATTAAAGCAAACTTCCGTGAAGGTTTGACAGTACTTCAGTACTTTATTTCAACACACGGTGCGCGTAAAGGTTTGGCCGATACAGCATTGAAAACTGCGAACTCGGGTTACTTGACTCGTCGTCTTGTAGATGTAGCGCAAGATTTGGTGATTACTGAACCAGATTGCGGTACTTTAGATGGTCTTGTAATGACTCCATTCATTCAAGGTGGCGATGTAATCGAAAACCTTGGTGCTCGAGTATTGGGTCGTGTACTTGCTGAAGATGCGAAGAAACCAGGTTCTGATGAAGTAGTTCTTCCACGTAACACTTTAATTGACGAAAAACTTGCTAACTTCCTAGAAGATAGCGGTGTCGATGAAGTGAAAGTACGTTCAGTTGTAAACTGTGCGTCTACTTTCGGTGTATGTGCGAAATGTTACGGTCGTGACCTTGCTCGCGGTCACTTGGTAAATCCAGGTGAATCAGTGGGTGTAATGGCTGCTCAATCAATTGGTGAGCCGGGTACACAGTTAACAATGCGTACGTTCCACGTGGGTGGTGCTGCGAGCCGAACTTCTGCTGCAAACAGCGTACAAGTTCGTAACGGTGGTGCAGTACGTTTCCATAACGTGAAAACTGTACAACACGCGAAAGGTCACTTGGTTTCTGTTTCTCGTTCTGGTGAAATTGGTATTACTGATGACATCGGCCGTGAGCGTGAACGCTATAAACTTCCTTATGGTGCGTCTATCTTACTTAAAGATGGTGAATCAATCGAAGCTGGCGGCATCGTAGCGACTTGGGATCCGCATACACATCCATTGGTAACAGAAGTTGCTGGTAAAGTGCGTTTCAGCCAAATCGCTGATGGCGTGACTGCAACATCTAAAACTGATGATGCAACAGGTATGACGACTGTTGAGATCCTTCCTGTAACGGCTCGTCCTGCTTCAGGTAAAGATTTACGTCCAGCGGTTGTGTTAGACACAACTGATGGTGGTGAACAGTTCTACTTCTTACCACAAAATACAATCGTAACTGTCCGTGATGGCGAAACGATTGGTGTGGGTGATGTTATTGGTCGTGTTCCACAAGAAACTTCACGTACTCGTGATATTACCGGTGGTCTTCCACGCGTAGCGGATTTATTTGAAGCACGTAAACCGAAAGAGCATGCAATTCTTGCTGAAATTTCAGGTGTAGTGAGCTTCGGTAAAGAGACTAAAGGTAAAAACCGTCTTGTAATCACGCCTACAGATGGCTCTGAAATTTATGAAGAGCTTATTCCTAAGTGGCGTACGATTAACGTGTTCGAAGGCGAGCATGTGAACCGTGGTGAGACGATTTCTGATGGTCCACAGAACCCGCACGATATTTTACGTTTGAAAGGTGAAGTTGCACTTACAAACTATATCGTGAATGAAGTTCAAGACGTATATCGTCTGCAAGGTGTAAAAATCAACGACAAGCATATTGAAGTGATCGTACGTCAGATGCTCCGTAAAGTTGATATCACTGATGGTGGTGATACAAGTTTCATCAAAGGTGAACAAGTTGATTACATCCGTGTTGTTGGCGAAAACCAAGCTGTACTTGCTCAGAACAAGTTCCCAGCGAAGTTTGAACGTCAATTAATGGGTATCACGAAAGCATCGCTTTCTACTGACTCGTTCATCTCTGCTGCATCGTTCCAGGAAACAACTCGTGTGTTAACTGAAGCGGCTGTAACAGGTAAAGAAGATGAATTGCGTGGCTTGAAAGAGAACGTAGTAGTAGGTCGTCTGATCCCTGCGGGTACAGGTTTGGCTTACCATCTTGAGCGTCGTCGTCAAGAAGCAGAAGCTGCAGAATACGAATTGGTAAATGACTTCTCAGAAGTTGACCAAGCATTCTCTCAAGCATTAAACGAAGATCAATTCTAAGTTTAGTGTTTGAATAAAAAAGCCACCTTCGGGTGGCTTTTTTTATGGAAGTAATTATCACGAAATAAATATCAAAGGGAAATGGTATAGATAAAGCTTTATTTATCTGGGATTATTTTCTATATTAAAAATTAAGCGTTTATAACAAACACTTTTTACTTATAAATTTTAAGAATTATATGGGGTTATATCAATGAATCGTTCAACTCAAGTTTTGTCTCTTGGTCTATTAACATTAGTATCAACTTTTGCAACAGCGAAACCGATGCCTAACTCAATTATTGTGGATGACAAAGCTGTCGTACCTGTTGTTAAAACACAGATCATCCGTAGAGTAGAAGGGCAAGAGCCTGTTCGCACAGTAACAGCGACGATTTTTGAAGTAACGAATCAAGGTAAAGATATTGTTGCGCGTGATATTGAGTTACAAGATAAAGAAGGAACATTCTCAGAAAAACAAATGTCTAATCCTGTGATTAAGCAGGGAGGCATAATTGTGCCAACATCTAAAATTGAATTGACTACAAAAATTACTCAAGATGGTGAGGTTGTTGGGGAAACTAAAACCGTAGATGCTGCTGGTGTTGAAGTTAAAAAAGATGGTGAAGTCATTCGTCGAGAGCTACAACTGGAGCAAATTACTAATCCTCAAGCTCAAGAAAAAGTGACACATGCGGTAGCTAAAGAGGGTGGAGTCACAACTCGAGATATCGTAATTTTTGACGAAACGAAATAATTATATATTTTCATTTCTCCTTAATAAAAAGCATTAAAAAAACCTTCTTAAAGAAGGTTTTTTTAATGCTTTTTAATTTTATGGGTGCTTGAAATAACGTTTTGGGCTATCGCTATTTGATGAAATATGTAAGAAAAATTTAATATTTGTATTATTAAGTTTAAAAATATTAAATGTCTTGTAATTGATACAAAGATGACATATTTATAGATCTGTGTCTCAAAAATGAGAAAAATGTGGGAGGCACATAAAAAATACAAATTTACTTAGTAAAGGTCCAATTATGAAAATAGAAAATCCAAGAAAAGGATTGCTATACGCACTCTATTCATTACTTAACCCGATCCCATTTGGTTTTTTTGTGGGCGCATTGATTTTTGATATTCTTTATAAAAACACAGCAGAAATGCTTTGGGCACAGGCGGCCAGCAGTTTGGTTGTATTGGGTTTAATTATCGCGATTATTCCCAGATTGATTAACCTATTTTATGTATGGTTCAGACCGATTAAGAGTCGTAGAACTATAGAAATCACGGGATTCTTTCTTTACGGATTTGGTATCGTTAGTGCGATCTTTAATGCATTTGTACATAGTCGTGATGCGTATGCGATGGTTCCTGCTAATGTAACGCTATCCGTGATTACCGTGATTCTTATTAGTCTGCATTATTTATTGCAGTCTAAAAATTCAAATAATTTAGAAGATTGATCGGAGAAAAAAATGAAAATACTCTTTAAATCAACTTTATGTGTTTTATTAAGTACAGCCTTATTTGGATGTAGTCGTGAGGCTGTCGTTGATCCAAAATTACAATATGGTGCTGATCCAGAATTACCTGAAGCGAAGAATTATTTAGTACCACCAATGAAAGTACCCAAAGGGGTCGGTTGGCAAAATGATCAAAAACCAAAAGTTGTTGAAGGTTTAAAAATAGAAAAAATTGCAGATAAGTTAATGCATCCAAGACAACTTTATGCATTACCTAATGGTGATATTTTAGTTGTTGAATCAAATGGCCCAGGAATTGCGCCTGTTTTAACACCTAAACAATTGATTGCGAGTAAAGTTAAAGGATTGTCTGGGAAAGGTGGTAAAGGTGGGAATAGAATTACCTTACTTCGCCCATCTGCAAATGGTGAATGGCAGCAGCATATTTTCTTGGAAAATTTATATTCTCCCTTTGGTGTGCAGTTGATTGGTAACGCTTTATATGTGGCAAATACCAATAATATTACGAGATACAATTATCAGGAGGGTGCAACCTCAATTCATGGTGCAGGTGAAGTTTTTGCAGATCTTCCAGACACCATTAATCACCATTGGACCAAGTCTTTAGTTGCGAGTAATGATGGAACTAAACTTTATGTAGGTGTTGGCTCGAACAGTAATATTGGTGAATATGGTTTGGCAGTTGAATATCGTCGCGCTGCCGTACTTGAAGTGGATGCGGTGACCGGTGCAAGTCGTATTTATGCGAGCGGTTTGCGTAACCCAACAGGTTTACAAATTGAACCTAAAACCAATCAACTCTTTGCAATTGTGAATGAGCGTGATGAGATTGGAGGAAGTTTAGTCCCTGATTATTTGACCTCTGTACAAGAGAAAGGTTTTTATGGATGGCCATATAGCTATTTCGGACAACATGTTGATACGCGTGTACATCAGCAACGTCCTGACCTTGTGAAAAAAGCGATTAAACCTGATTATTCACTGGGATCTCACGTTGCTCCACTTGGACTATGGTTCACTACAGCGAATATTAATCTTGGAAATCAATTTAAAGATGGCGCTTTTGTGAGTAATCACGGAAGCTGGAATAGAAACCCATTAAACGGTTATAACGTTGTGTTTATTCCATTTGTAAATGGAAAACCGACGGGTACGCCTGTACCTCTTGTGACAGGTTTCTACTCAGAAGACCAGGCAAATCTTTATGGTGCACCTGTGGGTTTAACAGAAGATAAGACTGGGGCATTAATTATTGCAGATGATGTTGGGAATACGATTTGGCGTGTATCTCCGCAATAATATTGGATGATCATTCATAAAAAACTGACTTTCTGAAGTCGGTTTTTTTATGCTGTTTGTTATCCCCAAATTCGCTTTAAAGTATTTATCCAATTTTTATTACAGATTTGCTCAATCAATTCAGTGGAATAGTTACGTTGTTGCATTTTTTCAATGATTTTTAATAGTCCTGTAACATCTTTAACCTCATCGCTGAGTAAGCAGCCATCAAAATCTGAACCAAAGCCGACATGCTGTTCTCCCATCTTTTCAATCAGATACTCGATATGATTTAACATGGTGTCGATAGAAGTGTTGGTATTACGTTGTCCATCAGCTCTAAGAAAAGCCACATCAAAATTAAGCCCGACCATGCCATTACTATCACGAATTGCATAAAGCTGTTGATCTGTGAGATTTCGTGCCTGATGACTCAGTGTATGAACATTTGAGTGTGTTGCAATTAAAGGTTGTTGAATAAGTTCTGCAGTATCCCAAAAAGCATCTTCATTCATATGGGACACATCGATCAGCATTTTTTTTTGTTCACAACGGTGAATGAGGGTTTTACCTGCTGAAGTTAAGCCTCGTTGAGGGTTTCGTTGTTGTGGTAAGTGAGGAAATGGTGAGTTTAAGCCATGTCCAAATGCACTTGGACGATTCCACAAAGGACCTATGCTACGGAGCCCATGTTGATAAAAGTGATCGAGTAAATCTGGATGTTGTTGTAAACATTCAGCACCTTCTAAATGTAGAACAACTGAAATTTTTTGTTGATCTAGGCTCTGTTGAATCTCTGAAAAAGAACTACAGAGTTGTAATTGATCATTTGATCGAAGTACTAGGGCTTTGGCAATTCTAAGTTGCTCTAAACAAATTTTTTCGACTTCATCTTCGGAAAAATCATCGAGGTGAGGGGAACTTAATTTTTCAGGATGATGTTGTTTGAGATATGAAAAAGGCGGTAAAAAAATTGCAAATAATCCACCACGGAATCCACTTTGAAGACAACGAGCGAGGTCAAGATGTCCAGTTGCACGCCCTTCAAAAAACTCAGCAATGGGATCAGGATGATGACTTAACCATAAGCGGGTAAGGAGATCATTATGTCCATCAAAGATGGCAAAATTATCAGGTTTATTTAACATCAGTCATTGATCATTTTGCTTGGGATTTTTTGTTTCAAGCTGAATGTTTTAGAGTTTTTGGGATTTCGAAAAACCAATCGATCCATTTTATTTTGCTCTGCACTTTCTATGCGTGCTTGTTCAATTAAATGATGGTAAGTCGATTTTCCACAGACTGGATCAGCATTGCTTGCATCACCAGTCAGCATAAAGGCTTGGCAACGACATCCTCCAAAATCACGGTTTTTATCAGGGCAGGTTTGACAGGTTTCTGGCATCCAAGCATCACCGCGGAAGTGATTAAAACCTGTGGATTGATACCAAATCTCAGCGAGTGGTTGTTCTCGAACATTTGGAAATTGTATTGGCAATTGGCGAGCCGCATGACAAGGTAGAGCCGTACCATCAGGCGTAACTGTAAAGAATATTTTCCCCCAACCGTTCATACATGCTTTTGGGCGTTCTTCATAGTAATCAGGTACTACAAAAATGAGTTTGCAAGGGTGATTCGCTAAACGTAATTTTTCACGGTATTGGTTGGTGATTTGTTCAGCTTTGATCAGTTGTTCTTGGGTTGGGAGTAATCCTTGGAGGTTTAAAAAAGCCCATCCATAAAACTGGCAAATAGCGAGTTCTACAGTATCTGCTTCAAGTTCTATACAAAGTTGGATGATTTGTTCAACTTGATCAATATTATGCCGATGGATCACGAAGTTCAGAACCATTGGATAGTTGTACTGCTTGATAAGCTTACACATTTCATACTTTTGTTCAAAAGCATGTTTAGAACCTGCAAGCGCATTATTGACAACAGGATCGCTGGCTTGGAAACTGACTTGTATATGATCTAAACCCACATTTTTGAGATTTTCTATTCGCTGTTGGGTGAGTCCCATACCTGATGTGATTAAGTTGGTATAAAAACCAAGGCTGTGTGCATGTTTGACCAACTGCTCTAGATCTTGTCGAACGAGTGGTTCGCCACCAGAGAAGCCGAGCTGTACGGCTCCCATTTCACGAGCTTGGTCAAAAACATTACACCATTCTTCAGTACTGAGTTCAGTTTGATGTTGAGAATAATTTAAAGGATTGGAGCAATACGGGCATTGAAGCGGGCATCGGTAGGTTAATTCTGCAAGCAGCCAAAGCGGTAAACCTACGTGACTACTCATTTCAACTCGATCCAAAATTGTTGTTGTGCAACGAACATGTATTCGATGACATCTTGTTCTATCACCTCATGATTGCCAAATTCCTGCTTAATGAGTTCCACAATAGTCTGAACAGTGTTTTGACCATCAATATATTGAGCAATTGCAGCGGCACTTTCATTGAGTGTAATCATACCTTCAGGGTACAAAATGACATGGCTCTTTTGAGCGGATTCAAATTGGAAGCGATATCCTTGACGCCATGTCGGCTTAAGATTTAAGTCAAAGTTTTCGATATTCATTTAAACAGACCTCTATGCCAAACGGGTTCGGAGGTCACGCTATGGTAGGGTGCTTGGTTATGAACATAGGCCAAGCTTAAAGCATCTAAGATTGACCATAAAATATCGAGTTTGAATTGAAGTATTTCCAACATTCGTTGTTGTTGATCAAGTGTCGTAAATGATTCTAAAGTAATCCCTAAACCATGTTCGACATCACGTCGGGCTTGGCTTAGGCGTGAACGAAAGTATTGATAACCTTGATCATGAATCCAAGTGTAATGCTGTGGCCAAGTGTCTAAGCGGGACTGATGAATTTGAGGAGCAAAGAGTTCGGTTAAAGAGCTACTGACTGCTTCACGCCAAGTTGCTCTACGCGCAAAATTCACATAGGCATCAACTGCAAAGCGAACACTGGGTAAAACTAACTCTTCAGAGATGACTTTTTCACGATCTAAGCCAACTGCATCGGCTAGATGTAACCATGCTTCACGACCACCGCCGTCAGGAAATTCACCATCTTGATCAATCATGCGTTGAATCCATTCCTGACGTACACGTTGGTCAGGACAATTCGACATAATTGCAGCATCTTTAAGTGGAATATTAATTTGATAATAATAACGGTTGGCAACCCATGCTTGGATTTGTTGTTGGGTTGCTCGCCCCTCAGACATCATCACATGAAAAGGATGATAAATATGGTAATAACGACCTTTGTCGAAAATAGCTTGTTTGAATTCTTCTAATGTTAAAGCTGTGGCATTGGGATTCATTGAGATCTCTTAAAGTTCGATTTGCATACCATCAAAAGCAACGTCTACGCCATGTTTTTTTAATTTTGCGTATTCAGCTGAATGTTCATTCAGAATAGGATTGGTATTATTGATATGAATCAGGATTTTTTTAGCTTTGGTGAGTTGATCAAGATAACTTAAAGAACCACCTTCACCATCAATATAGAGGTGTCCCATTTCACGACCAGTTTTTACACCTACACCAGTACGTTGCATTTCATCATCTGTCCATAAAGTTCCATCAATCATCACACAATCAGAATTTTGCATGATATTGAGAATAGATTGATCGATATGTCCTAAACCTGGTGCGTAAAACAATTGTTTTTGACTTTGATGATCTTTGACAATCAGAGCAATATTGTCGCCGTCATGTGGATCATGTCGATGTGGAGAATAGGGGGGAGCAGCACTTTTGATAATCAAAGGGATGAATTCTAAATGCTCAAAATTTTTAATTTTAAATGATTGTGTCGGATCAATTTCATGATGTTGTAAACCACCATTCCAATGTTTCAGCATGTTGAATATGGGAAAGCCAGTGGTTAAATCTTGATGAACCATAGAAGTGCACCAAACATCAATAGGGCAACCTTCACGTAGAGTGAGTAGACCCGTTGTATGATCTAGTTGGCTATCCATTAAAATAACAGACTTAATGCCTGTATCACGTAATTGACGTGCAGGTTGAGATGCTTTGAAATCAAAGAGCTGTTGTCTGATGTCTGGTGAGGCGTTACACAATATCCAATCGATTCCATTTTCTGAAATTGCGATTGAAGATTGAGTTCTGGGTTTTGCTTGAATGGATCCATTCCGAATCCCTGCACAATTGCTGCAATTACAATTCCATTGAGGAAATCCACCGCCTGCAGCTGAACCTAAAATATAGATATACATGAGTTTGAGCTTTATTCCATAAAATATAAGCCCTAAATCAATTAGAGCTTATAGTTAGATTGAAAATGAATTAACGAGCTTCAAAGTACATCGTTACTTCAAAACCAATGCGGATATCGGTAAAAGCTGGTTTAGTCCACTGCATGGTTATTCCTCTTTTTATGTTCATAGGGTGTTTTTAATGGTTTATTTATTCATATTGAGATGAGTTATTCTGTTGAGAGTATCTCATTTATAGAATAATAGTGATGCATAGTATTCATATAATAAATCAAAATAATTGTCAAACCATAGTAGTTTTAGAAATGTAATAGAAAATAGTTTAATACTTAAAATTGATTGATTTATAATAATTTTTTAAAAAATTGATAGGCATGTATTTAAATGCTAAGAAAAATGCTGATGAATAGTAATCGCTACTTCGTCGTTAGTTGATTGTCCTAATTTTCACTTTGCATATAAAATATTAAAACCTTCTAAAAACCTTTTAGCATTGATTAAGACAACAATATAATTTGGTTTTGTAACATAAATCATTTTTTTCCGACTTTTAAAAGGCTTATGCTTATTTATATAAGTTTTAGGTGAGGACTTGGTGATGAAAAAATTAGCAAGTATCGTTGCTGTTGCAACAGTTTCAAGCTTCTTATTAGCAGGTTGTGAAAGCATGACCCCAAATCAACAACGCGTTGGTGCAGCGGCACTAGGCGGTGCAATTGGTGGTGGTGTAGGGAATAATGTCGGTGGTGGCGTTGGTGCTACACTAGGCGGTGGTGCGGGTGCTGCTGTAGGAAGTAAAACTCAAAATGGTTCAAATCGTAATGCGACTTATAGCGGTGTAGGCGGTGCTGTCGGTTCTGCAATTGGTAAGAGCATTTTTGGTGGTAACTCTGGCGCAGCTATTGGCGGTGCGATAGGTGGTGGTGCCGGTGCCGCAATTGAGCAAAAGCGTTAATTAATTTGAGTGCACATTAGTTTAAGTTTGTGAAAAAGCGCTTTAATAAAAGCGCTTTTTTTATTTGAAACGACTGCCATGCGCTTTTTTTCGGCGTATATAAAGCGTTTTATTGACTTTGGCTACTCGTGAACCAGACTCGTCTAAAATGTTTATTTCATAGTTACGATACACAGGTGCAAAATTATGTGCCAATTCTTTAATCGTTTTGATTTCTTCTGCATTTAACCTAAAATCAGCATAAACCGTACTACGACCAGGGGTTAAGAATTCAATATTGGCCGCTTTGTCCCAAACGATATATTTATTGCCTAGATGATGCATCAACAGCGACATATAAAATGGGTCAACCATGGCATATAGACTGCCACCAAAATGAACCCCAACAATATTCTTATTTTGTCGCGTAAGCGGCATTTTTACGCGAATATGGTAATTTTTCAGATCAATTTTATCAATCACAATGCCTGCACCTTGAAAGGGTGCAAAATGATTAAACATATATTTAGAAATAAAAGGGATTGTCGCCAACTTTTTTAAAATACTCATTTCGGTCAATTTTTTTTATGGCTTGAAATTGCATACTAAGATAGAAAAAATATCCTGACATTGATCAAAATGCCTTATACACGTATTTTATTGGTCAATAATAAAACAATAAGGAAGTCACATTATGCAATTTGAATCTTACTGGATTGATACTCAAGATCAACAAAAACTCTATGCTAAAACTTGGGGTGATCAATCCAAACCAGCCTTGGTTTTAGTCCATGGATATCCTGATAATCAGGAGGTTTGGGAGCCGATAATCAATCACCTGATTCAGGACTTTTATATCGTGACTTATGATGTGCGTGGAGCAGGTGAATCTACTGTTCCAAAGCGGATCAAAGCCTATACTTTAGCCCAATTATCGCTAGATTTAGAAAGTGTTGTGAATTCGTTACTTCCCCAGCGATCCTTTCATATTGCAGCTCATGACTGGGGTTCTATTCAAACTTGGGAATCGGTGACTGAAGCTAAATTTAAAAATAGAATTTTGTCCTATACTACTATTTCAGGACCTTGTTTAGACCATGCTGCTTTTTGGATGCGCAATCAGTTTAAGCATGAAAAATCAAAATTTTTTAAGCAGTTGTTTAAGTCGTGGTATATCGTGGCATTTCAACTACCAATATTGGCACCAACTGTTTGGCATTTTTTCAACCCAGAGCGTTGGGGCAAAGTACTTAATCAATTAGAAAAAACCAAAGGACTGCCACTCAATCAAAATATCTCAAAGGATGGAGAGCACGGCATTGGATTATATCGTGCTAATTTTATTCCACGTCTAACCATGCCTCGTAAGCGTCATGCGATTTGTCCTGTACAGGCGGTTGTACTCAAACGCGATAATTTTGTGAGTCCAGAGTTGATTGATGAAATTCCAAAATGGGCAGAGCATTTTCAACGTGTTGATGTTGATGCGAACCATTGGGCAGTACTGAGTCGCCCAGAAGAAATTGCAGGTTATATTCAGACTTTTGCGCAAAGTCATCAGTAATTGGCAATTAAGTTATATATCAAGGTTACTCATTGACCAAAACGGTAAGTCGGATGCCTAAATGTAGGCATCCGATTAAATTAAAGTGAATTGAATGTGAATCTGTTAAAATAATCGTCTGTTCTATTATCTAAAAATTTATTCCATGAATGCAGTCGTCATTGCGATTCTAGTGATGTTTGTTTTATCACTGGCACGAGTTTCCGTTGTTTTTACATTGGTGATTTCAGCTATTGTTGGTGGTCTGGTGGCGGGTTTAACGCTCCCTGAGACCGTAACAGCATTTAACGATGGATTGGGTAAGGGTGCTGAAGTTGCGTTGACATATGCAATTTTAGGTGCATTTGCTTTAGCGCTATCGAAGTCTGGACTTCCTGATTTATTGGCACACAAGCTTATTGGTATTTTGGGCAAAGAGGTCAGCCACAGCCAAACTCGAAAAGTAAAATATTTACTGATGAGTATTTTGTTGATTGCTGCAATTTGTTCTCAAAATATTATTCCTGTTCATATTGCCTTCATTCCAGTATTGATCCCGCCATTATTAAAAGTCATGAACCATCTGAATCTCGATCGACGTGCAGCCGCATGTGTCTTGACGCTTGGTTTAGTAGGGACGTATATTCTGATTCCAGCAGGTTTTGGTGCGATTTTCCTTGAACAAATCTTAATGGGAAATATCAACAAAATTGGTGCTGAGTACGGCCTACAAGTAGAACGTTGGATGATGCCTGTAGGTATGGGAATCTCTGTTCTTGGTATGGTGATTGGTGCATTGGTTGCGGTATTTATTACCTATCGTAAGCCACGTGTCTACCAAGACCGTAATGTCAAAGTTGTATCTCATATCGATCTAGATAAACCGATTCGTGCAACAGATGCAGTACTTGAACATGATGCTGAAGAATTGAAAATTGAAGCAGCTAAAGCACCTGTGATTGCAAGATCAACCATGTTAATGGCGATTCTAGCGGTAGTGCTAACATTCTTGGTACAGCGTTATTCAGGGTCAATGATGTTAGGTGGCTTGGTCGGTTTCGCTGTGCTTTCTGCAGCAGGGATTTTCAAATGGCGTGAAGCCGATGATATCTTTGTCCAGGGTATGCGTATCATGGCGTTAGTCGGCTTCATTATGATTTCTGCTGAAGGTTTTGCTGCCGTGTTGACTGCGACAGGTGATGTTAATCACCTTGTAAACAGTGTGACGGGCATTATTGGCGATAGTAAGGCATTGGCTGCATTCTTGATGTTGTTCATTGGACTCTTCGTTACAATTGGTATTGGTTCATCATTCTCAAGTGTACCTGTACTGGCGGTTATTTATGTCCCGCTGTGTATGCAGTTTGGATTCTCACCGCTAGCGACCATTGCATTGATTGGTACAGCAGCGGCACTCGGTGATGCAGGTTCTCCAGCTTCTGATTCAACATTAGGTCCTACAGCAGGTCTAGGGGTTGATGGTCAACATGATCATATTTGGGATACGGTTGTTCCGACATTCATCCATTTCAATATTCCATTATTGATTTTTGGTTGGGTTGCAGCAATGGTGCTCTGATTAGCATTGAATAAATATTAAGAAAGGCGATTTTAACATCGCCTTTTTTTATTTTAATCCATATTAAAATGGTTGGTTTTAAAATAATTTAATAATAAATATTCTTATATTAATTTAAAATTTTAACGCCGTCTTTAAAGCCGAGTAAATTAGTCAATTTAATTAAATATACATAATAATCAATTAGATATAAATATTAAAAGAATTGTTTAATTTAATGCTATTGCATATTAATCAAATGAATGTTTATTATTGTTTTAAATATTTATTTTAATAGTAATATTCTTCCAGAGGTTAATTTAAAATGTTAAAGCAAGTTGCTCTCGTTGCATTAATGGGTCTTTCTGCATCTGCAATGGCAGGTCAATGGCAAGTTAAGTTAGGTGGTTCTGCAGTTGCACCAACAGGTGATTACAACTTAGGTGGTACAAAAGTAGAAGCTGATAATGAATTGGCATTTACACCATCTGTAGAATATTTCTTTAATGAGAATATCTCTGCTGAATTACTTTTGGCTACTCCTATTTCGCATGACATTTTAGCTGGCGGCGAAAAAGTAGCGAAAATTAAACATTTACCACCAACAATCACAGCAAAATATCATCTTAAAAACTCAACAGGTTTTACACCTTATGTTGGTGTCGGTGGTACTGCTTTCATCGCTTGGGATGAGGAAGGCCTTGCTAAAGATGTTAAAGAGTCTTTTGGTTTTGCCGGTCAAATTGGTTTTAATTTCCAACCTGCTGACGCAAAAAATTGGGGCGTATTTGCTGATGTTCGTTATGCCCAAATTAGTCCAGAAGTTACTTTAACAACTGGTGACAAATTTGATTTAGATATCGACCCAGTAATTTACACATTGGGTTATAGCTACAAATTCTAAGCATTTGTAGTGTAGAGATTAAAAAAAACTCGGCTTTCATGCCGAGTTTTTTTTAATCTCTACAATAAGTATTTTTATGTTTAAGCCCTCTTGTCTCTAAGCTTAGCGTTTATTAATTAATAACAAATTTCCGATATTGAAATGACAAATGGATATTTCATAAATTATTTATAAAGTCCTAAAGTTTGCATTGTTCAATGATTCTGATCATCTCAACTTACTTCTAAATTCTTTTTAATTTCATAAGTAGCAAGAGACGAGTCATTTAAAAATTTTAAGAATATATAACGTAAAAATAAGAGGTCATAAACATGTTTAATACTTATATTTATAAATCATTCATTGGATTGGCATTAGTGTTGAGCGTAGCTACAGTGGCTCAGGCAGGGAATTGGCAATTGAAAGTAGGCGGAAGCTTACTTGCACCTACAAGCAATAATGGCACAATTGCTGCTGCAAAGGCGGATGTTAGCCATGAGTTCAATTTGACTCCATCGGTTGAGTATTTTTTTGGAAATACAAATTTTTCAGCGGAGCTTTTACTTGCAGTAGCGCCATTTAAACATAATATTGCGTTAGATGGGGTCGAGGCTGCAAGCTTTAAACATTTGCCACCAACAGTAACAGGCAAGTATCATTTTAAAAACTCGAGTCGCTTTACACCTTATATTGGGGCCGGATTAACTGTTGCTGTGCCTTGGGACGAAAAACTAAGAGGTAGTGATTCTAAGTTAGAAGCTGATGTCACGTATGGCGCTGCAGGGCAATTGGGTTTTAATTTTAAGCCAGCAGAATCATCTGATTTTGGTGTATTTGTCGATGTGCGTTATGCGCAAGTTGAAAGTGATGTAAAGCTTGATGGGAAAGATATAGGGACGTTAGAGGTCAATCCTTTGGTATATACATTAGGATATAGCTACAGATTCTAGTTTTTAAATCAATTTTAGAGATCGAAACCTTATCAAGGGATAAGGTTTTTTTGAATCAATTTTTATTGAGATAAGCATTCAGATTAATGTGAACAATTTTACCATTTCTTTCATTTCATAAACTCAGTAAGCTGTTTGTAAGTCATGAGTAAAATAGAATGAAAAAAAAATTAAGCATTGGCATGGTCTTTACAGCATTCGTGTTCATGGTTGAAGCCCATGCAGCGAGCTTCAATTGTACTAAAGCACAAACCACTACTGAGCATCAGATCTGCAATACCCTCAGTTTGAATGATGCAGATGTCAAAATGGTGACGACTTATAATATTATTCGTCGTTTAGTCCCGATGGGAATGCGTTCCGAAATTCGTGCAGAACAAGTACGCTGGTTAGAGCTACGAGATGAATGCCAAAATAATGTTGAATGTTTAAAACATGTTTATGAGATGCGTCAGCAAAAACTAGATATGTATATGGACAGAGTTTATAAACAAGGTCCATTCTAAAATCGATCTTCTTTTGAATATATCCATCTTTATTCTCATTTTTTGATCTGTTGCTATTGAAAAATAACGAAGCCACTCCATTCATTATGCATAAATAAAATTTATGTCTAATTTTAAGGAGTGATTCATGAGCGAGAGCAGTACACAAAAGCATAGTTTCCAAGCAGAAGTAGCTCAACTATTACATTTAGTGACGCATTCTCTCTATTCAAACCCTGAAATTTTCCTGCGTGAATTGATCTCAAATGCTTCAGATGCATGTGACAAATTACGTTTTGAAGGGATTAACCATCCTGAATATTATGAAAATGACCCAGAGCTGCATGTTCGTGTCACTTTAGACAAAGACAACAAGACCATCACAATTTCTGATAATGGGATTGGCTTAAGTCAGCAAGAAGCGATTGATAACTTAGGAACGATCGCTAAATCTGGCACCAAAGACTTTATGTCTAAGTTGAGTGGTGATCAGAAATCTGATGCTCAGTTGATTGGTCAGTTTGGTGTTGGTTTCTACTCAGGTTTTATTGTTGCCGATAAAATTACCGTTGAATCACGTCGTGCAGGAACGGATGCATCAGAAGGTGTACGTTGGATCAGTGGTGGTACAGGTGATTTTGAAGTTGCTCAAATTGATAAAGCTTCACGTGGAACAGATATTATCCTGCATTTACGTGATGATGCTTTTGATTATTTAGAGTCTCATAAAGTTAAACAAATCATCAATAAATACTCAGATCACATCAGCTTGCCGATTGAAATGCAAAAAGAGATTTGGCAACAAGAAGAAGCTGCTGAAGGTGAAGAAGCAAAGCCAGGTCAGTATGTAAAGACGGATGAATGGGAAGTGATTAACTCTGCAAGCGCATTGTGGACTCGCAACAAAAGTGAAGTAACTGAAGAACAATACGTTGAGTTTTATAAAAATCTCAGCCATGACTTTGAAGCACCTTTGGCTTGGGCACATAACCGTGTTGAAGGCAGTACTGAATATACGCAGCTACTCTATATTCCAAGCAAAGCACCGCACAATATTTTTACACGTGAAGCGAAAGCTGGTATCAAACTGTATGTGAAACGTGTTTTCATTATGGATGATGCGGATAACCTGATTCCGAACTATTTACGTTTTGTTCAGGGTGTTGTGGATAGTGCAGACTTACCATTGAACGTCAGTCGTGAATTACTTCAAGAAAGCCGTGATGTCAAAACCATTCGTGAAGGGAATGCACGCCGTATCTTAACGACGTTAGATGCTTTGGCAAAATCAGAAGACGACGCAGATCAAGAGAAATTCAAGAAGTTCTATGCTGAATTTGGTTCTGTGATTAAGGAAGGTTTAGGCGAAGACATGGGTAACCGTGATCGTATCTTAAAACTTTTACGTTTCTCAACTTCAACCAATGATGATGTGACAACTTCTCTAACTGCTTATAAAGAAGCAATGAAAGAAGGGCAGAAAGCGATTTACTATGTCACTGCTGATAGTCTGGCAGCTGCTAAGAATTCACCACAGCTCGAATTGTTCAAGAAAAAAGGCATTGAAGTTTTATTGATGGCAGATCGTGTGGATGAGTGGGCGATGGAATTCGTACATGAATTTGATGGCGTGCCAATGCAGAACGTTTCTAAGGGTGCTGTGGATTTAGGTGATTTACAAGATGCTGAAGAGAAGAAAGCACTTGAAGCTGCAGCGGAACAGTTTAAGCCTGTAGTCGATCAGTTAACGAATGCACTTAAGACGAAGACATCTGAAGTACGTGTCACCACACGTTTAGTCGATTCTCCAGCATGTTTGGTAACGAGTGAAGGTGAGTTATCTCCACAATTGATTCGTATGCTCAAACAAGCAGGACAGGATGTTCCAGAGTCTAAGCCGATTCTTGAAATTAACCCAGCGCATCCTTTGGTGAAAAAGCTTGAAGGATCCGCTCAGTTTGATGATTTAGCCAATGTGATCTTTGATCAGGCTGTGATCGCAGAGGGTGGTTTACCTGAAGACCCAGCAAGCTATTTAAAACGAATCAACAGCTTGTTATTAAAATAACTTGTATGATTAAAAACCTCCTTCGGGAGGTTTTTTTATGGATTTAACTTGAGTTTCCCAGCGTGGTTAATGTTATTGGTTTAGAGGACTGATTCAAACTCTCAATGAAATACATCATTAATTCCGTCCACCTATTGATCATAATATTAAATTAATATTCAAATATTAATCTATAATAGCGATTATTAAATTTGGGAATTTCTGATGAAGACTGTGCTATCGATGGGTATGACGACACTCATTTTATTTGTAACCATGCCTTCTAGTTGGGCGGATACAGTTAAAAAAGACATGCGTAATGATCGTATCTCCATTACTAAGCCTATTGCGCAATATGATATAAATCCATTCTCTGATCAACAGCGTGTGGTACGCAATGATCGAGTGAGTTATACAGTTTCTAACGTTGAAAAACCATCAACCGACAAGAAACGCCGTATCATGCGTAATGATCGAGTTTCAATAAGTCGCTAATTGATGATCTAATTTAATAACGATTTATTCGCATTGTTGCGAAAGCCCATCCATCAGATGGGCTTTTTTATTGAATGCTATAAGCTGAAGGGAGTGATCAAGGATTTAGAAGATTGCTTCGAGCCGTACCAATGCTCGAGGATAATGGCTGTGATCTTCACGACTATCGTTATAGTAGTTTAAATCGCCTTGTACAAAGAACCATTCACGCCAGACTGGTTGGCGCCATGATACAAATGGTCCCCAACTGTTGAGCCTCAAATCGTTATTGTTGTAATAACCACCAGTATAGATGCCATAGTTAAAGTTATTTCCATGGAAGAACTGATGTTGACGATAAGTGCGGTTATCCCAAGTGAGATCATCGTCCTGTTCATCTGCATAAGTCAGATAAAACTGGTTTGATAAAAAGGCTTCACCAGGACGAGCATGGGTTAATTCAAGGTTGGTTCTCAGATAGTTTTCACTGTCGATGCCATAACGATAGATTTGTTCTGCGTGAAAGCTAAAATCATTGCTGAGTTGCCAGTCTTTGGTGGCTTTAAGTCTTGCGTAGATGTCGTCGCCTGAACGAATACCTAGATCAGCATCCATCTCAAAAGGTAAGGACTTAGAGAGTTGTGACCAACGTAATGCGATGGAACTATTGGCATCTCGTGTACGCGTTGAGTCAAATTTTTTATCCTCTGCATTGGATGGGTTTTCATCTGTAATGGCGACATTATTTTCAATTTCATTGTCGAGAGAGTCATCACCAAAAATGACACTGACTTTCTTCTCTAAAGTTGGTAAATCTATTTTTCCGCGAATTCGGGGTTTGATTTCATAACCATCATGTTTATCCCAACGATTATCGAAAATAACCCTTAAAGTGGCTTTGGCAAGATCATTCGGATCCGTTTTACCAAACCAACTATCCATTTTATGGGCAGTACGATCTGCCCAATTGCGGATCGATTTTTGTTTACGGTCTGCCCATGTTAGATCTTCCGTCACAGCAGTATCTTGCAGTATTCGGTGATCAGATTGTTCAGGTAAAAAAGTCGGTGTTGAATCGATTGCTTGTGGAATATATTGAAGTAGTCCCCAACTTTGCTTGGCACGTTGATCAATGGTCTCAGCATTGGGAAGGGTGGATTGACCCTCTTCATTCACCGTTTTTTCTTTAAAGGCAAAGGGCGTTGTTTGTTGTTTCTCCACGACAGGTAAGGCAATGTGTTGTGTTGAATCATTACTGTTCGCCCAAATATGCTGAGTAGAAATAAGAGCGACAGCGAGCGTCAATACTGTTGGGTTAAAAGCTATTGTTCTGATCTTTATCATCGTCATAAGTTCATGCTGAATGGTTGAATGAGGGAATAATCCACATCAGATGAAGGATTTGTATTCTATATAAAATCTTAGTTTCACTATGGTTTTAACAAATTTTATGCGATGAATAAAGTCATTCTGAATGACGAAGAACATGAATCAAAAAACATTGGGTGGGTTTAAAGAGTGAAATGTAGATTCTGGGTTTGACTCTATATTTTTAAAATATATTAAAAACAAATAGATATTATAATTCTAAAAATGGTAGGCGAAATCAAGACATAAAAAAGCCTCCAAATTTGGAGGCTTTTTTATCTTATAAAATAAGAAAAATAAATCAAAGAAATTACAGCGCGAGTAATTCGATAAACTAATTGTAAATGAAAATAGAGGCTTGAAAGGCATCATTTATGCAACGCTGTATTCTATTTATGTAGTGTTATACACGGGATGTGTACCTATATCAGAGGATTGTATTTTATCTGTAATTTTCCTTTGTATAATTTTTAATCATCTATTCTTCTTGAGGAATGAGGAATAAGATAAAAATTCAAATACCTAAAAGAGTACGGACACATGGCAATTGCAAAAGTTGTTGAAGTAAATTCAAGCAGTACCAAAAGTTTTGAAGATGCAATTCAGACTGGCATTGCGAAAGTAACAGAAACGGTTAAAAACGTCCAAGGTGCTTGGATTAATGAACAAAAAGTCATTATTAAAGAAAATAAAATTGCAGAGTATCGTGTCAATCTTAAAATTAGCTTTTTAGTGGAGTAGGGTAATTCACTCGATGTTGAGTTTAATGAATCATCATCAGGTGGAGAGTTATTGATTTAGGATGATTGATCGTGCTCAACAGAATGGAAACTGAAAGTATTCAAATTCAAAATTTAAAAAATAAAGCCCTCTATAGAGGGCTTTATCGTTTTGATGGATGAGCAAAGTTTTTATTCACAGCCTTAGGTCATCATCCGATTTAAAAATTAGCTTTTAGGCACTTCGCAAGATTCATCTGAACAGATCAAAGCATCATTTTGTGCTGTATTTTCAGATGCTTTTTCCTCAGCTTCTTGTTGAAGTTCATCTTCTGTTTTCATCGTTGCAACAGCTTTGGTCAATACATCTTTCATGACTTCAACAGGTTGTGCACCAGCCAATGCAACACGTTGATCAAATACGAAGAAAGGAACACCGGTCACTTTCAGCTGATCACGCGCGACTTCTTCGTCGTATTTTACAAATTCTGCAAATTCATCTGAATTAAGGACGTCTTCAACTTGATTTGGATTTAACCCGATACGAGCAGCAACATCTTCAATCGTCTCTCGTTCACCAATCGCTAGACCTTGAGTCATATAGCTATAAAAGAATGCTTCTTTAGCTTCATTACCCAAATTCAAGCTTTGTGCTAAATGAATAATACGGTGAGCATTGAAGGTATTGCCTGAGTTGGCATTTTCCCAGTTGAATTCGATGCCTTCTTCTTTTGCCATAGCTGCGATATTACGTTGCATTTCTTCTACTTCAGCAATGCTACGATTGTATTTTTCAGCAAGGCGCTCAGAGTTCGATTTTTCTTGGCGTATAGGAGCATCTGGATCAAGTTGATAGCTGTGCCAGAAGATTTCAAGTTCAACACCTGCTTGCTCAGCAGCTTTTTCTAGACGTTTTTTACCAATAAAGCAAAAAGGGCATACTACATCTGACCAAATATCTACACGCATGTTATTTCTCTAAACCACAATCATTATGCATATAGTGTGGGCAATAACATAAAAATTAAAGGGCTAAATCAACAACACAGCGTTTTATCCATTTGAGTGAATACACAATGACAAGATTGGTTGAGTTTTGAATGTATTTCACCGTGAATAGCGAAAGATTTAATCATTAAGCGCTAAAAAACAGTTGTTTTTGCACAATAAATAAGCGATAAATTATAAATAATTCAATGACATTGTGAAGATTTTTTTAAATCTAGAACAAATAAAATTTAATAAATGTGCAATATGGCTAAATATTTTAAAAAAGTGTTAAACTGATCATAACTTTATGATATAAAAGCTTAATTTTCGAACAGAAAGTCTACTGGCTGGATATGCCACAAGACATTAAAAAAACTGCTGAGTATTGGAGGTGCGTATGCGCCGCATCTTAATATTAATTACGCTCTTGATTGTGTCTCTGTGTGGTTATTTCTTTTATCAAGATCATTTGAACACGAAGGTATCCGACCAAAAAGTGTTTGATAAAGTTATGACTGAGAAAATGGAAACCTTATATGTTCAAGCCAAAAATTGGAAAAAGCCGATTACCTTGAATATTGAAGATGACCGTTTAGATGGTGATTATAAAATCATGTCTGAATTTATCTTGAACTATTGGGTGGATAATATTGAGGCACGTAATAGCTATTTACGTCAGTTAGATGGTGCAGAGTGGGATCAATTTTTAAATATTGCACGCTTAGACAAAGATCGTCAGCAAGCCTATCAACAAACCAAGTCAATGCTCAGTACAGTACGCAAAGCAACCACTGAATTCCAAGCCAAAAATAAAGCCATTACTGAAAAAGCCATTACGGATGTTGAAAGTTTAGAGGTGAACAAAAAACTCAAACAATCGATGTCGGATAAACTTAAGCTCACGCGAGATTCGAGTAATGAATTGGCGTTGTTACATATTGAGCTTGAGATTATGAAACGTGCAGAAGAAATGTTTGAAATGTTGAAATCCAAAAAATGGATTAAAAAAGACGACCAGATCTTGTTTGAACAAGATGAAGATGTGCGTAAATTCAATGTATTGTATGCCGAAATCAATGAGTTCCAAACGCAAATTGAGGAACTCAAAAAGCAAAATGCATCGGTGTTTGAATCAGAAGAGGATCATTCTGTAGAGCCTACATCTGTTGCACAAGCGACATCTTAATCGCATAGGTTTTCATGCTTAAAATTTAATTGCATGTGAGATGTCATTTTATTGTGAGCATGTTGAGTTGTCAGTTGAACAGACTCTCCCAAAACACTGTTCAACTTTAAAGCAACAATGATTACCTTTAAATTGATTAATATGGCGCTAGAAAAAGGCTTCTGCATTGATAGAGGCTTATAACTTTGAGTATTAAAGCTGAGTACTAAATCTGAGTATTAAATGTGAGTTGAATATCGAATCTCTAGTAAAGCGTGAACCTCTTAAATTTCATATTGAAAACAGAAAATGTCTAATCACTTAAATACGCTTATAATTTATGCGGAAAAAATATTGCTCGTCTGTTTAGATGGGCTTTTCGGTGATGCCATCAAAAGATCATTATTCGCATGAAAAATATTGTTGTGCTTTGGCTGGTTGTTTTTATTCTTTCGTCGCTATCGATCGCCTACACGCATGAATTGGTGATTAGCCCGATTTGGATCATCAACATCATCACCGTGTACTATTTGATTCAATATCGAAAAGTGGTGAATAGCACTTTATTCACTTTACTGTTCTCATTTAGTTCAGTTTTTATCGCGTCTTATCTGTTTGATCAAACTAAGCCTATTGATTTTAAAGTTCTTCTTAGTGTGATTGGTGCGGTTCAAGTCGTAATTTTCATGTGGGTGTATTATTGGATTGCTGAACGGGCATCTAAGTTTAAGTACTACCACACCTTTGTGATTACTTTTCCAAACATCATCAGTTCTGCGGTCGGTGCTTTGCTGTTTATGATGATCTTTGAATTCGGTCTAAATTATTACGAATTCTTGGATTATTTTCTGGAGCAGTTTGCAACGGGAATGAGTGTGATGTGCATCTTGTATGGGATGAGTCATTGGAAAAATATTCCATGGACAGACTATGCATTGATCTGTTCAGCATGGATTATTCAGTACTTTATCTCGATTGATCCGATTTTTTACGCATGTTTCATCTTTCCATTTTTGATGTGTTATTTCATTTTCAAATGCAAACTGCGAGAGTTTAGCTTTCTCATCGGCTCATTGTCTTTTGTATGTAGCGTCTATGTTTCGTTGCCATTGGCAGGGGAATATTGGTCTGCGTCTGAAACCCATATGTTATCGCGTTTGAGTTCGTATCGACTTGCATTGGGATGTTATTTAATTATCTTCCTATTTGTCTGTGAAATTTATTTGAACAATAAGCGTTTAAGTTCAAGCTACGAACGGATGATGTTTAGAGATGAACTCACCGCATTAAAAAATAGACGTTATGTACGTGAAAAAGTCCTAAATGATGAAAACTTTAGTGATGGATATTTATTACTTTTAGACATCGATAATTTTAAAAAGGTGAATGATCAATACGGTCACTATGTTGGTGATTTGGTCATTAATCACATCACATCGATTCTTCGGCAGTTGAAGGTTGAGGAAAGCATGATTGCACGGTGGGGTGGAGAAGAGTTCTTATTCATGGTACCTAAAGCGACTGCTCAACAATGTCGGAATACTTGCGATGCGATTATCATTGCCTGTCAGAAGCAGCCCTTTCACTTTAAAGGCGAACAGATAGATATTACCGTCAGTATCGGTGCCACGATGTTTAATCAGTTTAATCTGGATACGCATATTCGACTGTTGCAACGTGCAGATCAGGGTTTATACAACGCGAAAGCCAATGGTAAAAAACAGTACGTTTTTAATCATTAATCGTTCTTTAGTATTAAAGTTTGAACAATATAAAGGATGCAAGAGAGCATCCTTTTTCAATGGTGTTATCTGTACGATTTCAATCGTGATTAAAATCATCAAGATATGTTTTATCTCAACACGCTCATGAGAATAGATCGAGTGGAGCTTGAGTCATGATCACTTTTATAGACTTATGGTGGTATTTCACCGTTTATCTGAGCTTAGGTGAATCATGATTGTGATTGTTGTAGCCTATTTAAAAGAGTCTTTTTATTCTCCCTATGGCTCATTTCTTTAGAGCGGTTCAGATTAAGAGTTCGGCTTATGCGTTTTTCTAAACTTTGTTTGATCATTAGCATTATTGCTTCTATACCTTTCAGCGTTGCGCAGGCTGAGGATGTAGCGAGTCTTCCTTCTATTCAACTCATGGCAGATGATGACTTGCGTGATGAAGTCGTGACGACGGTGACGCCTTTTCAGGAAGATGAGAAAGTTCGTAAAGCTTTACAGCATCAGATCATTAAGAAAGAGCAAGATATTCAAAATACGACATTTCATGATCAAATGGGCGCTTTGAATGTTCAACCGCAAACGCCATTGCCTGATATGAGTCAGTTGACGCCTTTACAACAAGAGTATGTGTTGAGTGTGGCGGCAGGTTTTAAATCGGCTGATCCAAGTTCTGGAATATTTAAGATACTTGAGCCGTTAGGGATTGATCGTGAAAAGGCATTGAATCATATACAACATGGTGGTGGTGCGATTCAAATTACGTTTGATGAACAACGGTTGAATCAGGTGTTTGGGGATCAATGGCGTGGTGGGGGAAGGGGGAATTAAATATTTTAAAATTTTAATTTTCTTATTGATTTATAATGTGATTATTAAAATAATAGATTAATCAAAGAATTAATCAAATTTATAATGAGTGATCTAGACACAAACGGCTATTTAATTTGTAGTAAATGTAATTCAACAAATAGGGTTAAAGAAATTGACCGTCAAGGTATCTATAAATGTGGAACTTGTAGATATGACTTATTGGTTATTCAAAAAGAAAAAAAAGGTACAAAATTATTACCTTTTTTAGTCATTTCAATCTTTGTAGGGGGCTTAGGTGGATTTGGTATAGATCAAATTAAGGAAAAGCTCAAGCCAATGGAAATTCCTTATTCCGATTTAAATACAAGTTGGGATACATGGCAAATAGAGGTATTTGATCGAAACTGTAAAGCAAATTACGCACAGTATAAACCTAACTGGTCTTCAGAAAAAATTGCTAAAACTTGTACATGTTTTGTGAGTTATATTGTTGAAAGAACTGACTATCCAAAATGGGAGGAGTTGAGAGAATCCCTTGCTTATGAGGGAGAAAAAGAATGTCGGTAAATCATAATAAACATTTAGATAAATTTTTGGAGTTGTTAGAGGTTTGTTATGATGGAAAATTAAAAGCATTCAGTGATGAGTTTTCTAAATATGATGATGTTTTTTACGAAAAGTTAAAAAAAGAAATTCAGCGTGCCAAGCTGGGAAATATATCTTTAAAAAAAGAGGATGTATTAAAAAAATATAATTTCTTTCTGGAGTATAAGCTTTGGGAAAAGAATAATAGCGATATTAAAATGAAAAAATTTGATCTGAAAGTTGATGGATTGATTAAGAGTTTATGTAAATAGGAAAGGGAGTAAAAACTCCCCATTTTTTATTTACAAGCGCCTGGGACTCTACAAGCACAGCTTGTAGGCACATGGCAAGCATGATCAGCACAACGAGCTGAGGTTGTAAAATCAGGATATGCACCAAACCATATTTGATATAGCTCTTTTGTTCGCTTAAAAGTTGTTTCTAAGTTTTCTTGATCAACTTCATCATAAATTCCAAAATATGGATAATGATGAAGGAATGTTCCAAATATTTTCATACAGTCGATTTGATAATTATTCGTGTCTAAAATATGTGCATGCCAAAATTCATCTACTAGTTTATTAGGTACAAGAGTCTCTTTAGGGTAGAAGTATTTTAGAGCTAAAAAGCGTTTGTATTCTTGTTCAGCAAAATCACAAACATCTTTTGACATTTTGAACTCTTTACTTGATGTAAGTTTAAATTTTAATTTTTCAAAATTCAGAGTTGCAATTGAAATAGGCAAAATTGTGCATTTTAAAGCTGAATTTTTTGTTAAGTTAATTGCTAGATTTGTCATGGGTTTTTCCTTCTGCTATTAAAGTGTTTTATGTAGTTGGTGTCTACAAAAGGAATAATGACAGTTTGAGTGTGTCAAAAAAGGGACAAATAAGGGACAAAAAAACCCCGCATTAAGCGGGGTTTCTTTTAGTCACGTATTTAAAACTTAAACACGTTCGATCACTGTTGCAATACCTTGACCAAGACCGATACACATGGTCGCAAGACCGATTTGAGTATCTTGTTGTTCCATTACGTTTAACAACGTCGTGGTAATACGCGCACCAGAACAACCCAATGGGTGACCCAAAGCAATCGCACCACCGTTTAAGTTAATGATGTCTTGCTTGTCATAAATACCCAAACCTTTCATTACAGAAAGACCTTGAGCAGCAAACGCTTCGTTCAATTCAATCGTTTGAATATCACCGATGCTTAAGCCAGCACGTTTAAGTGCTTTCTGAGTTGCAGGAACAGGACCATAACCCATAATCGCAGCATCACAACCTGCAACAGCCATAGAGCGAATCACAGCACGTGGTTTAAGACCTAAAGCTTGAGCACGTTCAGCAGACATCAATAACATCGCAGAAGCACCATCAGACAATGCTGAAGATGTTGCAGCTGTTACCGTACCGCCTTTTGGATCAAACACAGGACGTAGAGCCTTAAATGCTTCAAGGTTCGCATCAGGACGAATCACTTCGTCGATATCACATAACTGAAGTTTACCTTCAGCATCATGACCTTCGACACCCACGATTTCATTGTTGAAACGACCCGCTTGAGTCGCAGCCCAAGCACGGCGATGCGACTCAACACCGAAAGCATCTTGCTCTTCACGGGTAATACCATTCATACGACCTAACATTTCAGCCGTTAAGCCCATCATGTTAGACGCTTTCGCATAATGCTTAGACGCTTGAGGGTTTAAATCAATACCGTGCATCATACCGACGTGACCCATATGCTCCACACCACCGATGATGAAAACATCACCTTGGTTCGTCGCAATTTGAGCAGCAGCAGTATGGATGGCTTGCATAGATGAACCGCATAGACGGTTTACAGTTTGACCTGCAACAGTCTTCGGTAAATCAGCCAATAACACGATGTTACGACCAATGTTCATACCTTGCTCTAGAGTTTGGTTTACACAACCCCAGATCACATCTTCAACTTCGTTTGTATCAAACTGGTTACGAGCAACCAATGCACGAACGAGCTCAGCAGATAAATTGTCGGCACGAACGTTACGGAACATACCATTTTTGGTTTTACCCATTGCTGAACGAACGCCATCAACGATGACAACGTCACGTGGATTTAAATTAGCCATTCACGTTGCTCCTTAACCGTAGAATTTTTTGTTGTTAGCAGCCATGTCACGCAACAATTGTGGCGCTTCATAAGCTTTACCTAAGTGAGCATATTTGTCGCAAAGCGCAACATACTCAGCTACACCTGTTTGATCGATATAACGTGCTGGACCACCACGGAATGGAGGGAAGCCTACACCCATGATCATTGCCATATCTGCTTCGTTTGGTGTTGCAACGATATTGTCTTCTAGGCAACGAACAGTTTCGTTACAGAAAGCAATCATCATACGGTCAATGATCTCTTGAGCATCAAATTCACGTTTTTCACCTGTAACAACAGATGAAATGATGTCGTATGCTGTTGGATCAACAGTTTTCACTTTCTTACCTTTACGGTCTAATTCATATTTGTAGAAACCAACGTCGTTCTTTTGACCCAAACGTTTTGCTTCATACATGGTTTGAATAGAACCTTTGAAACTTGGTTTCATACGGTCAGGGAAGCCTTCGGCCATCACTTCTGCACCATGAACGCCAGTATCAATACCAACAACGTCCATCAAGTAAGCAGGACCCATAGGCCAGCCGAATTTTTCCATGACTTTGTCGACTTGCTGGAAGTCAGCACCGTCTTTCAGTAATAGGTCAAATGCACCGAAGTAAGGGAACAGTACACGGTTCACAAGGAAGCCCGGGCAGTCATTCACAACGATTGGTGTTTTACCCATTTTCTGAGCAAGAACAACAGTTGTAGCGATTGCTTCAGCAGATGTTTTTTCACCACGGATCACTTCAACCAAAGGCATCATGTGAACTGGGTTAAAGAAGTGCATACCCACGAAGTTTTCAGGACGTTGTAAGCTTTCAGCCAAACGCGTGATTGAAATCGTAGACGTATTTGATGCAATGATCGTGTTTTCACGAACATTTTTCTCTGTATCTGCAAGAACAGCTGCTTTGATTTTCGGGTTTTCAGTTACCGCTTCAATCACGATGTCGACTTCTTTGAACTCGTCATAGCTTAAAGTTGGGCGGATACGTGCAAGTGTTTCACCCATTTTCGCAGGGGTTAACTTTTTACGTTCAACTTGTTTAGTGAGTAAGCCATTTGCTTCTTTCATACCCAAAGCAAGTTGCGGATTACCAATATCTTTCATGATGATTGGTGTACCTTTGCTCGCCGCTTGGTAAGCAATACCACCACCCATGATACCTGCACCTAGAACAGCTGCTTGGTTGACTGGATGTGCACCTTTTTCATGTTTCTTCGACGTTTTCTTCACTACTTGGTCATTGATGAATAAACCGATCAATGCACCAGCTTGTGGTGTTACAGCCGCTTTAGCGAAATGTTCAGCTTCTTGGCGAAGTGCACCATCACGATCAAGGCTAGAACCTGCTTGCATAGAATCAAGCAATAATTTTGGAGCAGGGTATTGAGCTGGATTTGCTTTCGCAAGAACCACACCTTTAGATGAGTTAAATGCCATCATCTGTTCAAGTGGGTTTAACTTGATTGGATCAAGTTTTTCTTGGCGTTTCGCTTTCCAGTTTAAACGACCAGAAATCGCTTGTTTAACCAGATCAAGCGCAGCGTCTTGTAGTTTGTCTGCAGCCACGACCGCATCAACAGCACCGTCTTTCAATGCAGCATCAGGACGTTTAGGATTCGCCATTGCCATCCATTCAACTGCATTGTCGATACCAATGACACGGCTTAAACGAACCGTACCACCGAAACCAGGGATGATCCCAAGTTTGATTTCAGGTAAGCCCACTTGAGCTGCTTCTGACATGACACGGTAGTCACATACCAGACACATTTCAAAACCACCGCCCAATGCCATACCATTGATTGCAGCAACTTTAGGAATGTCTAAATCTTCAAAGCTGTTGAAAATGTCATGAACAGGCATTGCCCATTCCACGATTTTTTCAGCACCTAGCGCGAAGTTTTCACCAAATTCTGTAATGTCGGCACCAACGATGAACGTTGATTTACCTGAAGTAACGATAAGACCTTTAATCTCAGCGTTTGATTTAACAGCAGCAATTGCAGCTTTAAGATCTTCAATTGTTGTGCGGTCGAATTTGTTAACCGACTCACCTTGTAAGTCAAAGCGGAATTCTGCAATTCCGTCCGAAAGCATTTGGACGGTAATGGCATTGCCAGCGTGGATCATGCCCTGATCTCCTTTTTTTGGAGGACTTCTTAAGTTGATGTTTTGAAGCGTGTGCGTATGTCCTGCGCACATTTATGCTTCGCTAATCTTACGATAACTATATCCAAAAAGAACATAACAAGTTGTATCAAGCCGTGACGCAAGGGTCATCTATTTTTATCTAGTTTTCCGTTGGTATTGTCATGTCTAGAGCAGCTTTAAAATTTGTCTACGATATGAAGCTTTTGTTTCGATTCAAATTTTTATCATATCCCATGTTTAATATAGGGGGTATAAGCTGAAAATCAAGCTCAATCCAAATAAAATATAATTGTCAAAAAAGTCAATTGGGTTAAATAAAAGTCTAAGTTTGAGTCTCAGTAAATTCAAAATTGTTCTTGATAGGTAATGTGTTGTATTCAATCTTTTATCAATTCATAAGGCGTCAACTGAAGTTTCAGCACTTAAAATCAATCAGATTTCGGACTTTTTAGACTTGATGATTCTTTCTATGGAATGATTTTCTTGATCATTTATACACTTCATTTTTGATGATTCGCATGTGTATTTTTTATCATTTGTCGTTGTGGTTCAGGTATGATTTGTTCAATAACGCTTTTGGGGAAGAGCATTGCAAGTATTTTATTCTAAAAAAGATTGGTGGGTTTTGGCATTTTTAATTTGTATGACAGGTTTGCTATTACAACTGTTAATTACCATGTTTACCAAAGGCACGGCTTATCAATTTCCAGTACATACCGCCGTTTACGTTATCACGATTTTGGTTTTGTGGTGGCCTGTGTTCAATACTAAATATACGATCAAAGCAGGACAACTTACGATTCGTTGTTTATTTCTAAGGTGGAGTATTCCCTTATCTGATATTCAAAAAGTATCGGTGACCAATAACTCGGTGGCGTCACCCGCTTTATCACTTGATCGGCTCAAGATTGATTATCTGAAAGATGGAAAAGCTAAATTTATTTTGGTTGCACCACGCAATAAGGCTAAGTTTTGTGAGGCGATTGAGCAGCAACTTGCTGTTGGATAGATCTATACGTTTTGTTATTAGAAGTATTCATCTTTAAATTTTTTGAGTGATCGCAGTTTAATATATAGCTCATCTCAATATTGAGTAGCTTTAGCGCTTTAAAAGCTAATCTAAGAAATTATAACATTTCAAGTCTGCGTCATGATTTGACCTATATTCAGATGCAGGGCTTGGAAATGTGGTCGACTTGCCCCATCATCTAAATATCTCAAACATTTTAAAAGCCGACTGTGAACGAAAACGCACGAGATAATATTGAAAAGATTTTAGCCAATATGACCACTTTGCCGGGTGTGTACCGCATGCTGGGTAAAGAGGGTGAATTACTTTATGTAGGTAAGGCAAAAAATCTTAAAAATCGTGTGTCGAGTTACTTCGTTAAAAATATCGAGCATCCGAAAACCTTAGCTTTGGTTGCACGTATTTATGACATTGAAACCTTAGTTGTTCGTTCTGAAACAGAAGCCTTATTGCTCGAACAAAACCTGATTAAACTGCATCGTCCACCGTACAACATTATGTTGCGGGATGATAAGTCCTATGTGTATATCTTCGTATCGAGTGATAAGCCTTATCCGCGTATTGCCAGTGGTCGTGGCAAAGGAAAGCATCAAGTTGGTAAATTCTTTGGGCCTTATCCCAGTGCGTATAACGCCAGAGATACCTTAGTTGTCCTGCAAAAACTATTTAATGTACGTCAATGCGAAAATAGTTATTTCTCACAGCGTAAACGTCCATGTCTGCAATACCAAATTAAGCGTTGTTCAGCACCCTGCGTTGGGCTGATTTCTCCAGAAGATTATAAAGAAGATGTGAATAACTCGATTCGGTTTTTACAAGGCGATACCAAAGAGCTAAATCAAGAACTGATTTCAAAGATGGAAGCGGCTGCGGAAGCATTAGAGTTTGAAAAAGCAGTGTTCTATCGTGATCGTATGGCGCTATTACGTGACGTGCAAACCCAGCAAGCCATTTATAAAGTCAAAGGTGAGGCAGATATCCTTGCGATTGCTTATCAGGCAGGAGTGACCTGTGTGCAAATTATGCATGTGCGTAATGGCAAGATGCTGGGCGGTAAAAGCTATTTCCCAGATATGTTAGGCGATGATTTGGGGCAGATGCTTGCCGACTTTATTGCGAACTTTTATTTCCAAGTGGCAGATGAAATTCCAAATGAATTGATTGTGAATGTCGAAGTGCCTGATACCAAAGAGTTGGAACAAGCTTTACAGCAGAATTTTGAAAAAAAAGTCCAAATTAAACATAAGGTCAGAGAAACACGTGCCGAATGGCTTGAACTCGCCAGTATGAATGTTCAGCATTCTATCAAAGGTCAGTTGGCGAATCATTTTGAGCTGAATGAACGTTTTCATCAGCTTGAACAAGTAGTAGGGCGCCCCATTGATCGGATCGAATGTTTTGATATTTCACATACGATGGGTGAGGCTACGATCGCCTCTTGTGTTGTTTTCGACAGTGGTGGCATTCGTAAGCGTGATTATCGTCAATTTTCTATTGAAGATATTACAGGTGGCGATGACTATGCAGCTATGCGCCAAGCCCTCACGCGGCGCTACAAAAAAGCCATGCTTCCCGATTTACTGTTGATTGATGGTGGTAAAGGTCAATTACATATGGCCATGGATGTCATGAAAGATCTGGGACTGGATGCATTCATGATTGGGGTGTCTAAAGGCGAAGGGCGTAAACCCGGCTTAGAAACACTCCATTTTAACGATGGTACTAAGATTCAACTGCCTGAGGATCATAAAGCTTTGCATTTGATTCAGCAGGTACGAGATGAAGCCCATCGTTTTGCAATCACTAAACACCGTGCCAAACGCGATAAGCGCCGTGGGCAATCCGTACTTGAGGCGATTCCGGGACTTGGCGCTAAACGTCGTCGTGATTTGTTAACTCATTTTGGTGGGATACAAGGGGTGCTTAAAGCATCGGAGAATGATCTGAAACTCGTACCAGGTTTTGGTGATATGTTGGCAAGAACGGTTTATAAAATATTGCATGAGTAAGTCAGCATAGTTTGGATGGTTTGTAACATCATTAGACACTTATTTTGAATGCTTTGAGATCCTAGAAATTTATGAAATACCATGCGCATGTCTATTTTGATTTAAATCAAATTCAGATCATCGAATTATTATATGCACAGCTACAGCAAGAGTTTGGCGAAACAGTTAGTTATGGTCGAATTCATCAGAAATTAGTTGGTCCTCATACGAAACCGATGTTTCAGCTTGAGTTTGATCAATCAATTTTACCGCAGATCAAAAACGCATTGAGTTCTAATGGTTTGAATTTATCCGTGTTGATTCATCCTTTAGATGACAATGCATATTTGGCACATACTCAAGATGCTAAATGGCTAGAAAAGCCTTTAGCATTAAACTTGGCTATTTTTTCATAATTTTTAAGTTTTATATGAATGTTTAGAGTTGGCTAAACATGTTGAGATTTGCATAAATGATCATTGACGCTTGAGTCATTGATCATTTAGCTCGTACTGAATTTCAACCATGCTCGAAAAATGAATTCGATTGAGCAGATGTGATGCCTTTAAGTCAATTATTCAAAGATTTAGAAGAAAAAGAATGGGTTGATATTCCGCAAGGTTGGTTGCAGGGTAGAACTATTTTTGGTGGTTTAGCCACTGCAATGATGCTACACAAATCTATATTTGTGGTGGACGATCAGCTCAAACGCTTATTGACGGTCAGTGTCACCTTTGTCGCACCTATCCAAGAAAAACCCGTAAAGGTCAGTGTTGAAATTCTACGTCAAGGCAAGTCTGTGACATCGCTTGAAGCACGCATCTGGCAAGACGATCAGGTGATGAGCATCATGTTGGCAAGTTTTGGGTCTGAGCGTGAGTCTAATCTCAAGGTGAATCAACATCGTCTCGCTCCGCAATATCCGAATCCAGAACAATTAAAAATATTGGCTTATCATTCACTGATGCCGCAGTGTTATCAAAATTTCGATTTGGCATGGGCAGAGGGAGGGTATCCTTGTACTGCAAGTCCAGATGCTGATTTTGGTGGATGGTTTAGATTTACTGAAAAGTTCTTCAAGCAAGGTAAAATGAGTACAGCTGAGTTTTTAGCACTTTTAGATATTTGGCCCGCAGGAGCGTTCACGGTTTTAAAGACACCTGCACCTGGGAGTTCTTTGTCATGGTATGTGACTTTACTTGATGAAATTGATTTCCAGCGTTTAGATTGGTTTAAATATAAAGTATTTACAGACTATGCTGAAAATGGCTACGCGACTGAATATGCACATATTTGGGATGCAAATGACCGTTTAATCGCGATTTCAAGACAGACTGTGACCATATTTGCCTAGTCGACAGCGGATAATGAATCGTTTAAAGTAGGCGAATTAAATATCTAAGCTCAAGTATATTGCTGAATTTAAAGCAGTAGGGGACAAACTGGCGGTGTCTATGTCTACAGGTCGTATCCTGAATATTCCAAATATCTTGACGCTAGCTCGTATTGCGTTGATTCCTGTATTTTTAATTATTGCGTATTGGCCGCCTGCGATTGGTGCTGATCAGGAAGGCAGTATGACGCGTCATATTGTTTTGACTGCGATTTTTGTGATTGCGGCAGTGACTGATTGGTTCGATGGTTACTTGGCTCGTACCTTAAATCAAACCTCTGCTTTTGGTCGTTTCCTTGATCCTGTTGCTGACAAGTTGATGGTAGCTGCAGCTTTAATTGTCTTGGTGCAATGGGTTCCAACCATTTCGATGGCATTTGCTGCAATTGTGATTATTTCACGTGAAATCACGGTATCTGCTTTGCGTGAGTGGATGGCTGAGTTGGGCGCGCGTACCAATGTGGCGGTTTCAACTGTCGGAAAGTACAAAACGGCATTTCAAATGATTGCGATTTCAGTATTCTTATTGAATTGGCCACCGCTAGAAATGGTAGCGTATGGCCTGCTTTATACCGCTGTGATCTTAACGCTTTGGTCAATGTTTATTTACCTGAAAGCGGCATGGCCTTACTTGAAACAGCCTTAAGTTTGAAAGCTCCTTGAATAGGAGCTTTTTTATGATCAAAAGAAAAAGACGAAATGATAAAAATGAAAAGTATCACCTTTGTTGGGTTGCTGATTTTAAGTGGTGGCTTAGCACAAGCCGATGAGAATGATAGAACAGCTGAATATTTGCATAACGCAGGCATTGCTTACTGTTTGTCCAAGTCAAAAAACTATGAATATGAAGCGAATATTGCGCAAGGTGGCTATTTCCAAATTGGCAATCATAGTATCGAGGCAGCAAAGTTACTTGAGCGTTATGTTGATCAGCAATTGGAAAATGAGTTGAATGGATACAAAGGAGCAACGATCAGCGCGTATCTAATGCGTTGCTTGGAAATTTCTTATTCAGCGGAGTATCAAGATCAAGTCAAGCAAGTGCTTGAATTCGATTTAAGAAATGAGTTGTGAAAAAATAGTGCTGAATTAGCTATGCGTTTCTTCATCGCCATCGTCCTCAAAGGTTTTGGCAATTTTATCAATATTTAGACTCTTCGCCATAGCATCGAAAATCTCCTTATATACGCCATCTTGATGATAAAGCGCATTATGCTCACCATGCTCCGCAATCTCTCCCTCTTTCATCACATAGGTGTAATCAGCATCAATAATTTGCGATAAGCTATGTGAAATAATAATCACAGTACGTCCTTGTTTGATTTGATCTAGGCTAATTTTAATCTGTTCAGAGGCGATCGCATCAAGGCTCGCCGTAGGTTCATCCAAAAAAATAATCGGTGGATCTTTCAAGAACATTCGTGCAATGGCGATCCGCTGTTGTTGACCACCTGAAAGTTGTAATGCATCAGAGTCATAACCGTCAGGTAGTTGTAGAATTTGTTCGTGAATCGAGGCTTTCTCTGCTGCTTGAATGACTTGTTCTTTGGTTGCATCCATTTTTCCATAACGGATATTGTCTAAAATAGTGCCTTGAAAAATGTGATTTTTTTGTAAGACCAAACCAATATGATCACGTAGATACTGAGTGTCAATCTTATTGAGATCCACTCCATCTAATTCGATACAACCTTGTTTCGGTTCGTAAAATTTATCAAGTAAACTAATCAGTGTTGATTTACCCGCACCTGATAATCCAACCAGTGCCGTGATTTTATTGGGACGGATTTCCATATTGATTTCTTTCAATGCATGGTGACCATTTGGATAAAAGAATTCGACATTTTTCAAGGTGAATTTGCCTTGAATCTCGGGCTTAAGTGAACCACTTGGTTCAATCTGATCGTCTGCTTCTAAAATTTTAAAGAAACTTTCTGAGTAAATCATGGCATCGTTTACTTCGTCATAAATTCGATGCAAAGAACGGATAGGTGCTGAGACATTGTTAAACAGCAACACATGAAACATGATCATCCCGATACTCATTTGTCCATCTAAAACAAAATAAGCGGTCAAAATGATAATTAAGACAATTCCGATTTGTTCAATAAATGTTTTTACCCCATCAAATAAAAAACTAATTTGACGTGTCTGCATTTGGTTGTCGGTCAGTTCTTTTTGTAGTTTAAGTTGCTTGGTTGATTCAATCGTTTCGCGGTTAAAGGACTTAATCACGGTAATGGAGTTGATAATACCTAAAATTCCTTGGCTTTTTTTCTCACGACCATCGCGGAGATTCCGTCGCCACCCACCGAGTTTTTGTGCTTGTTTGTAGGTCAGCCAAAAGTAAATCGGCACAATCGTGGTTGCCACCAAACCAACGTAGACATTGGCATAGTACATCAAGCCAAGCGCAACGAATGCACTGGTAAATAGCGGTAAAATATCGATAAAAAAGATTTGAACTAAACGTGTGAGCGAGCCGATGCCTCGATCAATACGGGTTTGTAATTTTCCGGCTTGGTTGTTGTCTTCATTAAAAAAAGCCAAACGATAGGTGAGGAATTTTTCAATAATGCCTTGAGCTAAATCTTGAGAAACCAAGATTCGGAGTTTTTCGCCGTAAAATTTTTGACCAAATTGAACAAAAGCATTGAGGATTTCTTTACCCAGTAAAATAGCAGAAATGGTGATCAGAATATTCCAGCCTTCAGCCAGTCCAAAACCATTTTCAACCAATTCGTTGATGCTATCGACCGCATATTGAAGCGTGAGCGCATTCACCTGAGCGGTAAAAGAGCCGATTAAGGTCAAAATGAGAGTAGCGATAACCAATAGTCGATAAGGACGAACAAAAGGTCGGAGTTTCTGAAAGAGTTGCCAAAGATTCATAAGCGATTGTTTTTATTGTCTCAATAATCTAAGTCTAAGCCTGAAATCTTCATGTCACAAGCACATACAATGTTTAAATTTGTCAGCTTCAAAATTGAATTAAAATCATGTGATGCCGATGAGAGTGAAGCTATGAATTTTGAATTATTTGCACCCGAGACTTCAGATAATCTTTTACCTCAAGATGGGATTGTTCAAGACTTTGGATTGATCTTAAATGCAGATGAAGCTCAGCAATATTTTGATTATTTTTATCAATATTTGGCTTGGCAAAATGATGAAGTCATTCTACATGGACAGTATTATCAAACTGCTCGTAAGGTAGTTTGGTATGGCGATGAGAATTACCAATATCATTACTCAGGTATGGCAAAGCAGGCGCATCAATGGAATCCGTTACTGCTGAATTTAAAACAGCATATTGAAGAATTAACGGGTCATTCATTTAATTCATGCTTGGCTAACCTTTATGAAAATGGCTCACAAGGTATGGGCTGGCATAGTGATGATGAGCCATCCTTATTGTCCGAGGTGGGAGGAGAAACAGTTATTGCTTCGCTGAGTTTGGGTGCGACTCGAAAGTTTCGCTTTAAACATAAATTTCAAGATGAAATTGTCGATGTGATGCTGGTCAGTGGACAATTAATTGTGATGAAAGGGCTGACTCAAAAATATTGGAAACATATGATTGCCAAGTCGACAAAAATCATCGAACCACGTATTAATCTGACATTTCGATATTTTTATCCGCGTTAAAATGGCTGATATAAAAAAAGCATTCTAATGAATGCTTTGATCATTCTAAATCACTCAGAATGTGTTTTAAAAAGTACATTTTTATAGGATTAGACTTCTTGAAGATAAAACCTTTTAAGGTTGAATGCCTTCTGGACTGCGATACCAACTTTCAATAAATAAAGTGGCTGCAATACTATCGGCAGAGATATTTTTGCCACGACCTTGCGCTTGATAATGATCAAGTTCATCGCGTGCTTCACGTGTGGTTAAGCGTTCATCGACCATGTGAGTCGTGATGTTGGTTTGGTGACGTAAACGACGTGCAAATTTGCGGGCACGTGCTGAAAGCTCAGATTCGGAATCATCCATATTTAAGGGTAATCCGACCAAAAATAAATTGGGTTGATGCTGTTTTACGATTTTTAAAAGAGTATCCCAGTTTGGAATACCATCTTTCATTGGAAATAGCGCCAGTGGAGTCGCACTTTCGATGAGTGATGAACCCACCGCCATTCCCATTTTTTGTGTACCAAAATCAAAAGCCATAATTAACTGTGGCTGTGACATATCAGGCATGTCCAATCTCTGAAGATAACCAAGTCCGATCTATACCAATTTTCTTAAAGGCAGCATCCCAGCGATCGTCATAAGGTAAGTTAAAAATTAAATCCATGTCAGAGTCGCAAATGAGCCAGTCACCACGAGACATCTCTTCTTCCAATTGGTTTTTCTCCCAACTCGCATAGCCTAAAGCAATTTGATAGCGACCAACACCTTCATTGTGCGCAATTGCATCTAAAATATCTTTTGAAGTGGTAATACAGATGTTTTCACCCACGGCAATGGATGAATGCCACGTGGGTTGCCCTGTGTGGAGTACAAAGCCCGCTTCTGGACGTAACGGACCACCTTGCAGAACTTCATGAGGACGAACGTGGTCTGCTTCAATGTCTAGGTCGTTTAACAACTCTTTGACTTGAATACCTGAAGGGCGGTTCACAATAATACCTTGTGCGCCATCTTCGTCATGGCGTGCAATATAGACGACGGTATTGGCAAAAAAGTCATCGGCCAAATCGGGTGGGGCAATAAGACAACGGTGGGTCAGAAACTGTTTACTCACCTAAAGGCTGCTCCAAATTATTTGTTTCCAAGAACAATACCTTAATTTGTATGGATTTGAAAAAAATATGATCAATAATTACATCTTTTCAAAAAAAAAAAATTAAAAAAAATTACAGCTTAGATTTAGTAATAGTAAGTAATAGGAGTTTTTTTTACTATTTAAATAGAATATTTAAAACTTTAATTTTCCATTATTAAGTCAAATTAAAACTAAATAAGTGTAACAATATTTATCAGAATGTTTGTTTATTGAAACATAGTGTTAATGTTTGTATCCTTTTGTGAATATTGAGAAATTTATTTAAATTCATGAACTATTTAAAAAAAAATACGCTTATTTTTTCATTTGTTTTACTAGGATTGGTCAATACAACAAATGGTGCTGTTTTTAGTACTTATGCTGAAGAAGGGGGGATGTTTCGAAATCACTTAAACTCCGAACTTGCACCAAATATCATTGAGAACTTTGATAAAAAAATAAAATCTAAGGATGCGGGGCTTTATTTGTTAGAAAAAGCTCGTCTTTTGCAGGTCAATCACCAGTATGAAGAAAGTTGTGGTGTTTATAAACAAGCCTTTGATGTAATCGATAAGCAAAATAATAGAGCTAAGGTAAGTGTGAGCCGTCTTGGGTTTAAAGCTTTATCATTAGTTAGTAATGATTCAATTGTCCCTTATGACGTACCGCACTATGAGCAAGTGTTGGCTCATATTGCTCAGGCGAAAAATTATATTTATTTAAATAACCTAGAAGCCGCTGGTATTGAAATGCGTATCGCTCAACGGATACAGCGTGAGATCGAAGTAGATCATCAGAAGGAGTTAGAAAAGAAAACTGCAAAGCTAAATAATAAAGAAGTCAACACAAATAATGAATCAGCTTTCAGCTTACTTGATGAAGCATTTCATGGTTTGGATCCTATTGCAGGTAAAATTAAAAACTCATATCAGAATGCTTATGCTTTTTATATGGCAGCCAACTTATGGGAAGCAACAGGGGATTTGAATGATGCATTGGTTGATTATAAAAAATCTTATGAATTACAGCCTGACCAATACATTGCTAAAGATGTCAAACGTCTAGATCAAAACCAACTCAAAAAAGGAAATACAGTACCTGTTATTGTTTTTATTGAGCAAGGCACAGTTCCCGAAAAAATTGAAAATAAATTAGCATTACCTTTGCCAAATGGCATTGTGAATATTGCCTTTGCAACTTATGAGCCTAGCACTTATCAAACACCTCAGACACTTCGAGTGAAGGTGGGGAGTAATACAATGCATCAAAGCTTTGTATTAAATGATATTGGAGCCTTAGCAGTAAAAGAATTAAAAGATAAAACACTGAGCACTGTTACTACCCAAATTCTAAGAGCAACAACTAAGTATGCAGTTCAGCAAGAGCTTGGTAATCAATTTGGTGCCATTGGTCAATTGGCAGGCACAATGATGAATATAGCTACTGAGCGGGCAGATTTGAGGGCTTGGTCTACACTTCCAAGCAATACGCAAATATCCCGATTTGAATTAAATCCAGGGGATCATTCTATACAAGTCTTGGGTCACAATTCGAAAAGTGATGTGCTTAAGCTTGAGATTGTTCCAAATCAAACTGTTTTTGTTTATGTAAACGATGTAAATGACAAAATCACTACGAGTGTAAGTACGCTCGCTTATTAATTTTAAAGAGTCAATTATGGTTTCAATTTTTAAACTTTCTTTAGCTGTTGTTATTACAACAACTTTGTTTGGATGTACGGTTTCAAATTCACTTTCGACTCAAACCTCTACTGATGGAAGTTACACGGTAAAAACGATTGGTAATAATCCAAAACTTACGACAGAGGTAATGATTGAACGCATCAGCATGGCAACCGTAGGTGATTTAAAGAAAGTATCTCTATCGATAAAAGACCGCTGGTTTATGAGTAAAAATTTCGAATATAAAATTGTCTGGGTAGATGCTCAAGGCATGGAAGTCAACCCTGAGGGATCACGTTGGAAACCAATTCAACTGACTGGGCGTGAAGTGAAAACTGTCCAATCAGTCGCACCAAATCCATCAGCTGTAGATGTTGTTGTTTATTTAAAGAAAGATTAAGGATTTTACAATGAATATTAAAGTTTTATTTGCTTCTGTTTTAACTGCAGTAGCGTTCACTGGGTGTGCATCTACAAGTGCTGTTCGTTATGGTGATGCTCAATCAGTTGAAACTTTAACAACCGATTTTGGTTCAACAGATTTGCAAATGATTGCAGACAAAATGGTTGATGATATGTTGACATTCCCAGTGATCGTTCAGCTTACTCAAACACGTCGTCCTGTTATGTTTGTAGACCGTATCCGTAATAAAACTCAAGAGCATATTGATACAGAATCGATTACTGACACAATTCAGAACAAATTGATTAATTCTGGTAAGTTTCGCTTTGTAGATATGACTGCAGTGAATGCTATGGCTAACCAGTTGAATTATCAAAAAAACAGTGGATTAGTAAACCAAGCGACTTCAGTAAAAGCGGGAGGTCATATCGGTGCTGAATATATGCTGAATGGAAATCTTTCTAGTATTGTTAAAAATGCTGGTGGTCGTAGTGACGTATATTACAAATTTACTTTGAAGTTGCAAAACGTTCAGACGGGTATTGTTGAATGGACGAGCGAGAAAGAAATTCGTAAATCAGGTAAGCGTTCAGCTTTTGGTATGTAACAAAAATAGCATAGTGATTACGTCTAAAGCGTAATCACTCTAGAAGAAAATTATGAAAAAAATACTCATATCTGCTTTAACAATCTTAGGAGTTTGCAGTAGTACTGCATTTGCACAGCTGAAAGAGGTTGTAAAAGAAGCTTCAGGAAGCGGGCCTACTCAACATCAGGCAATATCGGAAGCTTTACTTATTGCAGTTCAATCAGTTAATGGAACAACGGTTTCCCAACGTGTTGATATGGAGTATACAGTCAACATGTCTTTGTCTAATCGTCAATGGTCATATTCTGGGAAGTCCTCTCCAATTTTTAGCGTGGATAGTTCCGGTTCTGGATCTGTTTCAAAATTTCAAGTTTTGAATGTTACAGGATCAAAGAATAATTACCGAGCAAAAGTTCGTGCCCATGTTATTCAATATCAATCTTCAGTGCAGGATCAAGGACAACGCCGGATTGCTGTATTACCATTTCAATTTTCTGAAAAAAACAATCGAGGATTGGGTGATCAGTCAGCGAGAGAATTTAGTTCAGAGCTTGCTGATAATTTAGGAAATTATTTATCGCAAACTGGCCAATTAAGTTTGGTGGATCGTCATTATTTAGAGGAAATGCAATCCGAAAGTGAGTTTATTTTATGGGATGGTGCACCACAAGAAATGGCTAGACTGCAACAAAAAGTCGGGGCAGATTATTTATTGGTTGGTCGTATTAATAATTTAGCCCAAGATAATGGTCAGACTATGTATGGGTTAAACTATGGTGCTGAACAAGTGAATATTTCTTGGAGAGTGATTGAGGCCAATACTAGTAAAGTAGTTGCTGCGGGTAACTTTAATCGTAATTTGAGTCAAAATCAGGTCCAGAATTTATTAGATAATTCAGTGCAATCTAGCGGTGCAGAGCAATTTGCGGAATCACTGGCTGATGATGTACTCGTTGCACTTAAACTTAAGGCTAAATCAGCAAGTGAAGGATCAAACTTTGTACCTACCTACGAAATGACACCTGGTTCCAGTGAACAACCAATTAAATGGTAAAAAAATCCCAGTTAAAACTGGGATTCTATATTAATTTTGGAACTTGAGCTGTCTAAGCTGTTTCGCGTGTTGTAATGTTGTTTCACTAATTTCAACACCACCCGTCATACGTGCAAGTTCTTGAATTCGATCTTCTTCTTCAAGGGTTAAAATGGTGCTACTTGCAGGATCTGTCTGGAGTTTTTTCACTAGAAGGTGCTGATCAGATTGCGCTGCAACTTGTGCTTGATGGGTAATACATAAAATTTGAACGTGTTCACCTAAGCCGCCGAGTAAACGCCCAACAATTTCAGCAGTACCACCACTGATGCCGACGTCAATTTCATCAAATACCAAAACTTCAGCTTCTGTCTTTTCAGCATTCATAACTTGCATGACCAAGGCAATACGAGACAATTCACCACCCGAAGCCACGCGACCCAGTGGTTGAGCTGGAATGCCTTTATTTGCAGTAAATAAAAGCTGAATAAAACTAAAGCCTTCAGCAGAAGGTTGTTCTAAAGGTTCAAATTTGAACTCGAAAAAGGCTTCAGGAAGTGCGAGTTGTTTAACTTGTTCAGTTAATTGTTTTGCTAAGGGTTCAGCTGCCTCGCGACGAATATCATCTAAATATTGTGCTTTTTCCAAGAAGACTTGATGTGATAACTCAACTTGCTCAGCTAAGGTTTCAGGGTCTTCGAGTTGATTGAGCTGTTCCAGTTCAGCTTGCCATGTCTCATATTCTTGTTTGAGTGATTCTGGCTGGGTGCGGTATTTACGTGCTAAACGGTGAAAAACCTCTAACTGTGTATTCAGTTCTTCCATACGTTCAGGGTCAAAACTTTGGCGATCAATAAATTGCTTGAGATTGGCACTGGCATCGTCCAATTCACTTTGTGCATTGACCAAAGAGGTATAAATTTCAGAGAGTTGTTCACTACGACCTGCATGGGTTTCCAAGCGACGTATAACAGAGGAGAGCTCTTGAGTTAGATTTTGCTCAGCTTCATCTAAAGAATTGATGGCGTAGCTACAATCTAGCATGATGTGTTCATGATGACTTAAACGATCAAACTCTTGCTCGGTCTCTTTATAATCAATTCGAATGACATCTTCAAGTTCTTCAATTTGAAGATTTAAACTCTCAATACGCTGTAAACGTGTGGTTTGGGCATCAATCGCAGCTTGATGTTGGCGAATATTTTTTTGCCATGTGTTATAGCTGTCTTTTACAGCTTGAGTATGTGAAGCAAAGTTACTATAACGATCTAACCAATGTTTTGGATAAGGAGGCTCTAAGAGTTGTTGTTGACTATGCTGACTATACAGTTGTACCAATAAGCGTCCAATTTCTTTGAGTTCAGACAAACTACTTGGGCGACCATTGATCCATGCTTTACTACGTCCTGTAGCAAAAATCACGCGACGTAAGTGAATTTCACCTGATTCATCATCAAGCTCATGGGTTTTCAGCCATTCAGCTTCAGGGCTGAGGTCTTGATAACTGAAAACAGCGGTGACATCAGCTTTGTCAGACCCATAACGTACATAATTGGTATCGGTGCGTTCACCTAAACACGCTGATAATGCATCCAAGAGTAACGACTTTCCTGCACCAGTTTCACCAGTTAGAACGTTGAAACCTTGCTCTATATCGATTGCAAGATTGTCAGCTAGAGCAAAATTGATCAGGTTTAGGTGTGTCAGCATAAACGCATCCAAAGTGCGAAAGTGTTATTCCAAAGATAGTGAACTTTTGTTTTTGTAACAAGTCACTAAATATTCTAATATTAAATTAACTGGATAATTCTAACTTAAAATCAGGATGAAAATGAAACTACCTTTGCCGATTGCACCGGTAAAAAAGCAAAATAAGCCACAAGGAAGCATTGGGCTGAATAAAAAACTGGATGTCGCTTCGAAAGCATTTCGAGCATCATTGGCGAAAAATGATTTTCAAGAAGCTTACAAACACATCTTGTCTGCTTACAAGTTAGTGCCTCAGCACCCTTCAATTTTAATGGATATGGCTTATACCGAATTGCGTTTGGGTCAATACGATAAAGCTTTTAAGCGCTATCAAAGCGCGATAGAACATAGTCCAAATACTGTAGATACCAATATTTATGACGGTTTGGCTGAGGTTTGTCATTTTTTAAAAAACTCAGAAGCATTGAAAAAATATGGTGCACTAGCGATTGAATCCAAAAAGAAACAAGTGGCTCATCAGACTAGAATTCTTGAAATAAAAGAAAACCCGCCTGCTTTCAATCCGCATCGCCCACAAGAAAATATCATTGCGTATTCATTGTTTGGTGGGTTGCCTCGTTATTGTGAAACTTCGATTATCAACGTGGATTTAGCCAAAGAAATTTATCCTGAATGGATATGTCGTTTTTATGTAGATGAATCTGTACCTGAACATATTGTGCAGCGTTTAAAAGCCAAAGGTGCTCAAGTTATTATGGTGAATGAACAACAAAAACAATTGTCAGGGCTATTTTGGCGTTTTTTTGTGATGGATGATCCGACTGTAAACTGTTTCTTGGTTCGTGATGCTGATTCTTTGGTGTCATATCGAGAGCGTGTGGCAGTAGATGAATGGCTACACAGTAAAAAATGGTTCCATACCATGCACGACTATTATTCACATACTGAATTAATTTTGGCAGGAATGTGGGGTGGTTTTAACGGTGTATTCAGCAATATTGAACAACATATTCGTGATTATATTGCGACAGGTAATTTCCTTGCTCAGCGGGTCATGGATCAACATTATTTACGTCATTGTATTTGGCCAACCCTTCAGCAAAGTGTCTTGAATCATGATAGTCAAGGCTTTGATGTGAATGCTGCTCCATTTCCAAGCTATAGCAAACAAACTGATTTTGAAGATTTAAGTCAGTTTCATGTCGGAATGAATGAGGGCTCTTCACAAGTTTATGCAGAAGTGACTGTGCCTGATGCATCTTATGTAGATTGGGTGCTTAAAGATGAACAACGTAATGAAGTTTGTCGTTATGGTGCAGAGGTATTGAGTACGCAACAAATATTGGTGGAATTGCCGAGAAGCTATGCACGTAAGTTGAGTGCTAAGCAATGGAGTTTGCACACGTATTTAGCTGAAAAGGGTGATTGATTAGTTGTGAACTCACATTTAAACTAGCTCAATTAAAATTCATACAATGCGCATTATTTGGAGAATACGCATGTCTACACAGTTTGATCATGTTTCTGTCTTAAAAAAATCTAATGTATATTTCGGTGGAACATGTATTAGTCATACTGTTCAGTTTGAAGATGGTACAAAGAAGACACTAGGTGTACTTCTTCCAACTGAAAAACCTCTTACATTTGAAACACATGTACCTGAGCGTATGGAAATCATTTCTGGCGAATGTCGTGTGACGATTGCTGATAACGAAGAACATGAATTGTTCCGTGCTGGTCAGTCTTTCTATGTACCAGGTGGTAGCCGTTTTAAAATCGAAACAGATGATGTTTTAGATTACGTTTGCCATTTTGAAGGTTAATACCTTTAAAGACATTCTTGTGAGCGTTGTTTATCTCAATTAGGCAAAGAAATTTTGACCTAAATCAGGTAAACTAGAATCTATATAAAATCCTGTAAAGTCGGCTTTGCGGGATTTTTCTTTTTGTCGCTTTTCTCCTTTTTTAAATTGAGTAATTTGAGGTCGTTCATGGCTAAGCCCGAATATTTTTATGGCGTGCATTCAGTTGAGTCATTATTGGAGTTAGAACCTGAACGTGTTTTAACTTTATTTGCTTTGAAAGGACGTGATGATCAGCGTCTAAAACGTATTTTTGAATTGGCTGAGCCGTTTGGTGTCAGTATTCAAAAAGCCAGTCGCGATAGCTTGGAAAAATTGGCAGGTCAACCTTTCCATCAGGGTGTTGTTGCTGCAGTTCGTCCACATCCGACGTTGAATGAAGCAGATTTGGAAAAACTGATTCAAGACAATAGCAATGCATTTTTATTGGCTTTAGATCAAGTAACAGATCCACATAATTTAGGTGCATGTATTCGTACAGCTGCGGCTATGGGTGTTCACGCTGTGGTTGTACCACGTGATCGCTCAGCAAGTTTGACACCAACAGCACGTAAAGTTGCTGCAGGTGGTGCTGAAAAAGTTAAATTTATTCAAGTCACCAATTTGGCACGTACTTTGGATAAGATTAAGAATGAGTTTAATGTACGTGTTGTAGGTACGATGTTGGATGAAGAAGCATTACCGATTCATGAGTGTGATTTGACAGGTCCTATCGCGATTATTATGGGTGCAGAAGACACAGGCTTACGCCCAATTACCCAAGCGCAGTGTGATTATAAAGTTTATATTCCAATGCAAGGCAACTTACAGAGTTTGAATGTGAGTGTTGCAACAGGTATGGCACTTTATGAAGCATGCCGTCAGCGTCAAGGTTAATCATTTATTCAAGGTTCAATGAAAATTTGAATCAAGTTGCCCAATAAAAGCGATTGATAGAGTTATTTTCGACTCATTGAGGTTTTGAGGTGAAATCCGTTTTACCTCAAAATAAATTAAATTTGGCATATCCATTCAGAGCATGATTTAAACTTGATTTCATTCGAAGATGCTATTTTCAAATGAGCTGTTGGATGAATTGTTTTTGAATGAGTGATTGTCGAATCAGTTGTTTGCGAATGAGTATATTTCGATAGAAGCATTTTCATATTTTAAATCTATTTTAAGAGAACAGAATGATGATCCCGACGCGTTACCAAGGTTATGCATTTGTAGCGATTACAATGTGTATTTGGGGGGGATTTACCATCAGTTCTCGCTTAAGCGCGCTTTGGCATATTAGCCCTTGGGATATCACTGCATTACGATTTATTTTGGCATTCTGTATTTTAATGCCGATTCTCATCTATAAAAAAGACGTTGCATTCTTATTCAAAAAAGAGCCTTTTATTTTGGCAATGCTTGGCGGTGTCGCATATTGCATCACTTGTTATAGCGCTTTTCACTATGTTCCCGCGGCACATGCTGCCATTTTTCTGAATGGTTTTATTCCACTGTGTACCGCCGTAGCAGGTTTACTTTTATTTAAACAACCCTTTGATAAGCATATTTGGTTGAGCTTAAGCATTATGCTCTGTTCCATTGTCGTGATGAGCTTTTTGATGTATCGCGCGACGGGCGTTGCTTTTAGTTTTGGCGATATGCTGTTTATTATAAGTGCGATTTGGTGGGGTGCTTTCACGGTTTTGTTGAGGCAATGGAAATTGTCTGCATGGCATGCAATGTCAGGAGTTGCGATTTGGTCTGCCGTTGTGTATGTGCCCATTTATTTGTTGTTTATACCGAAACATTTAACTGAAGTTGAACCTTTACATTTGATCGGTCAAACTATTTTTCATGGTATTTTTGTGGTGATTGTAGCAACACTGACTTATGTGGAAGCGATTAAACGTTTGGGTGCATTTAAGACCGGAAGTATCGTGACTCTGGCACCGTTTATTGCTGCAATTATTGCAGTGCCTTTACTGGGTGAGCCTTTAAGCATAGCCATGATTTGTGGCTTAATTGGTATGGGAATTGGTGCTTTGCAGCCTTGGCGCTGGTTTCGTAAGGACAGTTTGGCACAACAAATTAGTCAACAAAAGAAGCAGTCTGAATAGACTGCTTTTTCATTAGGTTTATTATTTTATATTCATTCAACGCTTAAACTTAGTTCTAAATAATGAAGATGTAGTTTTTGCAGTTGAGTATAAAGATGTTCAAGATGTCCGTCATTTATAGCAATATCATCAGCTAAATCAAGTTTTCGATCTCTCGGCATTTGTGCTTGAATAATGTTCTCAATTTGCTCAACGCTTTGTCCATCACGCTGACTTGCTCTCTGGATTTGTAGTTCAATTGAGGCATCAATTAAAAGTGTTCGTTGAGTCAGTAGATGTTGATTGGTTTCAAATAATAGTGGTGAAACTAGAATCACATATGGGCTGCTTGCTTGCGCTAATTGCGCAATAATGGATTGTCGAATTGCAGGATGGGTAATGTCTTCGAGTTGTTGGCGTGCAGCAGGGTGTTGAAAAATATGCTCTCTTAATGCTTTACGATTGAGCTCACCACTTTCAAGAAGCACCCAATCACCAAATGCTGATTGAATTTGAGCAAGTACAGGTTGACCTTTCTCAACGATTTTACGTGCAACAATATCGGCATCAACGACATTGATTCCTTGAGTTTCAAACCATTGGCTGGCAGCTGATTTTCCACTACCAATACCACCTGTTAATCCTACAATCAATGTCATCGTATTACCTATTGTTTTATTAAGCTGTTAGTTAACCACCCAAATAGACTTTCATAATTTGCTCTCCCCAAAGGAACGCGATCCAGCCTGCAATTGCAATATAAGGACCGAAAGCAAAGGGTTGATTTTCTTTATTAATTTTTAACAAGATGATCCCAATAATTGCACCCACTAATGAGGATAATAGAACAATCAGTGGAAGCAGTAATGGTCCCATCCATGCACCTAAGGCTGCAAGGAGTTTAAAGTCTCCATAGCCCATACCTTCTTTGCCTGTGATGATTTTGAATGCGTAATACACAATCCATAGGCATAAGAAACCAATCACATAGCCCCAAATCGCAGAGGTAGGTGAGGTATAAATCGCATAGCTATTCAGGGCTAAACCTAAGGCTGCTAAGGGAAGGGTATAGCGATCTGGTAAAAGTTGTGTATCAAAATCGATAAAAGTGAGTGCGATTAACACCCACGTAAGAATCAAACCAAACAGCATTTGGATGGTCGGACCTAATACTGCAACGACCACCATTGAACAGGCTGCGGTGAGTAATTCGATTAGCGGGTAACGACTGCTAATCGGGTTTTGACATGCGCCACATTGACCACGCAACAATAACCAACTGATCACCGGAATATTCTGAAACCAGCGGATTTCGGTTTTACATTTGGGGCAAGTTGATGCAGGTTGACTTAGAGTGAGTTTGGATTGATCGATAATGGCTTGTTCAGGATGAAGTAGCATTTGACATTCTTGATGCCACTCCTGTTCCATCATCTTTGGTGTACGGTAAATGACAACATTTAAAAAACTACCGATACACAGGCTAAGCAGACCAATTGCAATATAGAGTGCAATTGGGTTTTGTATAAAATACTCGATTAATTCGTACATTAAACCACAGAACCCATTTGGAAAATTGGAAGATACATTGCGATAACTAAGCCACCGACGAGTACGCCAAGAACCGCCATAATCAAGGGTTCCATCATCGAGGTAAGACCATCAACAGCGTTATCTACTTCATTTTCAAAGTGAGTGGCTACTTTATCGAGCATCGCATCGAGTGCACCAGACTCTTCACCAATCGCAACCATTTGGATCGCCATAGAGGGAAATAGATTGGTTGCACGCATAGCAAATTGAAGTTGTTGACCTGTCGAAACATCATCTCGAATACGCATCACTGCTTCTTCATAAACAACATTATTGGTTGCACCAGCTGTAGATTGAAGTGCATCAATTAAAGGTACACCCGCAGCAAAAGTGGTTGATAATGTGCGACTGTAACGTGCAATAATGGCTTTATAAACCAGATCACCAAAGATTGGCGCTTTAAGTGCCATCTTATCCAAAGTATCACGAAATTTTTTACTGCGCTTTTTTGTTTCCATAAAGGCGGTAATGGTAATGGCAATGGCAATGAGTAATACAAACCAGTACTTTTGGGTCCAATTAGACATTCCAACAACCATCTGAGTGAACGCAGGTAGATCAGCACCAAATGAAGCAAACATTTCTGAGAATACAGGAACCACTTTAACCATTAGAATAACGGTTACGATTAAAGCAACCACAATCACGGCAATTGGGTATTTCATTGCTTTTTTGATTTTCTGCTTTAATAATTCACTTTTTTCTTTATAGATCGCAACACGATCCAACATGGTTTCAAGCGCACCAGATTGTTCACCAGATTCAACCAGTGAACAAAATAATTGATCGAAATATTGAGGGTATTTTTTAAGTGCTCCAGCAAAGGTATTACCGCCTTCGACTTCACCTTTAATACCTAATACAACTTCACGCATTGTAGGGTTGTCTAAGCCTTCAGCCACGATTTCAAAGCTTTGCACTAAAGGTACACCTGCTTTCATCATGGTTGCTAACTGACGAGTGAAAATGGTGATATCTAAAGTAGATACTTTCTTTTTCATTAAGCCTTCGAGAAGATTTTTACGTTTTTCTCGAATATTTTTGATCGTGATTCCTTGCTTACGTAACGTTACTTTTGCAAGTTGCATATTACGGGCAGGCAATTCCCCTTTAACTTTTGCGCCCTTACGATCAACCCCATCATAAGAAAAAGTTGGCATCATTTGCGCTTTCTTGACCGCCATAATATTGTCCTTTTTTAATCTTTTTAATTATTCACTGGTCACGCGGTTAATCTCTTGTAAAGAGGTTAAACCACTAATCACTTTTTTAAGCCCTGATCGGCGAAGATTATTAAACCCCATTTTTTCAGAGGCAGCTGCGATTTCTAATGCATTGCCATCTTCCATAATAATCTTTGAAATTTCAGGTGTGACTTTCATGACTTCGTAAATACCGACACGACCTTTATAGCCTTCACGGCATTCTTCACAGCCAACAGGCTGGTAAATTTTTAATTCAGGATCAGCTAAATCTTTTTCTGTAAAGCCCATTTCTAAGAGGCTGTTTTTTGGAACATCGACAGGTTTTTTACAATGACTACACAGTCTGCGAGCAAGACGCTGCGCAATTACGAGATTGACTGACGTTGCAATATTAAAAGAAGGAACTCCCATATTACGCAATCGAGTCAGTGTTTCAGGCGCACTGTTGGTATGTAGTGTAGACATGACCATATGACCTGTTTGAGCGGCTTTGATCGCAATTTCTGCTGTTTCTAAATCTCGAATCTCACCGACCATAATAATGTCAGGATCTTGTCGCAAGAATGATTTAAGTGCTGCAGAGAAGGTCAGTCCAACTTTGGTATTAACGTTGACCTGGTTAATGCCTTCTAAGTTAATTTCGACTGGATCCTCGGCCGTTGAAATATTGGCACTTTCAGTATTGAGAATATTCAAACCTGTATATAGAGATACTGTTTTACCAGAACCCGTTGGGCCTGTAATAAGCAACATGCCCTGAGGTTTTTCTAGAGCATCCATGAACAATTGTTTCTGGTCCTCTTCATAACCCAATGCATCAATGCCGAGCATGGCACTTGATGGATCTAAAATACGTAAAACGAGTTTTTCGCCAAATAGCGTTGGTAACGCATTGACACGAAAGTCGATGGCTTTAGTCTTAGAAAGTTTTAATTTAATACGACCATCTTGTGGAATTCGTTTTTCTGAAATGTCCATTTGTGACATGACTTTAAGACGAGATGCAAGACGGTTTGCTAGTTGTAAAGGCGGATTGGCAATATGGCGGAGAACACCATCCACACGGTAGCGAACACGATAAGATTTTTCATAAGGTTCAAAGTGTAAATCCGAAGCCCCCATACGAATTGCATCGACTAATAGTTTATTGATGTATTTGACAATAGGAGAGTCATCACCTGAAGGCTCATCTTCTTGTTGAGTTGCGTTATTCTCATCGCCACCAACCAAATCAACATCGAGATCTTCACTGCCAAAATCGAAAGTTGATGTATCAGCAAAACTTTTTTCAATGAGCTTTTCTAGTTTATTTGCTTCAACGATAACAGGTGAGACGTTGAGTTTCGTATTAAATTTAATTGCATCAAGTGCTTCGAGGTCTGTTGGATCACTGGTCGCAACATATAAAATTTGACCGCGTTGATAAAGTGGAAGGACTTGATATTTATTAACTAAATTAACATCTGTAATTTCTTTAGGCAGTAAGTCGGCATTGAAGGCATCTAGATTGAGGTAAGGCTCTCCAAATTCTTGTGCAATCAAAGCAGCAATAATGCTTGGATTGATATTGGAGTGATCAATAAGGTATGGAATTAATTTCTTTTTATTTTTTCTTGCACCATCAATTGCTGCTTGCATTTGTTGCGCAGTCAAATTCCCCTCATCAACTAAGCGACGATTGAGCCCCGAAAATTTTGGTACATTTGGTTCTAATGTCATCACCAATACGCCTTAAAATCATTTTATAATTTGAATACGAAAATTATACGTTTCTAATTAAATAATTCTATACTTAAAAGCATTAATGTATACAGAAATTAAAGTAAAAGAATGACTCATTGATTATTTTCGAGATTATCTTTGCTCAAATACTGCTTTATTTTTAAAGATCATATTTTTAATAAGTACTGAGTCATATTAAAAATTACTTTAATTCAGAAAATTCCGTGTAGAATGTGCGCATTTTAGAAAGAAGGTTAGATGTATGTCGGGTTCGACAATTACTCCGTGGGTTGTAGGCAATTGGAAAATGAACCCAATGCAGGCTAATGCTCAACAATTGGTTCAAGATTTTACTCAGCTTTTAACAGAACAAGTGATTGATTCTCAAAGTTGTCGTATTGGTGTAGCACCAACAACTTTGGCATTACTGAATATCAAAGATCAGCTTAAAAATAGTTCTGTTGACGTGATGACAGTTGCTCAAGATGTATCTCGTATGGCAGGAACTGGTGCATATACTGGTGATATCAGTGCAGAGTTACTCAAAGATAGTGGTATTGACTACGTTTTAATTGGGCATTCTGAACGTAGAGAAATTTTTGGTGATCATCCGCAGATTTTAAATGCAAAAATTAAAAATGCGCTTAGCGCTGGTTTGACCGTTATTTATTGCGTCGGTGAAAGTTTAGAACAGCGTGAAGCAGGACAAGCTGAAGCTGTGGTTTTACAACAAATTTGTGATATTGCTGCAGTGGTTGAAACAGAGCAGTGGAAAAATATTGTGATTGCATATGAACCTATTTGGGCGATTGGTACAGGTAAAACAGCCTCACCTGCAGATGCGCAAAACATGCATGCTAAAATTCGTGAAGGTTTGATACAGATCACTTCAGAAGGTAAAAATACTGCGATTTTATATGGTGGTAGTGTTAAGCCCGAGAATGCAGTAGAGTTGGCAGCTTGCCCAGATATTAATGGTGCGCTGGTTGGTGGTGCGTCATTAGATGCAAAATCTTTTTATCAAATTGCTCACGCATTTGCTCAATCAAAATAATTAGGAGTGCAGCATGCAAACATTTGTGCTGGTGGTACATATTATTTTAGCTGTTTTAATGATTGTGTTGATTTTAGTTCAACATGGTAAAGGTGCAGATGCAGGTGCTTCATTCGGTGGCGGTGGTGCGGCGACTGTTTTTGGTGCATCAGGTTCAGGTAATTTTTTAACTCGATTGACTGCAATTTTGACGGCATTGTTTTTTATTACCAGTATTACACTGGCAGTATTTGCAAAAAAACAAACGACAGATGCTTATGGCTTAAAAACAATTAACACGACTGAACAGGTTGAACAAAAAACGCCTGAAACTTCGACAACTGCACCAAAAACTGCTGAGTAATTGAATATTTCCCTTTCATTTTGATGCTGATGCTACTAGAATGCGACACAGCTGCGGTGGTGGTGGAATTGGTAGACACGCTACCTTGAGGTGGTAGTGCTTTCGGGCGTGGGGGTTCAAGTCCCCCCTTCCGCACCAACTTATAATCCAGAACATAAGTTGGTGTAAGTGGCTAAGTTTTCTGTTGTTGCGGGATGGAGCAGTCTGGTAGCTCGTCGGGCTCATAACCCGAAGGTCGTTGGTTCAAATCCAGCTCCCGCTACCAATCCTTTTTAAAGAAACAAACTTTCTAAAGGCAGTTTTTAAAACTGAGAAACATAATTTGTTATTTGTTGCGGGATGGAGCAGTCTGGTAGCTCGTCGGGCTCATAACCCGAAGGTCGTTGGTTCAAATCCAGCTCCCGCTACCAACTTATTTAAGATACAGACTTAAATAAGCAACTTAGCCTTTTTAAGTTGAAAATAAAATTGTATTTGTTGCGGGATGGAGCAGTCTGGTAGCTCGTCGGGCTCATAACCCGAAGGTCGTTGGTTCAAATCCAGCTCCCGCTACCAAGTTTTTAGAATATTTTTGGTGTCGCTTTTTTATAATGGTTTAGCTTGTCGGGCTCAACTCTTCATAATATTGCGAAGGTTGTTTGTTCAAACCTAGCTTTTGCTACCAATTTTAAAGAGTAGTTTGTTTTTGATTGAATTTTTAGTTCCTAGATTAGGGGGTTAAAACTCATTTGATATACGAAGGTTATTGATTTAAATCAGTTCCACCTACTCATCTGGTTAAGATGCAACTTAATCAGTCGAATATGAGTTATTTGTTGAAAAATGCTTCATATTTGGTTATAATTTTGCACGTTGATGCGGGATGGAGCAGTCTGGTAGCTCGTCGGGCTCATAACCCGAAGGTCGTTGGTTCAAATCCAGCTCCCGCTACCAAGTTTCTTAAAAGAGGCTCACAACTAGGTGGGCCTTTTTGCACAGTGGACTTTGGTTTTCTGTGCAATAATAGGGGCGATTTCGCCCTTTTTTGTTATCTATCGTGTAGTGTGGACATCAATTGGTCAAATTATCATGCTATCACTATAGTAAGTTTATTACGGTCGTAGGGCCGGTTGAATCCCACGGAAATGACGAGAGTAAATGAAGTTATCAAATAAAACCCAAACACTCCTAGACTTAATCACACCTGCAGTAGAAGCATGTAATGTTGAACTCTGGGGTCTTGAATTTACACCTCAAGGTAAGCGTTCATTGTTACGTATTTTTATCGACAAGCCAGTTGGTGAAAATGAAACTGCTGAACAATCGACAATCACTGAAGATGGTGATATTGAGCTTGGGCGTGGTGTAGGTGTGCAAGATTGTGTACGCGTTACACAGCAAGTTGGTGCAATTTTAGATGTGCATGATCCAATTTCAGGTGAGTACGCTTTAGAAGTATCTTCACCAGGTTGGGATCGTCAATTTTTCCATTTGGCACAAATGGAAGCTTATGTTGGACAGCAAGTGGCTTTGCGTTTGATTTCTGCTGTAGAAAATCGTCGTAAATTCCAAGCCAAGCTTGTCAGTGTTGATGTGGCAAATGAACTGATTCAAGTCGAAGTGGAAAATCAACATGTGATTGAAATCGATAGTCATAATATCGATAAAGCTAATTTGATCTTTCAAGACTAAATTTAATTTTAATGAAGAAGAATTTGAATAGTAGGTGACTTATGGGCCGTGAAATTCTTACCGTTGCTGAAACGGTTAGTAATGAAAAAGGTGTTAGTCGTGAAGCGATCTTCGAGGCACTTGAGCAAGCTTTAGTTGCTGCAACGAAGAAAAAATTCTACGAAGGCACAAATTCTGAAGAAGCGCAGCTTCGTGTTGAAATTGACCGTAAAACTGGTGAATACAGTACTTTCCGTCAGTGGACAGTTGTTGCTGATGAAGATCATGAAATGCCTGCTTGCCAAGATGCAATTTCTGATCTTGATCCAGCACAGTGGTCAATTGGTGATGTGCGCGAACTTGAAGTTCCTTCAATTGAGTTTGGTCGTATTGCTGCACAGATTGCAAAACAAGTGATCGTACAAAAGATTCGTGAAGCTGAGCGTGCATTAATCGCTGATGCTTATGAATCTAAAGTCGGTGAGTTGATTTACGGTGAAGTGAAAAAGCAAACTAAAGATGGTTTTATTATCGATCTTGGTGAAAATGCTGAAGCTTATCTAGCACGTGAAGAAATGATCGCAAAAGAAATTTTGCGTCCTAAACAGCGTGTAAATGCGATTTTATTCAATGTAAACCGTGAAGGTCGTGGTGCTCAACTACAATTATCACGTGCTAAACCTGAAATGCTGATCGCTTTGATGAAGAAAGAAATTCCAGAAATTTCTGAAGAAATCATTGAGATTAAAGCTGCTGCTCGTCAGCCAGGTGTTCGTGCTAAAATTGCAGTGAAAACCAACGATCATCGTATTGACCCAGTGGGTGCATGTATTGGTATGCGTGGTACGCGTATCCAAGCAGTACAATCTGAGTTGAATGGTGAGCGTATTGATGTTGTTGTATGGTCTGATGATCCTGCTCAATACATCGCAAGTGCTTTAGAGCCTGCTGATGTATCGGGTATCGTGATTGATGAAGAAGAGCGTACTGCAGATATTATTTTTGCTACGAGTGATCAATTGGCTCGTGCAATCGGTTCTCAAGGTCAAAACGTACGTTTAGCATCAGAGTTAACAGGCTACAAGTTAAACATGATGCTAGAAGATGAATACCGCGCGCGTCAGCAAAATGAAGCGCAAGTGTATTTAGATATGTTTGTAAGTCGTCTTGATATTGAAGAAGATCTTGCAATGGCATTGGTTGAAATGGGCTTCACTTCACTTGAAGAGATTGCCTATGTTCCTGTTGAAACATTCGAAGAAATCGAATTGGATGAAGAAACAGTTGAATTATTGCAAAGTCGTGCAAAAGAAATTGCATTGGCAGATGCTTTAAAACAGCAAGAAGATATTCAAGACCCAAGCGCAGAATTATTGGCAATGGAAGGAATGACTTCTGACGTTGCATTTGCTCTTGCGGCACGCGGTGTAGTGACAGTGGATGATCTTGCGGATCAAGCAACTGACGATATCTCTGATATTGAAGGTTTAGGCGCTGAAAAAGCGGGTCAATTCATTATGAAAGCACGTGAATCATGGTTTAACTAGGAGATCGTATATGACGGATAAGTCAATTCAAGAGTTAGCAGTCAGCGTCGGTCTTCCAGTTGAAAAACTATTAGATCAGGTGCGAGAAGCAGGATTGCCTCAAGCAAAGGCAGAAGACACAATCTCGATTGAACAGCAAGACCGCCTTGTTTCACACTTGAAAAAAGTGCATGGACAAGACAACGGCAGCGCAGGAAAAATCACGTTGAAACGTAAAACAACAAGTACTGCAAAAGTTGCAAGTACTTCAGGTAAAGCTAAAACTATTAACGTAGAAGTTCGTAAGAAGCATACGTTTACTAAGCCAGACCCTGAACAAATTAAAGCAGAAGCTTTGGCTAAAGCTGCAGCTGATACACAAGTTAAAGTTGAAAATAAGGCATCTACATCTGTAGAAAGTAAGCCTGCTCAACCTGTAAATAACGCAAGTGCGGCATTAAATGCAATGCGTGCTGCAGCGAAAACTGAAACTGCTAAGCAAGAAGTTTCGAAAGCAGCTGTTGTTGTTAAACGTAAATCGACCAATAAGCCGATCGTTAAACAAGTAACCAAGCCGACTGAAACAGCTGAACAGAAAAAAGCGCGTGAAGCAGAAGCTGCTAAATTAAAAGCAGTGGAAGAAGCAGCACGTCGTAAATCGGCTGAAGAAGCGCAACAGCGTACACTTGAGCAAATGCGTCAAATGGCAACCAAGTATTCTAATGAAGATGCGACGGCGACCATTCGTGTTGTAGATGATTCTCCATTAGCAGCTGGTCTTGTAGGTCAGGCTTATGAAGATTCATTTGCGAAAGAAGACCGCGATATTAAGCGTGGTGCGAATACACCTACCGCTCGTGCACCGAAAAAAGGTGGACGTCGTGGTCAAGAAGAGCAAAGTTTCAGCAAACAACCTAAACGTGGTCTGAAAACAAGTTCTTCAAATAAACATGGCTTTGAAAAACCAGTTAAAAAACAAGTTTATGATGTTGAAATTGGTGAAACCATTGTTGTAGCTGACTTAGCTGCAAAAATGGCAATCAAGGTTCGCGAAGTTATCAAATCACTGATGAAAATGGGTGAGTTGGTTACACAGAACCAAGCGATTGAACAAGAAGTTGCTGCGCTTGTTGTTGAGGAGATGGGTCATAACCCAGTCCGTGTTTCAGATACTCAAGCAGAAGATAACTTACTTGAAGCTGCTGAAGAAGCTCGTGGTGCGCAATCGACTCGTGCTCCAGTGGTTACAATCATGGGTCACGTTGACCATGGTAAAACATCGCTTCTTGATCGTATTCGTCGTGCAAAAGTTGCTCAAGGCGAGGCGGGCGGTATTACACAGCATATCGGTGCTTACCACGTTACAACTGACAAGGGTATGATTACTTTCCTTGATACTCCAGGACATGCTGCATTTACTGCAATGCGTTCTCGTGGTGCGAAAGCGACTGACATCGTTGTTCTAGTTGTAGCAGCAGATGATGGTGTAATGCCACAAACTGCGGAAGCAATTGATCATGCACGTGCTGCAGGTACGCCAATCATTGTTGCAATCAACAAGATGGATAAAGAATCTGCAGATCCAGATCGCGTATTAAATGAATTGACTGTAAAAGAAATCGTACCTGAACAATGGGGTGGTGATGTACCAGTTGCTATGGTTTCTGCGCACTCTGGTATGGGTATTGATGAATTACTTGACCTTATTTCGATTCAAGCTGAATTGTTAGAGTTGAAAGCGTCTGAAGAAGGTGCAGCTCAGGGTGTTGTAATTGAAGCGCGTGTAGACAACAGTCGTGGTGCGGTAACTTCTATTCTTGTTCAAAACGGTACATTGAAAGTAGGTGATCTAGTTCTTGCTGGTGCATCTTACGGTCGCGTACGTGCAATGACAGATGAAAATGGTAAACGTATTCAATCTGCAGGTCCTTCGATTCCAGTTGAAATCTTAGGTCTTCCAGAAGCGCCAATGGCGGGTGATGAAGTTCTTGTTGTAAGCGACGAGAAAAAAGCACGTGAAGTTGCTGATGCGCGTATGGATCGTGAACGTCAAAAACGTCTTGAGCGTCAATCTGCAATGCGTCTTGAAAACATCATGGCGTCTATGGGCAAGAAAGATGTTCCAATCGTGAATGTAGTATTGAAAACTGATGTACGCGGTACATTAGAAGCATTACACGTTGCGCTTGCTGATCTTGCAACTGACGAAGTTAAAGTACGTATCATTGGTTCAGGTGTAGGTGCGATCACTGAATCTGACGTGACACTTGCTGAATCTTCAGAAGCGGTACTTCTCGGCTTTAACGTACGTGCGGACAATACAGCACGTCAAAAAGCAGATGCGGACAGCATTGATATTCGTTACTACTCTGTAATCTACCAATTGATCGATGACGTTAAGGCGGCAATGAGCGGTAAGCTTGCGCCAGAACATCGCGAAACGATTTTGGGTGTTGCTCAAGTACGTGAAGTATTCCACTCAAGTAAATTTGGTGCAGCTGCAGGCTGTATGGTACTTGAAGGTATGTTGTACCGTAACAAACCGATTCGCGTATTACGTGATGACGTGGTTGTATTCCAAGGTGAGCTTGAGTCTCTTCGTCGCTACAAAGAAGTGGTTGAAGAAGTTCGTGCGGGTATGGAATGTGGTCTTGCGGTTAAAGGTTATAAAGACATCAAAGCACTTGATAAGATTGAAGTGTACGATGTTCAATTGATTAAACGGAGTCTTTAATGGCGGGTAGTCAACGTCTTAAGCGTATGGCTGATACAGTTCAGAGAGAGCTCTCTGAACTGATTCGTCAAGAGCTCAAAGATCCGCGTTTAGGTGGTCTAGTGACTATCTCTGCGGTGAAAGTGAGCCCAGATTTGGGTTACGCAGAAGTTTATGTGACTGTAATGGGTCGTGAACTGGGTGATGAGCAAAATGAAGCGGCAAATAAAGAAACGCTTGATGTGTTAAATAAAGCATCAGGTTTCTTACGCCACGAATTGAGCCGTCAAATCAAGACACGTATTACACCACGTTTGCGTTTCCACTATGACAAAACCAATGCATATGGTAACTACATGTTTGGTCTGATTGCTGAAGCTGTGAAGGATTTACCTCCAGAAGAAGCAAAGAAAGATGACGAATAAGAGTTATCGATAAAAAAGCCACCCTCGGGTGGCTTTTTTTATGGGTTAATTTATAATTTTGAAAATTACAAATAATGATAAATCCTTGAATATGAATGCAAGAATAATAATATTGTCTTTTGGGTTACTGTTTACAGTACCTGCTTCACATGCTTGTATCAACACTTATGCTTTTGATTTAGGCAGAGAGGGCCTAGATGAGCAAACTGCTCAAGCAGAATTAAAAAATTTAGATAAAAAGTTCAAGACACACCAAGAACTTAATGATTATGGTGTGCTACTGATTTATGCACATCAATATAATGATGCTATTGAAGTTTTTAAAGGAATAGAAAAATCGCATCCTTTGCTTGCCAAAACGGCAGCTAATTTAGGTACCGTTTATGAGTTAAATGGTGATTTGGAGAAAGCTAAATATTGGATTAATCAAGGTATTAAACGTGATCCACATATTCATGAAAATAGTGAATGGATTCATCTTAAAATTTTAGATGCCCAATTAGAACAACGGAAAAATCCGAATTGGATAAAAAGCAATGATGTACTTGGGCTTGATTTTGGTTATAAAGCTGCACCTAAAGCTAAAGTGAAGACACTTGAGTTTAATAATCAAATGTTGAGTTTGGAAAATATTTTAGAGCACAGTAAAATTCAAATGGATCAACGGTTAAGATTTGTGAAGCATGATCCTATTAGTGCTCAAATTATATTTAATATGGCGAATATAGAAGCAGTATTACTCAGTGGGGATGAGGATGATGTATGGAGTTTATATGAGCTTGCAGATTCAAGAGGATTTGTAGACAAAGCACTGATTGAGCAACGTATACATTATATTCGAGATTCCAAATGGTATGCGTTTAAACGCTTTTTTGCTGAAATTATTAATATTTTTCATAATATTGGTTGAGGTTCAGCTTGTCATCTTGAGTAAAGAAAAAATACAATTTAACTTTAAAATCAGTTTAAAATGATTTTTATATGAACAAATACAAATAAATACTGAGGAAGAATTGAATGAAAATGTTAAAAATGACAATGGTTTCAATTGCACTGGCAAGCACACTCACACTTTCAGGTTGTGGTTATAACACTTTACAAGCCAAAGATGAGTCTGTGATAGGTGCATGGTCTGAAGTTCAAAACCAATATCAACGACGTGCTGACTTAGTCCCAAATTTGGTCAATGTGGTGAAAGGTTATGCTAAACATGAAGAGCAAGTGTTAACTGAAGTGACGCAGGCACGTGCCAATGTTGCAGGTTTAAAAGTCGATAAAGAAGTTTTAGAAAATCCTGAGTTATTTAAAAAGTATCAAGAAGCACAGTCTCAAATGACAGGTGCATTGTCTCGCTTATTGGCTGTTACGGAGAACTATCCAGATTTGAAAGCCAATGAACAGTTCCGTGACTTACAAGTGCAGCTTGAAGGAACAGAAAACCGTATTGCTGTTGCACGTAATCGTTATATCTCGACTGTTCAAGATTACAACACGTATGTACGCCAGTTCCCACAAGCCATGACAGCTAAAGTCATTGGCATGGATACCAAAGAAAACTTCAGTGCTGAATCAAGTGCTCAAAAAGCACCGACGGTTTCATTCAATTAATTTGAATGAACGCCCTTCAATTCTGGGTTTTGAGTCATGCTTTATCATGTACTTTACCCAGTATGAAAGACTGAGGAATCTCTATGCTGAATCGGCACGTCATTAGGGCTTTAAAAAAGCTAAATGCCATTATCATCATGAGCTTTGTATTGCTTATGGGGTTTGGAACGTCAGTGCTTTATGCTGAAACGGCAACCGCGATAGATCAAGAAGAAGCATTGGTTATCAAAAAGATCATTCAACCTGATCAGCAAGCCAATACGACTCAAAATACGAGCCAAGGAAATACAGATCAAGCCACGGCAAATCAAAGCGCAACCAGTCCGATCACGGTTGCAAATGATATGGCGGATGGTGAATCCATTCGCACACTGCCAACCTTAAATGCCCCTGTTATTGACCAAGCCAATATATTAACTGCCAATGAAAAAGCAGTTTTAGATAGCCAAATTCGAAATTTATACGAGCAAGGTAAGGGTCAAATTGGTATTGTGATTGTGCCAACAACAGGTCAGGAAAGTATTTTTGATTTTGCAATGCGTACAGCAGAACAGTGGAAACTCGGTTCTGCCAAGCAGGATAATGGCTTACTGATCGCAGTTGCGATTAATGATCGACGGTTACACATTGCCACTGGATACGGTTTGGAAGGCGTGATTCCAGACATCATTGCCAATCGAATTATTCGTGAGCAGATCACACCATATTTTAAAGCCAATCAATATGGACAAGGTTTGATTTCAGGGGTAACTGAGATTGAACGGATATTAAATTTAGACCCTGAGATTGCACAAAAAGCAGCACAGGATTTAAAAGATCGCCAAGAAGCAGCAGTTAAAGAGCAGCAAGCCAAAGATCAGACTTTAAGTGCCGTGTTTTTTATCTTGATCGTAGGAATAGTCGCGTCATTTATTATTGGTAATCGCCTTAGTGCATCAGTTGCAGGTGTAACTGCATTTGCTGCCAGTATGATCTTTGGCTCTGGCATTATCATGAGTTTGATCTTTGGTATCGGTATTTTCTTTTTACTGTTTACGTCAATCGCTCAATTGCTATTTCAAGCTTTTCTATCAGGCGCTGGTCGTGGTGGAGGCGGCGGCGGTTTTGGGGGCGGTGGTGGTTTTAGCGGCGGTGGCGGTGGTTTTGGTGGGGGAGGAGCATCAGGCTCATGGTAACAAAGACAGAAACAACTGAAATTATTACTGAACCCAAGTTACAACAGGGTGTCGCTCCGAGTTTGAAGCGTTGGTTTAAACATTTTTTTTATATGCCTGCATCTAAACGATATTTCTCTAAACAAGATCAAACTAAAATTGCTCAAGCCGTAAAAGAGGCTGAGCACGGTCATGTTGGAGAAATTCAGGTGGTGATTGAAGGCTATATCCCTAGCGGTGTTGCCTATAGACAGAACACGCGGTTGCGTGCAAGACAGCTTTTCGCTGAATTGGGTGTTTGGGATACAGCACACAATAGTGGGGTTTTACTCTATTTGAACTTATGTGAACAAATGGTAGAGATCGTGATTGACCGAGGGATTGATCATGCAACACAACAACACGAATGGCAAGCGATATGTGATCATATCACCCAGGAATTGAAACTTAAAAATTACACGCAAGGAGTGATTCAGGGCGTAAAAGAAATTGGTCAGATTCTTGATCGTTTTTATGATCATAAAATTGAAGATCAAGAAAATGAATTGGGTAATGCACCGATCATACTGAACTAATAAGTATTAAAACTGACAAAAAATGTCAGTTTTTTACTTAAAATTACATATAAAAACATAATGTAAAATAAATATTGAAAAGCTCATCACAAAAATTAGAATAGGCATTAAGAAAGTTGGCAATGAAACATCTAAGACACATAAATTGCCAATTTAATTCAAACATAAAGTTATTTAAATTTTTCTTGGGAGAAAAGTTATGAACGCTCAAAAAGGTTTTACCCTTATTGAATTAATGATCGTTGTTGCGATTATCGGTATTTTGGCTGCGATTGCGATTCCTGCATATCAAAACTATATTGCACGTGCACAAGTTACAGATGCTTTAAGCTTAGCTTCAGGTTTAAAAGTTCCGACTGTAGAAGTGATGAGTCAAAAGGCTACTTGTCCAGACAATGCTTCTGCTGAGTCTGAGGGAATTGCTAAAGCAGACGGTATTACAAGTAAATATATTGCATCGGTAACTGTAGCTCAAAAAACACCTGCGGCTGATGGTAAAGCACCAGTATGTACAATTTCAGCTCTTTTCCAAAGTAGTAATGTTAGCAGTGGTTTACAAGGAAAAACTCTTGTATTGACTTCAGTTGAAGAGGATGGCTCGACAGATTGGACTTGCTCATCAACAGATATCGAGCAAAAATACCTGCCTTCATCTTGTACTAAATCTTAATTTTTGAATAAGAGAAAGGAGTATCTTAGGATACTCCTTTTTTATTTATATGTTATTAATTACAATTTTATATTTAACTATATTTGTCTTAGGGTTTCAGCTAGGTTGGATAGCTAATCCTTATGATGAACTGAGAGTTATTCAAGTAATTTTAGTTTTCGCATCAATTATTTTTTCATTATTGTCCAAGCCAGTAAAAACAATATCTAATAATCACTATTTATTAAATATATTATTTCTTTTTTATTCTCTACTAATAATCAATTTTAATAATATATTTCAAATTTATGATTTAATCATGTGGTTAGGCATGTGGCTCATGTTTCACAGCCTGTTGAATTTAAATTACAACACAAAACATAATGAACTAATTTTATCTATCCTGGTTATGGTATCTATATTACCTTGCCTTTTTCTACCTGCTGTTATTTATGAGTTTATCAGTTCATCAAAAATGTATGACTGGCAAATGAATTCGAGTTCTATCAGAATTTATGATAGTTTTATAATTCCTGTGTTTTGGTTAGCAGTATTTTTAAAATATCAAAAAAATAAAATTATTAATTATGTATATCCAATAATCTGCTTTTTGATTGCGTTAGCACTTCTTGTCGATGGTGCAAGATCTGCACTATTAAGCATAGTACTGCCATTAATCGTTATGTTTCTTCTTGATAATAAAAATAAGAAACTAATCTTATTTACATTCCTGTATTTGGGATTGGCATTTTTAGCCTATAAGCTCATGTTTATTGTTCATAACTATTTATCAGGTGATTCAATAGACTTGAATATAGCCAGATTTTCTACATCTTATCGCTATGAAATTTGGGTTTATATGTTTGAAAAATGGCTTGAATCACCATTGCTAGGTATAGGTGGAGGTTATTTAGCAGAGCATCATTTTAAGTATGGACACCATATGCATAACGTATATTTAAGGCTGATATTCGAATGGGGCATGTTAGGTATATTTTTATTGGCGTACTTTTTTTATAAACTATATTTTTTATTTAAATCAAATATTTCGATTGCTCTCAAAATGGGTGTCTTAGCTATTTTAATTGATGCTGCATTTTCGGGGAATTTCATCTATCCTGCATCACAAGTTGTATGTGTACTATTTTTTGCAATTGCTTTTTCAGAGATGAGAATCATCAATGCTAATCAAAACAAAAAAAAATACTACTCTAGCAAAATACTTGTTGTACTTTATGGGATAGCATTTACTGTAATTACTATTTTTTTTATCGGGCAGGATTTTCTTTGCTTCCAGTGTTCAAGTATGGATGGAAGAGCAGCACCTTATTTTTGGGAGCATGGTGGAAGTCAAAGGCTTTCAAAATAATAAAATTTTAAAGTCTAAATTTTAAAGGTAAAATACGTAATCGATTTTTAACAAGTTCCTCATGAAAATTCTTATTCTTTGTTTGATTTTTATTGTGATAGCTTGGCTTATTCCTTTTCATAAAACACCTTGGCCTACATTCTCCTCAGAAGTTCTTACATTTCTATCGGCATCATTGTTGCTGCTAAGTTTTTATAAACAGAAAATAGACTTTCCTAGGCCACAACTGATCGCTATACCGCTACTGAGTATTCCATTACTACAGTTGGTTACAGGGCAAATACTGTATGCATCCAATGCAATTTTATGTTTTGCCTATGTATTGATGTTTTGGTTGATGGTGATTGCTGGCTTTAACCTATCCAAAGATACTCAACAACGAGAAAAAGTATTTTCAGTATTTTCACTTGTTATTTTAATTGTAGGTTTGGTTTCAAGTGTGATTGCTATTTGTCAGTGGTTGAATCTGTACGGATATTTTTCACCGTGGATGTACACCTTTAAAGGCAATCGGCCTTATGCAAATTTGGCACAGCCAAATAACTTGGCAACTTTGTTGACAGTAGCATTGTTAGCATGTCTATTTTTTTATGAAAAAAAATGGCTCAAGAGTATCTACTTGGTGCACTATGCACTCATCTTGATGTTTAGCATTGCCTTAACCCAATCACGCACGTCTTGGGTGGTATGTTTATTTATCTTAATTTACTTAGGCGTTAAACAATTTAACCGAAATAAACGATTTGGCTTTTTGAAATTGCTGAGTTGGGTTGCTGTATTTGCACTGATGATTGCTAATCTTCCATTTATTCATCAATTGATTGCAGACCTGTTTGACTTAAAAATAGTGGAAACTACCTCTGTTGCAGAGCGAGCATCATCAGGTTACTTGCGATTGGATATGTGGCAACAACAGTGGATCGCTTTGCTGCAACAACCTTGGTTTGGCTATGGTTGGAATCAAACGGGCATGGCACAAATGGCTGCGTTCGATGCTTATCCCTCGCATGAATGGTACAAGAGTGCACACAATATTATTTTTGATCTATTGATTTGGAATGGAGCGATCATTGGTGGATTGATAGTTGTGTATTTAACAGCTTGGTTATTTTGGTTGAATAAAGGGGTTAAAGATACCGTCTCGATTGTTGCGACCTTAATGGTCTGTGCAATTTTGATTCATGGTATGCTCGAGTTTCCACTGCATTATGCCTATTTCCTATTGCCTGCAGGCTTTTTGCTTGGGATTATTCAAGCGCAATATAAAAACTTACCTACGATTCAAGTTAGCTCAAGAAAAATCTCCATGGTCGCAATTGTATGTATTGTAGGTTGTGCTGTTTCTGTTCGAGACTATTTCTTGTATAAAGAGCAAAGTGGTATTGCGAGTGTTAAAACTCTTTTGACAGCATCACAACAACAGGTGATGGATAAAGAGATTATTTTACTGACACAATTTAAAGAGCGTATTTGGTGGATTCAGCTTGATCCAAAAACAAAAATGAATGAAGAACAGCTTGCGCATATAGAGAGTATGGTTGCAAATATGTCAGCTAAATATGATTTGTATAAGCATGCTCAAGTGTTGGCGTTTAATGGCAAAGAACAACAAGCAAGGCATCAGCTTTGGGTATTAGAAACTCTGCATCATCAGAAACGAGCTTATGAAGATCTTTTAAAATAAAGCAATTAAGATTTACACAGTAAATAAAAAATCCCCGCTATGTCATATATTTCATAGCGGGGATTTTCTATATCAAGTCAAAAAATTAAATTTGGCTTTGAATGTAGTTTTCTATGCCTATACTTTCAATCAGATCAATTTGAGTGGTTGTCCAATCTAGGTATTCTTCTTCTTTTTCTAGAATCTCTTGCAACAGATCACGGGTCACATAATCCATCGTTTGTTCAGCAAGATTTACCGCAGACTGAATGGCTTCAATATTTTCTTTTACTTTACGAACATCACAATTTAAAACTTCAGCCGTATGCTGACCAATATACAATTTGCCAAGGTGTTGTAAATTTGGTAAGCCTTCTAAAAATAAAATACGCTCAATAACTTTGTCTGCATGTTTCATTTGGTGAATAGATTCTTTGTATTCAGCAGAGCCTAGTTTTTCAATTCCCCAGTCATTAAACATGCGCGAATGTAGGAAGTATTGGTTAATTGCGGTTAAGTGGTGATACAACACTTGATTCAGTTGGTTGATAACGTCACGGTTGCCTTTCATTGTTCTGCTCCAAAATCATCTTGTGCCTTATCAACAAGGCAATCCATAACGGCCATCTTACATGATCTATAGGGATACTGACGAGTGATTTATAGAACGGCAAATGAAAATCGCAATCAAATACACTTGGGATATAGGAACATAACATTTTAAAAATTTAGAATTATTGTTGAGATAAAAATAACCCCGCTGAGTCAAAGCGGGGGGAGAAATTTTTTAAGCCTATTATTGTTATGTCTTGTCTTGTTGTGTTGTTTAAAAATTAGATGTTTGAAAATGAAAGGGTTTACCTATAAATACGTATCTAAGCAGCGATAGAGATTCGCGCAGCGATTAAAGATAGCTCTTCATTAATGATGCTCTTTGCTTCAGGGGCGCAACGACCACAGCACGTGCCTAAATCTAATAGATCACGAACCTCACGATAAGATTCAGCACCATTCGCCATGGCATCTTTAATATCTTGATCTGTAATACCACGACATAAGCAAACGTACATATTTGTAGAACCACAATGTTAAATGCGATATCTAGTATTATTGATAATTATTATCGTTTGTCAATGAAATTCATTTAAATTTGCATTTATGATGATTGGGTTTTTGAATAAAAAAATACTGCCTTATCGGCAGTATCTTTTAGCATTTAATAACTATTTGAATTTAATAATTTTTAGAATCAATGCTGAAATTACGTTCAATATATGATTTCTAATTATGAGTTAGTGATAATGACCACACCATCCATCTCAACTAATGCGCCTTTAGGTAGGCTAGCTACACCTAACGCTGCACGTGCAGGGTAGGGTTGGGCAAAGTATTCGCCCATGATTTGGTTTACGAGTTGGAAGTTTGAAAGATCAGTCAAGAAAATATTAAGTTTTGCAATATCAGCTAATGAGCCACCAGCAGCTTCACATACTGCTTTTAAATTATCAAAAACACGACGAATTTGAGCTTCAATGCCTTCAACCAATTCCATGCTATACGGATCTAGACCGATTTGACCCGATAGATAAAGCGTTTCACCGACGAGAATCGCTTGAGAGTAAGTACCAATCGCAGCAGGTGCATTTTCAGTATGAATCACTTGGCGGGACATCAATTTCTCCTTTATTTCATCTCATTTCATCATAAAGGATCAAAACATTTCGTCAAACATAAAAGTGATTTAATTCAGTAATTTTGATTTACCACGTCAGATAAATCGCATTAATAAATGATTAGCCAGCTTTTGATACTTCAGGTACAGCTAATGGCATTAGCTGGCGTGATATACGTGGAAAACCAAACTGCATACGTAATTCACGAATGATTTGCGCAATTTGTTGACGGTTGTGTACCACAATGTCTAAATAGGTCTTAGATTCGTATTTACGTACAGATTCGATGCCGATTTTTGCTTTACGACAGATGTAGATCAGTTCTGAAATTTGTTCATCGTTTAAAACAATGTCGATGCGAAGGTAGGCATTAAAGTTAATCTCTGCTTCTTCCTCTTCATTCCATTGTAATGGCATGATGTTTTCAGGATGTAAATGTTGCTCATGTAGAAGATTGTGACAGCGTGAGCGATGCACAATCAAACCACGACGCGATAAATGTCCTTGAATTGGATCACCTAAAACTGGGTTGCAACAATGTGCATATTTTACATCGACGCCATCTGTTCCTAAAATCAGGCGTGAACTTTGGCTTTGTTCAGTTTGATCTTGTGAAAAGAGGTGATTGGCGACCAACTGAGGTAATAAATCACCTACAGCAATTTGTTCGAACAAATCATTTTGGTCTTGGATATGGCGCCACTCTAGCAGTTCACGCCAATCATCCTGACTTAAATCTTTTACAGATAGATTAAATAGCTTTAAAGCACGATTTAAAGCTTGTTGTCCAACGAGTCGCTGTTCTTCAATATCTTGTTCTTTCAGTATGTTTTGGATGGAGCGACGAGCTTTTTGAGTGTTGATGAAGCTTAACCAGTCTGGATTTGGTGATGCAAGAACATCGGTTATCACTTCAATCACTTGCCCGCTGACGAGGGGTGTAGACAATGGTTTGGTTTCACCATTAATTTTTACACCAACGGCATGGTTTCCTAAAAACAAGCTCGCTGAATATGCAAAATCAACCGCAGTTGCACCTTGTGGCAATTCATGTAGCTGACCATGTGGGGTATACACCCAAATTTTATCTTGATGTAAATAATCTAAGAGATCGCTAAATGTGGTTTTTGCACAATCACCACCGACCAATGTATTTAGATTTTTCATGGATGCTTGAATAGCAGATCGGCAAGTTTGAGGTGCATTTTCACCAAGTACCACGCCGAAACGAGCTGCTTTACGCATTAACTCCGTCTGAATCGTAAGTGAAAGAGTGGTTTTCTCACCTTTCAAGCGGAGCATTAATGACTGATTACCACCTGGCAAAGGGTAGCGAATATGATCTTGGAAACTGAGGACTTGGAAATTTTCTTTTAAAATTTCAACCAAGCGGTCACAGTCTGCGATGCTTTGCAAAATAATTTCAAAAGCATGACTATGCGTTAACTCTTGAAGATCAATCTCATTCTTAACAAAGTGACGTAGTAACTCAATATTGTTGTTTTTCTTTTTAATACGACCAGGGACATTGAACTCAGTTAAAAGATTGCTGAGATGTTGTTCCCATGTTGATTGGTATTGGCAACGTTGAGGTTTGGTTTGGAGCAAAGCTTCTTGCACATTATTAAACATGTCCAGGTCTAAATTTTGATAGCACAGATGTTCAAGGTTATCTGCCATCTCATTCATACCCACTAAGCGTGCCATAGGTACAAAAATATCAAAGGTTTCTTGAGCAATACGCGCACGTTTATCGGGGCGTAATGATTCAAGCGTGGTCATATTATGATAGCGGTCTGCCAGTTTAATAATAATGACACGTGGGTCTTGTAGAGTCGCCTGCAGGATTTTTCGAAATGAAGCTGCTTTGTTATATTCTTTATCGCTTGAATGGCTCAGTTTGGTTACACCGTCAACCAACTCAGCAACGGTTTTGCCAAATTTTTCAGTAATGTCTTCTTTGTTGAAGTCGGTGTCTTCGATCACATCATGTAAAAGTGCCGCCATTAAGGTTTCGGCATCCAAGCGCATGTGCGCTAAAATACAGCTGACCGCAATGGGGTGTAAAATATAAGGTTCACCACTTTTACGCGTAATTCCATCATGTGCAACATCGGCATAGTCGCAGGCAAGCAAAACCCTCTCGACATCAGATTCTGATAAATAAGCGTCGATTATGATTTTCAGTTGTTGCTTCGCTTCGCTGACCATTGGGCCTGGCATATTGCACCTTTTGTATTACAGAATTAACAAAAATAAAGACGTATGCTCATCAATCAGCATATCGCTTACATTGTCAATTTGCTATTAAATAAACTATCTATTTTTTTAACAAATTTTTCGGTTTTTGTCGAATCATTATCTTAAAAAAAACAATAAAAAAGCCCAGTAAAAATACTAGGCTTATTTATATAAATTAAGACTTATTGGAAAGAAAATCCGTCTAAGTTCAAGCTATTAGCAGAGAGAGCAAGATCTAAACTTGAAGTTTGGTAATCTTGATCACGGTGCTTAAGGATATCTTTACTTACATGACCTTCAGCAATTTCACGCAATGCTACTACAGTCGGTTTATCGTTATCCCATTCAACAGTAGGTTCGATGCCTTGACGAGCAAGTTGACGCGCGCGCTTGCTTGCCACTAGTACAAGCTCAAAGCGGTTGTCTACATGGTCTAAACAATCTTCAACGGTTACGCGTGCCATAAGAATTCTCGTTTGTGTATAAAATTTTAACAGACTAAACAGTATAAATGCCTTCGTCTATAGACTCAAGTTTAATCAACGTTTCGGTGTAATTAATTTTTGAATCAGTTCTTGATGACGTACAGCTTGCTGAGATAAAGCGAGACGATTCGCATTAATCACAGACTCTAGATCATGTAACGCTTTATTAAAGTCATCATTCAAAATAATGTAATCGAAATTAATATATTGTTGCATGTCTTCAACAGCGCAGCTTAAGCGATGTTCAATCACATCCACTGCATCAGTGCCACGGTTAGATAAACGTTGACGTAAATCAAACTGCGTTGGAGGGAGGATGAAAATTTGTTTTGATTCAGGAAATAGTTTACGAACTTGCTCAGCACCTTGCCAATCAATTTCAAGTAAAACGTCATGCCCTTTAGATAATTGCTTCTGTACAGTTTCTTGAGACGTACCATAGTAGTTCCCAAAAACTTCAGCATATTCAATAAAGCCACCTTGATTCACTTGATCTAAAAAAACTTCTTTAGACGTGAAGTGGTAATGAACACCTTCAAGTTCACCAGGACGTTGTCCGCGAGTCGTATGTGAAACAGAAACGTGTAAGTTGCTTACGCGCTCAAGTAGGGCTTTAACTAGTGATGTTTTGCCTGTTCCAGATGCAGCAGAAACGACAAACAAGAGACCCGACATGATATTTTTCCTGATATGATAAAATATCTTCTCTATTTTAGAGTAGACGAGTTTCAAACAAAATAGCTATTCGCACATTTGTTTGCAAATTTATTGTGAATCGTCCAAAAAATTAAGTGAACATTGAGGATCCTATGGAAATTGTATTGGCCAATCCACGTGGTTTTTGTGCAGGGGTAGATCGTGCCATTGCGATTGTGAATCGTGCACTTGAGACTTTCAGTCCACCGATCTATGTTCGACACGAAGTGGTTCATAATAAATTTGTGGTTGATGATCTACGTCAGCGCGGAGCAATTTTTGTAGAAGAGTTGCATGAAGTGCCAGATGATAATATCGTGATCTTCAGTGCACACGGTGTTTCAAAGGCTGTTCAAACAGAAGCACAGCGTCGCGGTTTAAAAGTTTTTGATGCGACTTGTCCATTGGTCACCAAAGTTCATATTGAAGTGACTAAATATGCACGTGAAGGTGTCGAAGCGATTTTAATTGGTCACGAAGGTCATCCTGAAGTAGAAGGCACTATGGGGCAGTATGATCTGAAAAATGGTGGTGCGATTTATTTGGTTGAAGATGAAGATGATGTTGCTTCTCTTATTGTTAAAAATCCAGAAAAATTAGCCTTTGTCACCCAAACCACGTTGTCTATAGATGATACGGCAAAAGTGATTGATGCATTACGTGAGAAATTCCCTGCAATTCAAGGTCCTCGTAAAGATGATATTTGTTATGCGACACAAAACCGCCAAGATGCAGTGCGTGATCTAGCAAATCAATGCGATGTGGTGTTGGTCGTTGGGTCACCAAATTCATCAAACTCAAATCGTTTACGTGAACTGGCTGAACGTATGGGGAAACATGCGTATTTAGTGGATAATGCCGATGAGTTGCAGAAGGACTGGTTTAATCATGTAGCAACCGTGGGTGTTACTGCTGGAGCTTCTGCACCAGAAATTTTAATCAAGCAAGTTTTGCAGCGCTTACAAGATTGGGGTGCGAGTGTTCCGCAAGAATTAGCAGGTAGAGAAGAAAATATTACGTTTAGTTTACCTAAAGAGCTGCGTATTAATATTATTCAAGCTTAATAGTTGATTTTCATAAATAACAACATAAATAACAAATGGATAGAGTTATATTGTTAATAATGTGACTCCGTCTACTTTTTCATACCATTTATCTGCACTATTTTGTTTTTTATCGGCTAAAAGTTTAAATTTTTATCATTAAGTAAAGATAAAGTGATAAGAATGAAAACTTTTAATCGTGGATTTACTCTAATTGAGCTAATGGTAACTGTAAGTATTTTCGCAATTGTATCCACTTTGGCAATTCCGAATATTACTCAATTTTTTCAACAGAAAAACGAAGTCAATGAAACGCAAAAAATATTGGCAATGATGAATGAGGCGCGACAACAGGCCATTCGCATTAAAAGAAATGTCACTTTTCACTTCAATACTGAACATAAAAATACTCATTCATTAACCCATTTTTATATGAATTTGGATGGTTTAAATTTGAAAAAAGTATCCTCTATTCAATTTGATATGTTGGGACAAGTGAAGTACAACCCTAAGATAAAATGCTTAGACTTAGTAGATGTGTCTCGCCCAGATTTAAAATTAAAAATAGAAATTAACCCGAAGGGGGATTTCGAACTCATCCAAGATGAAAATACATGTAATGTTTAAAAAATAACTTTAATTTTCTATAAAATTGTTAACCAATTCCCACTTATCTTGCATTTAGTACACTTTGTCCTAACTGTATTTGTTTTGTGGTTGGATCAACATATTATTGTAAATATAAGATAAAAAGAAATATTGGGGGATAAATGATCAAATCACAACAAGGTTTTACCTTAATAGAAGTGATGATTGTAATCGCAATTGTTGCAATAATTGCATCAATTGCTGCACCTAGATTTCAGGATACTCTTCAGTCTCAAAATTTAAATGCTGAAGCTAAGGAGCTAATACTTCTTTTAAACACAGCAAGGAGCCAAGCGCTTACTTTACGCCAAGAGGCAAATGTAAATATTAATTCAGATAGCACTGACTCTGGATTGAACTTTAATTGGTTGCCTGAAGAAAAAAATAAAATTGTCGAGAAAAACACTAAATTTACGATTACATTTCTACCCAATGGAACTGTTAAAGATTTCAATACAAGCTTAACAAGTATGAGTCTATGTAACTCTGCTCTCAAAAAATCAAAAAGAATTCTTATATCTAGAACAGGTAATGTTTCAATGCTTACAGATGGGACATGCACATGAATAAAAAAAATCAAAAGGGTGTTGGCATGATCGAAGTATTGGTGTCTTTGTTGATTATTGCGATTGCTGTTATGGGATTTGTGGCATTACAGGTGCGTGCAATTCAAGCCTCTCAAGATGCGGTAATTAAAACTCAAGCGATGCACTTCATGCAATCTATTACAGAGGGAATGCGGGTCAACAATCAATCTAAAGCAAATTATTTAACAAGCATTAATACCTATTCTTTAAGTACGGCGAGTACACCACCATCTGCGACCAAAAAATGTAATGAAGTACTTTGCTCGGGGGCAGAGTTTGCGATGTATGAATCTTATGAAATCTCTAAGCAAGCACAAGAATTCGGTATCAAACTTGCTATCGCAACTTGTCCAGGAATAGCAACTGCTACACCTGACGATTTAAAGCGTTTATGCTTATTTTCTGCTTGGGATAAAACAACCTTTTCGGGAACTGTTGCTGCGATAAATTATTCAAATTGTATGACTGATACAGGAAGTTATGTTCAATCCTCACGATGTTTGATGATGGAGGCTTACTAATGAATATGAACTTTAAAGTACAGCAAGGTTTTACATTAGTTGAATTAATGATCTCAATTGCCTTAGGGTTGATCGTTGTTGCTGCTGGTTTGTCTCTATTTATTAATGGCCTAAAAGGTTCTAAATTGCAGGAAGGCGTATTAAATATTCAAGATAGTGGCATATTTGGGCTTGAATATGTGGCTGATCATGTGCGGTTGGCGAATTATGCAAATGTTGAAAACAGGAACTTGCATGATCAAACGCCGTTCGGTGGCATCATTTTTTCTACAGGATTACCTAGTTCAACTAATGTGAATTTAGCTGCTGGTAATAAGAATAATACCACGCCATATGCTACTAATATTTTAACTCAATCCTCTGATGCTCAAGGGTGGACCTCGGTAGGCAATACAGATCGAGGGAGTGACCAATTAACGATCCAATTTGTAGCACCACAAAATATGCATAACTGTGAAGGTGAAAGCGTATTTAGAGGTGATCGAGTAGTTCAGCGTTATTTTCTGAGAGTTGATACTAATTCTACGGCATATGATCAAAACTTACCTCGTTACGGTTTAGCCTGTGATGCAAATACGCCAGCTGAATCTGCTGAAAGTGTCCAGGCAAATCCTGGATTTTTAACAGGGTTTTCCATTGGTAACGGTGGAGAGATCATTATTCCTGATGTGGATTATTTCGGATTTCTTTTAGGTGCTCGAGTAGGTAATGATTTTAGATACTATACAGTTCAAGAGTATAGAGATGCGGTGGCAGCGGCTCGCCTGATGCCTAATCCGCAAGTGCCTGCTGTAGAAGTGATAAAAATGTCGGTTTTAGTTAAGTCATCTAATGAAATTGCTGGCTCAGAAATCGACCCAAATAAAACGTACTCAATTTTAGGGCGAGATATAAAATTAAAAAAACCGGCTGCAGTAAATAAGCAAAATAAATTCGCGCGTCAGGTTTATGTGAAAACAATTGGACTTAGAAATGCATTAGGGGACAGACTATGAATCAGTCTTCAAATCAACAAGGCGTAACATTGATTACGACCATGATTGTACTTATTTTGGTCACTGTGATTGGGACGCTTGCTGTTCGTTATGCAATGACGGGGCTTAAGGTTTCAACAAATAGTCAGGTGATGCAGTTGCTCAATCAATCGGCCGACACGCCATTTTACATTATAAGGAATATGGAGCCGAATGTGATCCGTCGCTTAGATAATGTCATTGGGCTTGCATTAAAAAATGGATTGTCTGATCGAGAATATGTATTTTGCTATAGACCTAAATCTCAAAAAAACTTTGCTCAAATTAATAACGTTGCACAAATTTCACCTTATACAACGACTGGAACGAAGATCACAACAGATCAGATGCGCTTGATTCAAGGGAATGCAAATAGTTTTTGTTCGCTTACTACAGATTATGGTAGTGCACGAGATGCTGTCGTCACTCAAGTAGCGGTTTCTTTAATTTCTAATGAGAGTGGAACTGTCGAGAAAGGGCAATTTTTGCCTGAGGGAACTAACGTCAGTGGAGCTTCACATCTGGGGCAAAATTTGACAGGAAACTACAGGTTTAGAGTGACTACTACTGCAATGTTGCCAAGCTATTCAACAGCGAGTTTGACGACAGTTCAGCAAGAGTGTATGAGTGCAGCAAAGCCAAGACTGAATGATAATCAGGATCATCCTGGTTTGAAAACCTTAGCAGATTGTCTAAGCCAATATGGAATTGCTGTAGAATCGCAGACACAAGAATTTAATTTAGCTACTGATTATAAAGAAGTTTCTAAGCCAGTCTAAAACAAATGCGTATTAGAAATAGAGCTCGTCTATAAGACGTGGGGGAAATATGAAAATTGCACATTTAAGTCAAGTCATAAGATTATATGTTTTGGGTGGAGCTCTATTTACGGTCGTATCTCCATTAAGTGCTTCTGATTTACAAATCTATGCTGGCCCAGGTACGGCAGGCCAAAAAACCTTGATCATGATGCTTGACCGATCGGGCAGTATGGGGATGATTGCAGATGATTATGCTAATAACTCGATTGTTGAAGATTATGATGAATTTAGAAATACTGATGGAACAGGGAACTATGCTTTATGTAGTGCAACTGGAGCAGATGGTAAAACTAAATTTGAACAAGATATTGAAGGGGACAGAATATTTCCTGAGATAACGTATACGAGAAATTATTGTACTGCCCCAGGGACAGGTGCATTGCGTTATGACCGTTTAAGTCGTCTCAAAGATGGGATGTTTGCAATGTTGAGTAGTACAGATTCCAAACTTGAAGATGTCTACATAGGATTGGGCTATTACTCCAATAATGACCATATTTCGGGCCTTATTAAGGTTCCTGCACGAAGGCTGGGGACTGTAAATTCTGAGCACAGAAAATTACTCAAACAAGAAATTGCTAATATTACTGCCGGTTATTCTACACCAACGGCACATGCATATGCTGAGGCTGCAGCGTATTTGTTAGGTACAAATACATTAGATCCGTCAAAGACCTATGTCTATAAAAGTGGTTTGGAGTTTTGGAGTGAACCAGGCGGTACTCATTATGTCCAAAAATGTGATCAAATTGTAGATGGAGAATGTATAAGTAGTTGGTATGGGGGGGAATATCGCACCCCTAATTTAACTGGGTATACTAAAATTGATTCTAGAGTCAATGGTATTTGGACAATTAATATTTATAGAAATGATAATGAGGCTGGTATTGAAAAAACTGAAAATTTTTCAAATATAAGTGGATTTAATAACTCGGAAACATCTACAAAAACTACAACTAATTATATGAGTCCGTTACCATCACAAAATGCTACGTGCGATGGACAGGGTATTTATATTTTATCAGATGGGCAGCCTAACTATACAGATAATATCCAGTCTGCAGCGATCATGGCAAAATCTTTAAATGATACCTCCTTTTCTTGTGATCTAGCTGATGGGTTAACAAATAGCGGAGGAGGCTGGAAGTGTATGGGAGCCTTCGCTAGAAAATTATACGGTGGTACTCATCCTAAGCAACGTCCTATCCAAACTGCATTTGTAGGTTTTGGTAAAGATTTTGCAGGGGATATAAACACTTCATCATCCGTTGGGACACGTAATGCATGTCGATTAGGATCGAGTTTAGTTGGGGATTCATGTTCTTATTGGTCAGTCAAAACAGATCAAGAAGAAGTTACGAATGCCGAAACAATTTTTAGAAATAGTAACACTGGCTTCGGTAATGGAGGCTTTTTCCAGGCTAAAACGACAGAAGAAGTAACAACTAGCGTATTAAGGGTGATTGATAACCTAGATAAAGGGACAATTGAACCTCTCACTACAGGTGCGTGGTCAGTCCCTGTAGATGATCTAAATCCTACGGGTGTCCAGCCTTTTGGATATGTACGGACCTTCAAACCGAACCCTGGTAGTAAGGATGTACTTTGGGCTGGGAATCTTAAAAGGTATCATGTGGTAGATGGTGTCCTGAAGACTACAACTGATGAAAATGGAACGAATATTTTCAATATCAGAGGCGAGTTTAATTTATCCGTTAGAGATATTTGGGGTAAATCAGATGGTGAAGCTGGTGATGTGTATAAAGGTGGAGCTTATGCCAATATCAGCATGCCAGTGATTGCCAACCCTACTAATATTAGAAATCTTTATACCAACTATACAGTGAAAGATGGTGTCTTAAGTTCTGATTTGTCAAAGGATGCTTCACTCTTAAAAATTCCTGCATCTATAAAAAGTGATGATAGAACACTGGTTTATATCGCTAATCAATTTGTTGATAATGCTGTGATCTCGAAGTTTTCAAATGAATTAAAACGAAAACTGCTCAATTTCTTAGGTTATAACGTTGAAATTAATGATGCTGCTGTACCGAATGCAGAGCAATTAGCACAGACTCTTTTAGAAACTGAGTGGAATAGTTTTGGTGGTATCTCCCACTCTATGCCTGTTCAAGTCACTTATTCAGGGACTTTGGATGCCAATGGCGAATTACAGTCCGATCGTAATCAATCAGTCTTATTTGGAACGATGGATGGTGCACTTAGGCTGGTAACCGCTGATCAAGGTATTGAGCAGTTTGCATTTATTCCATCAGATATTTTGGAGGACTCTTGGCAATCATTAGCATTGAGAAAAACGTCAACTCATGAGAATGGTGCTGCACATGGTACTGATGCGAGTTGGGTAGTCGATCCTGTTTATAACTTTGAAGAAACAATTGATAGCGAAAATAAGCCAATTACTAAGGTGAAGGCTGAAAAAGTCTATATCTACGGCGGATTACGTATGGGGGGGAATAGTTATTATGGTTTAGATATTAGTAACCCAACCTCACCTAAGTTTAAGTTTAGAATCAATCCATCTCAGGCTGAATATAGTTCCATGGGACAATCGTGGTCGAAACCTGTATTGGCGAATATGAAAGTGGATGGCAAGTTCAAACGAGTCATGATCGTTGGAGGTGGCTATGATCTTTGCTATGAGGACCCTCGCTTTAAGTTAAATACGGACTATGCTTCAGATGTGTATAAAAGTGCAGAGTTTATAGCGGATTGTTCTAATAAGACGCATGCCAAAGGAAATGCAGTATACATTATCGATGCCGAAACAGGTGAGCGTTTACTTTGGGTTAGTAATACGAATGCAGACTTAAATAATGAGAACATGGTGCATAGTATTGTGAGTGATATATCAACAGTCGATACAGATGGAGATAACTTGATTGATCACCTTTATTTTGGTGATTTAGGTGGTCAGGTTTTTAGAGTTGATTTAAATAATACTAATAATACCGCTAATTCACAGAGTTTTGGTGTTCGTGCAGTGCGATTGGCGAATTTAGCGACTGACGTAGAAGGTCGTGATATTACGAATGGAGATCATCCACGTTTTTATGAAGCACCTACTTTAACCATGCATCGCGAGTTCAATAAGAAGTTCCTGTTGGTTGGGGTCGCATCAGGAGATCGTAGTTCTCCTTTAGATGTTGCGCCGATTGGTCGCGAAAGACCTGAAGGATTAGCTGCCGCATTGACTGATCGTCCAACCAATAATGTATATGGCATTATTGATGAAGATGTGATGAAAGCGGATATTAATACGAATGGTGGTGTGGCTTTATCCTTAAATAACATCACGATGAAACAGATGCTAAAAGACCCTCAAATCGATGCAAAATCAGGCGTGGCAGTCATGCGATCTAAATTTTCTCCATATGCCCCGGCTAATGCGGAATTGGTGCATTATGGTTGGTATCGATCATTATCAAGCAATGCAGAGGGTGTTGAGAGAAGCGGAACTTTTAGAAAGTCTGGTGGAATAAAAGCATTTGAGCCACCAGTTGCTATTAAAAACACATTAGTGATTTCTACATATGATCCTGAAAGTAGTAGCTTAGGAGAACAGGATCCGTGCAAAGTACGAGTAATAGGGGAGTCTTTTAACCAATATTACTGTTTGCCATTTGGAGTTTGTTTGAATGCAGATGGAACGATCAATCAATTTGCCCAAAGTAATACAGGTTGGAGACCGGCAAGAGAGAGTGATCGTTTAGCTGGAGAGCAGTTGGCTCAAACTCTAGGTAAGGGGATATTGGGAAATGCGTTGGTCGATAAAGAAGGAAGCAATGAGGCAAATTGTGGTTCGCTACAGTTGGGGGGGAATATTAGTGGCACAGGTGAATGGGCGTGTATTTCTCAGACGAAACCTATGAATTGGTATGCTAAATAAGAAAGAGGTCGTAATGAATAAAAATGGCTTTACTCTTATAGAACTTATGATTGTTGTGGTCATAATAGCTGTACTTGCTGCGATTGCTTTGCCTAGTTATCAGGAGTATGTCCTTAGAAATAATGCAAAAAGTGCAGAGGCAAGGATGTTACAGATTGCTCAAAATTTAGAAACCTATAAGTCACGTAACTTTAGTTATAGAAATTATAGTCCTGCGACAGAAACGGTTGGTTCTCCTGTAAAATATAATATTTCGATAGTGGGAACCGCGTCATTAAATGATGATAATCAAATTGTAACGACGAGCTTAGCTTCAGAAGGAGCGGGTTGGGTCATGAAAGCAGTACCTGTGAATACTAAAAATTATACTTATTTAATGAATAGTCAGGGAGTTAAGTGTCGCAACAAGTTGGCTTCAAAAGTAACTTATTTAGATTGCGGAGCGGATAGTGATGGTAAGGAAAGTTGGTAGGTCGGAAGGTTTTACTTTAATTGAACTAATGATAGTGGTTGCTGTTGTTGCAATTATTTCGGCAATTGCATATCCAAGTTATACAAATTATGTGAAACGAACAAAACGCGTTGAAGTTCAGACACATTTAATGCAGCTAGCACAGAATATAGAGAGTTTTAAATTAGCAAATAATAGTTATAAGGGCGTAGATCTTTCTAAATATGGCGGGGGCGAATTTCCAACTCAGGGTAAAGCTAATTATAGTATTGCCCTTACGGATGGTAACGGTGTAGCTTTTAGTGTAGCTGGAGCAGATCCTCAATCATGGTTATTGGTTGTAAGACCATTATTGACCAGTGGGCAAAAGGGTGATGGTGCAATATCTATTCAGTCAAATGGAATTAAGTGTTGGTATAAAGATAATGATAATGCCAAAGTCACAAGTTCGAAAGATAGTGAAAATAAAATAACCCCTCCAGATGATTGTGTTGAGACATGGTAGTCAGAAGGCAAAAAAACGGATATTAAATATCCGTTTTTTATTTGACAAATAAAGTGTAGTTTAAAAAGTAGTCAAATATATTCATTTTAATCAATAGCATTCCTGATTAATTCAATTGGTATTTAATGTTAATTAAATAATTAATTTATAAATAAGTGTGATTTTAATCTTAATTTTTTTTATTTAAAATATCATTCATCTGATTATTAATGTGCTCTATCTATATATTAATTGAACATGAAATCACTTGAATGGTATTGTAACCCCGCCTAAAGGTTCGGGGGAAACTTGTGCGCTTTAAATCTGGATTTACATTGGTTGAACTCATGGTCACGATTGCTGTTCTAGCAATTGTAGCGACTATTTCTGCTCCATCTTTTAGTAATATGATTACTCATCAGAATTTAAAAAAAAGTACCAATGAATTAATTGGTGTTTTAAATCAAGCACGCTCTAAATCCGTATTAGAGCGTCGAAGTATTGAAGTTGAATTAAAAGAAAAAGAAGAAAAAGCGCAACTTATTAATACAGATATTAAAATGCATTGGATGCCGCAGGGTTCAGTTTATTTAGAAGAGAGTTCAACAGCTATTCACTATGGATTAAATGGCGGTATTAATAATGCAACGGGCGATACCATTATAACGTTGTGCAGTCAGTCGAAAGGTAAATCCCAAATCATTAATATTTCAAGAATGGGCAATATCCAACAAGTTACCGAAGGGACATGCAGATGAGAGCACAGCATCGTCAACTTGGGGTTGGTCTCATGGAGGTTTTGGTTGCCTTGCTCATTTTGTCTATCGGAGTGATGGGGTTTATTGCACTTCAGTACCGTGCTGTGGAAGCGACTGCTGAAAGTAGTGCCCGGATTCAAGCAATTAATTTAGCACGTGATTTAGCTGAGAGAATGCGGGTTAATCGTGGTGCTGAAAATGTATATATCGACCAGTTGAATACAGCAAATAATCAAATCAATTCATCAGTAGATTGTTTTGAATCTGATTGCCAGAGTCATCAATTGGCTGATTTCGATGTAGCACAAATTGCACGGAAAGCCAGAACTACAGGAATGACGGTGAATGTTCTTGATTGCCAAGGAAATGCAGATGGACGTCATTGTATTTATGTCGCTTGGGGCGATACAGCTGCCACGGCAGCTGCATCGGAGGCATCGCCTGAAGAAGGGGATTGTACATCTGGCACATCTTATGCGCCGAATTCTACTTGTTTGATCATGGAGGTTTACTAAATGAAAAAACAGGTAGGCTTCACATTGGTCGAGTTGCTCATTGCAATGGCGCTTGGATTAATTATTGCAGCTTCTGCGACCATGCTTTTTTTAACAGGTTTAAAAAGCCAAGCATTACAAACAGGGCAATCGGGTTTGCAAGATGATGCAAACTTCGGGCTCAACTTTATTTTAAAAGATGTGCGACTAAGTAACTTGAATACAGTTCAATCTGGAATTAATGACATAACTGCTTATGGGGGTATGGTTTTTACATCATCAGATAAGGTCGGATTTAATAATTCAAATTTGCCAATGATTGTGGATGAAAATCTTCTTTCACGCAGTGAAGTACAAAATACGTCTAATGCTCATAGTGATGGGAGTGATCAACTAACGATCCAGTTTTTACCACAGTACATTTGGGATGATAAAAAAACAGCAACGACTGCTGATGATCGATGGTATGGCGGTTTTGACTGCGAAGGTAATGCGCTTGAATTCACCCGAGACCAAGGTCGTCAAATGGTTGTGCAACGTTACTTTTTGGCTCTTGATGAAAATATAGGTAATACAGAACCTAATCAGCCTCTGGCTCTTTACTGTGATGCAGGATATTACGCGCTAGAGGGTGATCCAACTTCAATAACCAATTTTGGTGAAGATCCCCAAATTGTTCTCAAACGCGTAGATCATTTTAGGGTCTTGTATAGTATTCAGAATGGCTCTAATCATCGTTATGTTGATGCAAATACTTATCTTCAATTAGATTTACCTAGACCGCGAATTTTATCAGTCCAATTAGGCATTTTGATGCGCTCTCTACAGTCAGTAGGACGTGATAATACATTCTCAGATGAACAAGTTTTCCAAGTACTTGATCAAGCATTACAAATTACAGAACCTGATGAAAATGCTCCTAAGTACGTACGTCAAGTGGTCACTCAAACAATTGCATTAAGAAATACATTTGGGGAGCGTGGGCAATGATGCGCAATCAAAATGGTGCAACTTTAATTGTCGTTCTATTCTTATTGTTGACGATTACAGTTTTAGGAACATTAGCTGTAAGGCAAAGTGTTGTAAGTTTGAATATTGCGACCAATAGTCAAGCACATCAGTTATTGACACAAAACTCTGATGCTGCATTTTTTAATGTTGAAAGAGAAGACAACATTATCCAATCTCTCAGTGCGAGTGGAATGTTCGGATATATCAGTGGCGTCAATGATAAAGAGAAAGAACTCGTCTTTTGTTATCGCGGTGCTGAAAGTCAATTCTTTGATATTAGCCGTGCAAGTATTATTTATTGGAAAGAAGGTGCCTCTGCACCAACAAATAATGAATTTGGAACAACAGGTTATTGTGATGCAGAAGATCAAGATACAAACTTTTTCACCAGTGGTCGCCGTGTTGTCATGACGCAGGTTGCGGTTAAATTTTCAAGTATTTCTGAAAATGATCCTTTTTTTGGTGCCCAATTTGGTACGGATGAACAAATTGTAAAGTTTGACCGTAGTAAGCCTGTGAAAGTATTTGCTGTATCCGTAATGCCAACACTTTCAAGTGTAGATCCTGACGATATCAATGATTGTTTTAGGAATCATATGAGTGATGTGGTGATTCCAGAAGGAACAACTGTAGCTGTTGATGCTGAAAGCCGTAGGTCGGTGACAGAATGTTTAACAGATTTGAATGTACCTTTTACTTCACATGCGACTGAGTATGTGATTGTTCAAGACTTTGTATAGATGTGGGGAAATGAAATGAAAAAACAAACGCTTAATTTTTTAGCTTCATGTCGTTACAAAGTTTTGGTTGCGAGTATTACAGCATGCACTACAACACTAGTAGCAACCAGTGTCAGTCAAGCCAGCGATATTGATATTTATCAAGATGCAAAGTCCGGTGATGTGACGTTGATGTTCTTATTAGATATCTCAAACAGTATGAATAATAACGACACGGGAGTTACAGGTACGCGTACTGATAGACTTAAAACAGCAATGACTGATTTGTTGCAAGGAAATACAGCAAAAGGAATTGCTCGTATTGATGATGATAAAATTATTGGGTTATCGACGCTTGGCTACTTAGTTAATAATACACAGAGTAATAGCAATTTTAGAAACACTGGCGCAGTTAGAATTCCTGCACGTCGTTTGGATGCTGAGGTTGGTAATACCACTCAACGTCAACTGTTAATCAACACGATTAAAAATATGGTGTTTTACACTAACACGCCAACAGCACGTTCTTATGCAGAAACAATTGCCTATTTAATGGGGACGACCACTGCAACACGTAAAATTAATGTAACGAATATGCCCTATTACCGTTCCTATAAATATGATAATTCGGTGAATGGCGGCTCAAAAAAAAATCCCAATTGGATAACAACCACTCATACGGCCATACAAAAATGTATAAGTTGGAATAGTGCATACTCTGATTGTAGTTCAGGGGAGTGGGTTGCGAGCAGTGATTCAATACCTAATGGTAATCATATTCAAATGACAAATTGTGATTTCAGTGTAAGTAACATTGATGAGTATGAAGAGAGGTGCTATAGCTACACAGGTATAATAGAAGCGACTAATTCAAATAGTGGATTTCAGTATTCATGGGACGATACAAAAAATACCACTAAGGATTTATATGTATCACCAGCATCTCTGAGCCAAGACAGTGATATTAAACAATGTAGTGGTCAAGGTGTTTATGTATTAACAGATGGTGAACCTACGGAAGATAGTGGTTCTTTGCCTCTTATGCAAAGTGCTTTAGGTGCGAATGGGCAGGATTTTACTTGTAATGGTAGCACTTGGGGATGTTTGGGGGCACTTAATAGTCGATTAATCACTCCTAGTGGTAATCCACAAGGTTTAAAATTTAAAACTGCTGTAGTTGGATTTGGAAATAGCTTTAATAATGTTGCATCTTATGATCCAACAAAATCACAAGCGGAAAATTTAGCGCCATTTTTAAATACTGATGGAACTAAAAAAACAAACTTAACGGATGTTCAGGAAGCAGCCTATTGGGGTGTAATTGGAGAAGGAGGTTGGTATTCAGGGAATAGTTCGCAAGATGTAGTTGATAGTGTTAATGATTTTATCAGTACTTTATCAAAAGACATTCCATCAGTGACGACGGGCTCTCCAACTGTTCCGCGCGACGCCTTAAATCCTGCGGAGCTACAGAATGACGCTTATTATCAAACATTTCAGCCAACACCAAATACCAATTACCAACTATGGTTAGGAAACCTAAAAAAGTATCAGGTATCAGATGGCGGGAATTTGGTTGGTAGAAATGGTAGCCGTGTTTTTAATACAGATGGTAGTCTACGAGAACCAACTTTAGATGAAAATACAGGAAATATCACTTCAGCAGTTTATGATTTTTGGGCAAAGTCAATTAATACTGATGTTGAAAATGCAGATGAAAACACTTTAGGAAGTCGTAAGTTTTCCGCGAAAGGCGGTGCTTGGTCGCAAATGATCTTAGGTGCTAAAGCTGATAACATAGAGGAGAGATTACTCTTTACCAATCGCAAAGTCTCAGCATCGGACACAACGAATTTTGGAGCTTCAGGTGAGTTACGCCAAGTTCATATTGCCGATTTAGCTGATTCAACTTACAAATTAGACCCAAATCGTGGGTATTTGGTTTCTCTTTTAGGCTACAACATTGATGTAGTTAATCCTCCAACGACTGTAGAAAATTTGATTGCACAACCTGCACTCAGACAGATGGGTGCAGTAATGCATTCTGAGCCAGTGTTGGTTACTAATAAAGGTAGACTGGAATACAATTCAACATCCAAAGTGATGGAATCTAAGGGTAGAGAAGATTACATTTTATTTGGAAGCACTCAAGGATTGCTTCATGTTGTCGATGCTAACACTGGCACCGAAAAGTTTGCTTTTGTACCTAATGAAATGGTTGAAAACCAAAAAGATGCTTTCCGTTTATCCAATGCTACAACAGGTGGAATGCAAAAACTATTCTACGGAATTGATGGTGCATGGTCTCTTTATACCCAATATGTTGTTGATGATGATGCTAATCTGGTAGTAGGTAAGGGGCGAAGTGACAACCAATACGGTATGCAGATTGCCTATGGCGGTTTACGTATGGGGGGGCGCAGTTATTATGCCTTGGATTTGAGTAATATTGATCAACCTGAACTCAAATTTCATATCGATCCTGCATCTCAAAAAGTGTATAGCGAGAACTCATCGAAAACTTTTAGTGAACTGCAACATATGGGGCAAAGTTGGTCGAAGCCATCAATTACATGGATTAATTGGGGTGGAGAGCGCAAACGTGTCATGTTTGTTGGTGGTGGATATGATGCAGGGGGTGACGATGGAGATGCACGTACCAATGGTGTAAAAGGTCTTTACGCAGGCTATGAAAAATCAAATTACAATCAGATCAATAAGAAAGGCGCTGGCGTCTATATGTTTGATGCAGACAATGGTGATTTGCTTTGGTGGACAAGTGACAATGTCACGAAGAGTTCACCTGTAGATACAAAATCCGGTGTGATCGCAACCAAACATACAAATTTAAAATATAGTGTGGTGAGTGAAGTCCGCACAGTAGATCGTGATGGGGATGATCTTGTTGATCATATTTATTTTGGTGATTTAGCGGGTCAATTATTCCGAGTAGATTTTGATAATAAACAAACTCAGTTGGGCGCGATTGTAAAGAATCCAATTCGTCTCTTTGATTCAAGCAATGTGACTTCAGATCGTTCAACTAGCCCGCGTTTTTATGAGATGCCAAGTTTCTCTCTCTATAACCAAGATGGTGAAACATTTGCATTAGTTTCTATTGGAAGTGGTAACCGAAGTGCTCCACTTCAAGACTATACGACAACTCAGCCTAACAATGATTATGACGCGATTTATAATATCTATGACAAAGATGTAGCACGCCGAAATTTATTCACGTCGACCACCCGTAATACAGCGAACTTAACGAAAGTTAATTTAGGTGAGATTACTGATGCTAATCGTTTTGAAAATAAAGATTTAGTTGCAAGCTATAAGGAAAAAGATGGTTGGTATTATCGCTTCCAGAATTGCACGGTTGGTGTTGATGGTACACGATCAAATTGTAGCGATTACAAAAAACAAAGTGAAAAAGTTTTTGGTAAACCTTTAGCGATGAACTACAAGCTTTATGTATCTACTTTTGATTCAAGTAAGCCTGGTATTTCGGGAGACTGTGGTGCAGGGGTGAAAGGAGAAAGTATGATTACAGCCTTTTGTCTACCTTTTGGCCAGTGCGCTGAAAAACTTGATCATGCGCGAAGTGTATTAGGAGTGGGTATCCATACTGTGACTGTTGGTGGTAAGAAAGGCGGTGGGGACGGTGGAGATGACGATGATAAAAAAGATACCGAATGTAAGGATGAGTCGTGTCCTCCACCCCCAGCAGAAGGTGATACGAGTGCTAAAAACTACTGTATCAGTACCAGTGGTCGTATTGCACTCACTGTGACGGGTAGTTTTGGTAATGGTGAGGCGACTGAGATGTGTTTAATTCCTCAGCGTTGGTATGAAAAACTGGGTCGACAAAGTGAGTAATGGAAGTATGAAAAATCAATTTCCATTTCATTCAGGCTTTACACTTATTGAAATGATGATTGTCGTGGTCATTATTTCAATTTTGGCTGCAGTTGCTATCCCTTCGTATCAAGAATATGTGCGCCGTGCAAATGCAAGTCAGGCTCAGGATCAATTGTTGCAAATTTCAGTTGAGTTAAATAAACATAAATCACGTAATTTTAATTATCTGAATTATCAAATTCCTGCTGAACTATCTGTTGCGCCGCGTGGTGCGACAGGTACTGCGATTCAATACAATCTTCGTTTAGCAGCTGGAACAGGTCAGTCTTGGGTACTGATAGCAGAGAGTCAGGATAGTTATAATTATAGTTTTTTAATGTCTCATGCTGGCGTTCGTTGTAAAAACAAAACTTTGAAAAATATTGACGTAGATGAGATCACCTGTGGAGAAGGTCAAATAACATGGTGAAATATTTACGCGGATTCACATTAATTGAATTAATGATTGTAGTTGCATTGATTGCAATTGTTGCTGCGATCGCATATCCGTCTTATCAAGAATCAGTACTTAAGACGAAGCGTACCGAAGCCCAAGCTGAAATGTTGGATGTTGCACAACGTTTACAGCGGTTTAAAATTGCAAATTTTTCTTTTGTTCCAATCGTGGATGATGAAGAAGTTCCAGTGGATTTGGCACAATTACAACATTCTGGAAATATGCCTAATCAAGGACAGCAGTTGTACACACTTGATTTAACAAATGTTACTCCTACATCATGGACGCTTGTTGCTACTCCGATTGCAGGACAGCAAATGGAGCATGATGGTGTGATCTGTCTAAACCATCGCCAACAAAAGTTTTGGTCTAAGGGTGTGACAGCTTGTAGTCTCAGTGCGAACTCAAATTGGACAGGGAAATAATTTAAATTCTAAACTGTGGATAACGCATATTTAATCTTCCCCTTTTTTAGAATTTAAAGTAAAATACTGCCCTCTATGAAAGGGGTTTGAAATGTATCGATGGTCGATACACCGATAATCCGTAAAAACTATAAGGTTCTATCATGGTTGTTATTCGTCTTGCACGCGGTGGTGCTAAAAAACGTCCGTTCTATCAAATCATTGTGACTGATAGCCGTAATGCACGTGACGGTCGTTTCATCGAACGTATTGGTTTCTTCAACCCTACAGCTCAAGGTAAAGCAGAAAAAGTTCGCTTAGATGCTGAACGTTTTGCTCATTGGGTTGCACAAGGTGCTCAACCTTCTGACCGTGTTGCTTCTTTAGCTGCTCAAGCTAAAAAAGCTGTAGCTGCTGCATAATTTTATTAAGTAGTAGGTAGCCCATGACACCAACACAGAATGTTCCCGAAGATCGTATTCAGATTGGACAGTTACGTTCAGCATATGGATTAAATGGGTGGCTCTGGATCTATTCCAATACAGAACCTATGAGCAACATCTTTGATTATCTTCCTTGGTACATTGAGACTAAAGAAGGTTGGCAAAGTGTAGATGTAAAACGTTGGAAACCGCATGGTAAAGGCTTGGTTGTTTCGCTGAAAGGTGTGAGTGATCGCACTGCAGCTGATGGCTTGGTTGGCACTGATGTTTGGATTTCGAAAACGCAACTTCCGAAAGCAGGCATGGATGAGTTTTACTGGTCAGATTTGAAAGGCTTAATCGTATTAGGTCTTGATGACGCTGAACAAGAAGTAAATCTCGGTAAAATCCATGAAATGTTCGAAACAGGTGCTAACGATGTCATGGTGGTTCACGCAACACCAGATAGCGTTGATGCTGAAGAGCGTATGATTCCATGGCATAAAGATGTGGTACAGCGTGTTGATCTTGAAGCTGGTCGTATTTACGTTAATTGGGGCGTAGATTACTAATCCTTTAAGGATTAATGCATTTGGAAAATAGAGGAATCTGCGATGTTTTTTGCAGTGATTACGCTTTTTCCTGAAATGTTTGAAGCGATTACAGCCTATGGTATTAGCGGGCGTGCAGCAAAACGTGATTTGATACAAGTTCATTGTATTAATCCTCGCGATTATGCTGAGGGCAACTACAAAAGAGTGGATGAACGTCCATTTGGTGGTGGTCCAGGTATGGTCATGATGGCGGAGCCTTTGTCTCAAGCAATCAAACATGCCAAAGAGCTTGCAACGCAAGCGGGTGCAGTGAACGTTCCTGTGGTGTATATGTCTCCACAAGGAAAGACCTTAAATGAATCTGCAGTCAAAGAATTTGTCGAATATGATGGATTGATTGTACTGTGTGGACGTTATGAAGGTGTCGATGAACGCTTAATCCAACAATATGTTGATCAGGAATGGTCAATTGGGGATTATGTTTTATCTGGCGGTGAACTCCCTGCGATGGTTTTATTAGACAGTATTATTCGGAGGCTTCCGAATGCAATGTCTGATGAGCAATCACACGTACAAGACTCATTTGTGGATGGTCTTTTAGATTGCCCACAATACACAAAGCCAGATCATTTTGAAGGTTTGAATGTGCCTGAAGTATTAAAATCAGGTCATCATGCAAATATTGAAAAATGGCGGTTTTTGCAACGCTATCAGCGTACACTTGAGCGCCGCCCAGAGTTGGTGGAACAAGTTGAACTGACTAAGCAGCAAAAAAAATGGCTTAAGGATTCGAATATTTAATTTTTAAATGTTCTTTAAATCGGCTTTTTATGCATTGAAGTGGTCAAGCGTAAAGAGAAAGTTAAATGGGTAACATGCGCTTTAGCCTCTATACCCCGCGGACATCAGACCTCTTCTGAGCCGCAATATCGGAGATACCCCATGAGCGGTAAGCATCCTTTAGTTCAAGCAGTTGAAAATGCACAATTAAGAACAGATCTACCTGCGTTTGCACCAGGTGACACTGTTATCGTTTCTGTAAAAGTAAAAGAAGGCGAGCGTGAACGTCTTCAGGCTTTTGAAGGTGTTGTAATTGCGATTAAAAATCGTGGTTTAAACTCTGCGTTTACAGTACGTAAAATTTCTAGCGGTGTTGGTGTTGAACGTGTTTTCCAAACACATTCTCCAATCGTTGCTAAAGTAGAAGTTAAACGTCGTGGTGCTGTTCGCCGTGCGAAACTTTACTACCTACGTGAATTGTCTGGTAAAGCTGCGCGTATCCGCGAAAAATTACCAGCTCGTAAAGTTAAAGCTTCTTAAGTTTAGGCTAAAGTTAAGTTTTATCACGAGTTAAAAAATGCGCCATTTGGCGCATTTTTTTGATTAAAAATTATAAACCTTGATTTTTTAATCGGTTTGCATGTTCACGGTAGACTTGAACTGGATTTGCTGAAAATATACCTCGGAGTCCAAGAAGGTGATTTACTTCATCCATATGGTTCCATTTATGAGTGTCTCGAATCACTTTACCAAATCGAGAAGAGCATCTTCCTGCTATACCATCACCATCACCTGCAATCAGCCCTGATGCAAGCATCCCATAGTCCATTGGATCGAGAAACGTATTAAAAGGTGAATTGCCCATAAATGAATAATAATACGTACCTTTGACTTGTGATGCACCTTCACCACAACTGGTTGTTGGTACACCATTTGGGAATCTTTGATTAAACTCAAGAGACTTTTTGGTTCCTAAAGCTTGTAAGGCACTTTTAGCATCATAAGGAAATACTTTTGAATCGAGCCCAGAAGCATAGGTAATGACTGGGGATACTAGACTGTCAAAGATGGCGCGTGCCGGTGCTTCTAAAATTCCACCAATGAGAACACCTTCTAAAACATCTGCAATTTTTGCACCTTTATTTCCTGAAGCAATCGTTGTAACGGAAGCAATGTGATTTGGCATGACGCCTGCGACATAGCGAACAGTTTGTCCACCATGACTATGTCCAATTAAGTTGACTTTATCTTTACCTGTGATTGCGAGAATTTCCTCGACTTGCATGAGTGCTTGCTCACCGCGCATTTCACTTGAATGCATGGTAGATACACGTGTTTGCCATACATTGGCACCATTGCGCGCTAAATCAGGCAGAATCTGGTAGAAATAATCGATTCCGACCACACTGCCAAAACCAAATAAACCATGTGCGAATACAATGGGATATTGTGTTTTTGCATAGTTGGAGTTGGGTTTAGCCGTAATATTTTGAGCTAAATGGCGTATTTGTGGATAATTTTGATCTAAAGATGAATGCGTTATGGTCATCGTTAAGGTCGTAATTAAGCCACACACCAGTGCTTTTATTTTCATTATCGTTCCTCTTTTTTATTTTGTTTTTGTGATGTATTCCTTCACCGAATTTTAGTATACGTAATTCGTGTATAAAAACTACAACTATTAGACGAAAACAGGCCATTAAGGTTAATTAATATACCGATTATCTTAAATATGAGATATTTTAACCATAAGGTCACCTAATTTAAGTTTCTACTATTTTTAGAGGAATAAAGATAAAATTACTTTTATGGGGTTAAGTTAGAATGATGGATAATTAAAAAATACACCTTAAAATAAATTCTTAAGGTGTATTTATCTTAAAGTTTTACTTTTATATTAGGACTTAGAGTCCTGCTAACTTTAAACGGTTCGCATGTTGTCTATATACTGAAACAGGATCTTGAGAAAATATTCCTCTTATACCAAGTGTCTGATTAATTTCATCTACATGATTCCAGTGGTAATTATCTCGAATGGTTTTGCCAAATTTAGATGAACAAACTGATACGATGCCATCATTTTTACCACTCTTATATACTGAGATTTTATCTAAGGCTGACATTACGTAATCTAATGGGTCTAAAACATTGGTAAATGAGGTATTACCAGTCATGGAGTATAGTTGTATGCCATTTTCTGAGTGTGCTCCATCACCACATGCGGTACTAGGTATCCCAATCGGAAATTTTTGGTTAAATATTGCGGTGCCTTCAATAGATGTTGATTCTCCTGCAGCAAAGGCATTGTGAGGGTAGGTTTTAGGGTCAAGTCCTTGAGCCCAAACAATCACACCGCCGAATGCACTAATTAAAATGTTTAATAACTCAGAGGTTCCCGTTTTTGCAGCAACTTTTAAGACATCGGTTGCAGCAATGGTTCCTCTGTTAGCACCTGCAACTGTTATAACAGATGCAACGTGTTCAGGCATTACACCAGCCGCATAACGAACCGCATTGGCCCCATGACTATGCCCAATTAAATTAAGTTTTTGAGCACCTGAGATTGCCATGACCTCCTCAAGTTGTTGAATATATTGTTCACCACGAACTTCACTCGAATTAAGTGGTGACATGCGTGCTGCCCAAGTGTTGGCACCATTTCGAGTAAGATCAGGCAAAATTTGATACCAGTAATCAATACCTATGGCATCTAATCCAATGCGTGTAAAACCAAACATTCCATGTGCAAAGACAATTGGGTATTTGGTTTTGGCATAAGTTGATTGAATATAATTGGACTGAATTTGCTGTGCTTGAGTGGCATGTGCTGATGGTTGAATCGAAGTGAATGTAGTCATCAGACCGAGAAAGAGTAGTGTTTTTTTGATTGTTTTATCCTTTATAAAAAACTTAAACCATCCGATTGGTCAAAGTAACTTCATAAATTAGGTAAATTAAACAATAAGAACAATGGTTAAAAAATACTCGAAATTAAGGGGTTAAAAGATCTTTTAGGTCAATTTTAGATGGTATCTCATTTTATTTTTTAATAAAACAAAGGTTTAGGTGTATGTGGTTAAAGTGCTAAAAACGATAGCGAAATTTAATGCGATGGCTATTGATCGGAAAATGCCACCTAGAGCGGTGGCATTGATGCATTAACTTTAATTCATACAATTTTTTGAATCATAAACCTTGTTGTTTTAAACGATTGGCATGTTCACGGTAGACTTGAACTGGATCTTGAGAAAATAGACCACGGATACCGAACAATTGATTCACCTCATCGAGATGATTCCAACGGTAATTATCACGAATCGTTTTACCGAATCGAGCGCTACATACTGGAACCAATCCATCATTCGCACCTTCTTTTCCTACAACAAGAGAAGAGACTTTCATGATGTAATCAGAAGCATCTAAGGCGCTGTTAAAAGGTGTATTCCCAGTGAAAGAGTAAAGTTGCATACCATTTTGTTTATATGCACCTTCGCCACACGCTGATGATGGAATACCGACTGGGAAGCGTTGGTTAAAGGCAATTGCACCTGGTGTAGAGAGGCTTCGCGCAGAAGCTAATGAGTCGTGAGGGAATGAATTTGGATTCAACCCTTGTGCCCAAACAATCGCACCTGAGACAAAATTAACGACCGAAGCTAAGGCTAAATCTAAGCCTGTACCTTCAGTTTTTAAAATAAAGTCAGCCATTGGTGAGCCTTTATTCACACCTGCAACCGTCGTCATTGAGGCAACATTGCTTGGAATGATTCCGCCGACATAGCGAATAGAATGAGCACCTTGGCTGTGACCAATTAGATTGACTTTTGGTGCACCTGTAATGGCAAGAATATCCTCAACTTGTTGTAGAAGTTGTTCACCGCGAACATCATTAGAGTTAAAGGGTGACACACGTGTAGCCCAAGTGTTTGCACCATGACGGGCTAAGTCAGGTAGAATTTGATGCCAATAATCTAAACCAAAGCTTTCAGTTCCAATACGAATAAAGCCTGTTAAGCCATGTGCAAAGACAATCGGATATTTCGTCTTGGCATAGCTAGAGCTTACATAATTCGCTTTAACTTGTTGAGCTTGAGTTGATGTATTTGCTTGGGCGATAGGTGTTAATGTTGCTGCAATTAAACCTGCGCATAAAAATCCATATTTCATGTCTTTTCTCACTACTTGTGATTTATTTATTTTTTTAAACACAAAGTGAGTATAGCGTCATGTTTTTTGAATAAAAGAATTAGGCGATAAACGGCATAAGAGATTGATTTATTTAATATATTGTTAAGTTTAACTTAATAATATGAGAGTGTTTATGAATGATTATTTAGAAGCTTTATTTAATATTTTAGAGAGAATGGAATGAGGTGGATGAACAAGATCACAAGACTGATCTTGTTCATGAATGACTTATTTAAATATGATTAGCAAAATTGTGCGTGGACTATAGCCCTTGCGCTTTCAGGCGATTGGCATGTTGACGATAGACAGAAACAGGATCTGCTGTAAAGGTTGCAGTCAGTCCAAAGAATTGGTTAATGGCATCTAAATGATTCCAATTATAGTCATCACGAAGTGTCTTACCGTATTTGGCACTACAGCGCGTTACCAGTCCGTCATTATCACCATTTTCATCCGTCAATTTAGCGGTCACGCCCAGTAACATATCTGGGTCTAAAACATTGGTTACCGTACCTGTACCACCAAATGAATAGAATCGAATGCCTTTCTCAATCGCAGCACCTTCACCACAGGCAGTTTTTGGCATACCTAAAGGATATTTGGCTTGAAATGCAGCAGAGCCAGCGAGACTCAAGCTTTTGCCTGCTGCTAAAGAATCGTGTGGGAAGCTATTCGGATCAATGCCTTGAGCCCAAACCAGCATTTTAGAAGCGAAATTTACCACCTCTACCACAGGTTGTTCTAAAGCACTGCCTTGAACAGAAATGATTAAGTCAGCAACTTTTGATCCTTTTAATGGACTGGCTATGGCTGTTGATGATGCTACTTTTTGTGGTGCGACATTACTCACATAAGCCACACTATGCCCCCCGTGGCTATGTCCTAAAAGATTGACTTTACTTTTCCCTGTTAATGCGATGATCTCATCGACTTGTTGTAAAAGTTGTTCTCCACGCACTTCAGAAGCATTAAATGGTGAAACACGTGTTGCCCATACATTGCCACCATTGCGAGCAATGTCGGGTAAAATTTGATACCAATAATCTATACCTAACTCATCCGTGCCTGCGCGAATCCATCCGCCCATACCATGTGCAAAAACCAGCGGGTATTGCGTTTTTGCATAAGATGAGAACACAAAGCGTTCTTTGATTTGTGAGGTATTACTGGCTTGTGTAATTTGTGATGTTGCGATACTTGCACAAGATAGCATTGCACATACGATTGTTTTAGTCGTCCATTTCATAAAAAGCACTCTCATTTTTTTGTTGTTTAAAGATGAGTATTCCCTTTGAATTATCATCCTGATTCATATTCAAGACATGTCCATGTCGAATATCTATTTCATACGACTGATTAGTCGCTATAGGGTAGTTTTCCTCCTTTGTCATGTACTGTTTCAAAAGTCTCAAGGCGTAATTGTTCTTGTGGGTTTTTAAATTGTTGATTACGTAACTCTTGGATAGCAGACTGTTTTGCAGCTTCACTCATATTGCTGTTTTGAATGGTTTGGCGGTTAGCCAAATAGCCATCGACACGGTTTTTCCAATCGCTACGTTGCCCATCTAAAGTTTCTAAACGTTGTGTTGCCTCAGGTCCTACCAGGTTCATACGCATTTGGCGAATTTCTTCAGCACTTCCACCACGTGCTTTAATTTCAGCAGTGAGTTTCCGAAGGTCTTCGAGTTGAGACAATTGTTTTAAATTTTCTTTCCAATCTTCTGGTAAATCGTCAAACAAGTCTTGTAATTTCTTGGCTTTTTCAGCTTCAGTCAGTTTTTTATCTTCCATGACTGCCATACGTGCCAAGGTATAATCGTTATACGTGTCTTCAGTGCCAAATAAACCTTCAATTTCATATTGCGAGAACAGTTGTTGACGCAGGCTTTTCATATTGTTGAAAATTGCCTTGAAGTATCCAGAGGATTCTTTGTCGCCACTTGGTGCTTGGAGTTCACCTAATCTTTCACGATATTGGATGTAGCGAGACCACAAGTCGGTTAATTGACCCAATAAAGGCTCTTTATAGGTACTTTGGGCATAGCGAACGAAATCAGCTTTAATTTGTTGAATCTCTTTTTCGCCATATTGGGTAATGAAAAATTCAAAACAGTTTTTGGTCGCTTCATTTACAATCAGTCGATTGGATGCATCCATTGAAACTTGGCAGTTAATTTCAATATCTTGCTGGCTAGCACTTGAAAATGCATTTGCCATTTGCCCTTGAGCATTTAACGTAGCAGCAGATTGTTCAGCACTTAACGCTGTTGATGCAGGAGATTGAGAATCTTCAGCTTGTGCAGAGTCTTTCGGTTTGAGCCAGTAAATGAGTCCAGCTATAAATGTGATGACAATCACAATAATTAGAATTCTTTTGTGGTTTTGTTGCATTCCAAGTCCTTTGAAATATTTAAATTATTTTTCTATTGATTGGCTAATTTGCCACAATCTTTAAAAAATCAAAACTGAAATTTGTAAAAATAGATAAATGGATTTGTTAAGATAGTCTGCTAAGTCTGTTATGAATTTTTCCAATGTCTGCACCAGCTTCAAGTACTAAGCCTGTAAGAATTAAGCGACGCCATATCAGTGGTGTATTTCTACTCAATAAACCTCTGGGAATTAGCTCAAATGCAGCTTTGCAACGTGTGCGATGGTTGTATCGTGCTGAAAAGGGTGGTCACACAGGGGCGCTTGATCCTTTAGCTTCAGGTTTATTGCCAATTTGTTTAGGTGAAGCAACCAAGTTTTCTCATTTCCTGTTGGATTCAACTAAGCGCTACCAAACTACGGTTCAACTGGGACATAGTACGACTACGGGTGATGTTGAAGGTGAAGTCTTGTTGGAAAAAGAAATTCCAAATCTTGATGAAAACACGATTCTACAAGTGCTTGAAAAATTTAAAGGTGATATTCAGCAAATTCCACCGATGTATTCAGCGCTCAAAAAAGAAGGTCGTCCACTGTATGAGCTAGCGCGTAAAGGGATTGAGATTGAACGTGAATCGCGTCCCATTCATATCTATGCGATTGAGTTGATTTCCTTTACCGCAGACAGTGTTACTCTCGATATTACTTGCTCGAAGGGAACCTATATTCGCGTATTGGGCGAAGATATTGCTGAAGCTTTAAATACACATGGGCATCTGACGTATTTACATCGAATCCAAACAGGTGAGTTTGAAATTATTCCTGAATACACGATTGAATATTTAGAAAGTTTGACAGAGCAAGAGCGTGAAGCGTTATTACTTCCAGCTTATGCACCCGTCAATCACTTCCCGAAAATTCAAGCGCCTGAAGGACGGGCAGAATATTTTAGTCGTGGTATGGAAAGCAATATTGATCATCCTCCTGAAGCACAAGTCATCGTCTTTGATGGTGAGAAATGTTTAGGTCTGGCAGAAATTACTGACAAAAAACGCTTAGTCCCTAAGCGTGTTCTTAACTTGTAATGTGAGTCTATCACGATGGAAATGGAAGTCATCATCACATTAATCTTTATCGCATTTTTTGCAGGAGCAATTGATGCTGCAGTTGGGGGCGGAGGGTTGATTCAGATTCCCGCCCTGATGGGTGCGCTCCCGCACACTTCGACAGCGACGATCTTTGGTACCAATAAACTCGCCTCCATTTGTGGAACAGCCTCCGCGGCATTTTCGTATTTACGACAAGTGAAATTGGAATGGAAGTTACTTGCTGTGGTTGCGATTACTGCATGCATGAGTTCATTTGGTGGCGCAGCTTGTGTATCGATGATTCCACAAGAAGTATTAAAACCTTTTGTGCTGTTTATGCTGATCGTGATTGCGATTTATACCTTAATCAAAAAACAATTCGGACAACATCATGTCCAACAACAACTGACCACTAAAATGCTCATTCTTGCAGGAATTGGGGGATTAACCATTGGTTTTTATGATGGTATCTTTGGTCCAGGTACGGGCAGCTTCTTTATTTTCTTTTTTATTAAATATCTTAATTTTGATTTTTTACATGCCTCTGCGTTGTCCAAAATTGGCAATTTTATGACTAATTTTGCAGCCTTAAGTTTCTTTGTTCCGGCTGGGCATGTTTTACTTGGTCTTGGATTAATGATGGCTGTTGCCAATGTCTGTGGCTCTCTGGTGGGGGTCAAAATGGCATTGAAATACGGCAGTGGTTTTATTCGTATTTTATTTTTGATTTTGGTGAGTGTGCTCATTTGCCGTTTAGCTTATCAAATGTTCTTAATGTAATTCATTCTCGATATTAAAGTTATTCATACAATTCATGGCATAACATAACGAAATTTATTGATATTTTAGAGAAGAGTTCTGCATGCTTCTGTAAAAGCTGCTTATAAATCCATTCTAAAATAAATATCAATCGCTCAAGGAAAACAACAATGAATATATTTGAAGCATTAAGAGAAAGTCATGATGTTCAACGTGAACTCGCTGAAAAGCTCATTAAAACTTCAGGAGATACTCCAGAACGCCGTGAATTATTTGATCAACTTAAAAATGAACTCTTTGCACATGCTGTTGCTGAAGACCGCTATTTTTATATTCCACTCATGATGACGGATTCGGGTTTAAATATTACTCGTCATGCTTTGGCTGAGCATCATGAAATGGATGAGTTATTGGAGCAACTCACTGAAACTGAATTTAGTAATTCGGGCTGGTTAGCTGTAGCGAAAAAGCTTTCTGAAACTGTCCATCATCATTTGAAAGAAGAAGAGCAAGGTTTCTTTCAGCAAGCTGGAAAAATCTTGGAAGATAAAGAAAAAGAGACTTTAGCGAAGAAGTATCTAAAAGAGTATAAAAAATACAAGAGCTTAGATAAAGACAGTTTGGTCTAAATTGCTCGATATCCGTTGCAAAAAAAGATGGCTTAAGCCATCTTTTTTATGGGTTGAATAATGGGGGCATTAAGCATTTTATTGGATTTATACTTCGATTTTACAATCCCTATTTTTAGCCTATCCATCTAAGGGTTGGGTTCTTTTGCTGGCACTGTATGTCACACCAATAGATGCAAGCATAATGCAAAACAAGGCAATCGTTTGTAGCACACTGATATGTTCGTTAAGTAATAACCAGCCAGTAAGCGCGCCGAGAGCTGGAGATAAACTAGACAGCGTACCGTAACTCAATTTACTTAAAGTTTTAAGGGCTTTTAAATCTAAAGCATAGGGAATAGCTGTGGCTAATAGTGCAATCATCAAGGCTTGAGGCCAATATTCAAATTGGATTAATGCACTTGGATTATGTACTGCACTCATCGGTAGTAGAGCCAATGCTGAGAGCACAATCGCAATACTCAGTGCATGCATGCCAATATTTTGGCGAGCAACTTTTTGCGCAAAATAAATATAAGACGCCCAAAATAACCCTGCACCCAATGCCATAGCGGCGCCTAGATAAGAGAAATTTTCGGCATTGGCATCTTGCCAAGGCACCATCAGTCCGACACCTAAGATCGCTAACATCACCCACAGATAATCACCGCGATGCTGAATCGAAAAGAAAGCTAAAGCCAATGGGCCAATAAATTCTAATCCAACTGCGATACCTTGAGGAAGTCGTCCTAAAGAGGCATAGAACAGTACATTCATAAAACAGACGGAGGCACTGTATAGCAGTAAATCTTTCCATTTTAGATCGGGTAATTGTTTAAGAATTCGCCATGATTTGAACATCAAAATGACCAGAATCGATGCAAAAACGAGTCTGAGCGTCACCACAGTCAATGGATCTAATACTTCAAATAACTGCTTTGCAAATGAAGCACTAATTTGATAGGCAACCATGGATAAAACCATGTAGAGAACGGCAGTCAGTTGAGTATTTGGCATGAGTGATTATGTGCTATGAGCATTAGGCGTATTCTTTGAGCAAATGGTATCACTGTTTGATCTGAAACATCGCTATTTCAGTCTTTATAGAGGAATTACTTATGAGATGGATTTTAAAACTCATTGCTTTTATAAAGATCTAATTTATAGGACTTTTATTTATAAGAAATATGGAAGTGCGGTCTTATTTTATAAAAATGATGAATGATCAGTAGTTTAAAGATCTTATAGATCCGCGTTTATATTTTGTTGCAATTCATTAATATTTAATCAGAACTTAACAATTACAATAAGTGTGATGTATTTAACGTTTTATAATAAAAAATAACGGTGATAACCATGATGAAAATGAATAGTTACAAGACACTGTTCTTAACCGTCTGTGTGGGGTTAAGCGTCGTAGGATGCGGTGGCTCTTCCAATAATGATAAAGAAAACCCTGCAAACCCACCTATTAATAATCAATCTATTGCTGTTCAAGCTCAAGTGAAAAGTGCTGATGGTTCATTGTTAAAAGGCGTGAATGTTAAGGTCTTAGGGCAACAAGCTGTTACTGATCTCAATGGTCTGGCTCGACTCAATGTTCAAGTCCCTGCATCTCAAACTGAAGTTGTGGTGACCTATGAAGCCGATGGCTTTATTCAACAATCGATTTTGGTGAAAAAAGAAGAGCTTGCACAGCTTGCTGCAAATTTACTTGCGATTAAAGCCATTGTTCCTGTTGAAGATATTGCTCTAGAACAAGTCATTAAAGCACCATCATTGGGAGCGAAAATCACAATACCTGCCAATGCCTTTGTTGATCCCAAAGGGAACTTGGCACAAGGTCAAGTGCATGTGGAGTTTAGCCCTTGGGATATTCAATCGACTGATCTGAATGCCATGCCAGCCAATGGTTTTGCTGTAGATGCGCAAGGTAATCGTACGCAACTCATCAGTGCAGGAATGATCACAGCAACATTTAGCGATGTGAAAACAGGGCAGAAACTACAATTAGCACCGAATAAAACTGCCGATATTCAGATGGATTTACCTTTAAAAAGTATCAATAATCAGGAAATGAAAGAGGGTACTGAAATTCCAATGTGGCATTTCGATGAAACGAAAGGTCTTTGGGTCGAAGAAGGTAAGGGTAAAGTGGTTGCTTATGCTGAATCTCCGACAGGGCTTGCTGTCCATGCAACAGTTTCACATTTTTCAACTTGGAACTGGGATTTTAAATTTGAAGCAGCAGGTTCAGTTTTTATCCAATGTACCTCAGATAATAAGAAAGTGCCGTGTAATGTTGTTGCTAAAATTAAATTGGCAGATGGTTCTAGTTTAACCAAAACATCATATATTCCTGAACAGGGCACAATGGCTTATAACATGCCTTCAGAAGGAACCATCTTATGGCAGGCAACGGATTTAACCAGTACTTTAATTGGTGAGAAAACCTCATTGACCACAGGTTCTGTGACGATTGATCTAGGTAAACCAACAACCGACAACTTTGTTCAATGTGTATTGCCGAATGGTAGTGCAACGCCATGTACTGCTACTCTGAATCAGTCTTATCCTTTCTCTTTAACTCAGGAAGGTGGGAAAATCACAACGGGAATCAACGATGATGATGGACAACTTGAATGGAGTGCAGTAGGACCAATGATTTATGAAAGTAATCAATGGGTACGCTACAAAGGCGGTTTAGTGTCAGGTTTGACAGGACAAGTCACCATTCAATTGAGCGAACGTGAAGTGCTTTTTGAAGATGCTGAGGGTTTAAGTTTCAATGCTGTATGCACCACGTATGATGCAGTAAATCAGCCGGGGACACAGACCGTTCAACCACTGGCTGCGAGTTGGGAAGTCGATCCAGAGCTAACCAATTTACCGTGTGAAATTAATCTATGGATTTCTTTAGGTGATAATGAGCCACCGCAGGAACTCACCGTATCTGCGACTTATGGTAAACCCGTAAAAATTCAACTCCCTAGCAAATTTTCAGGATTCTACTCAGCCAATGAAGGCGTAATCGATTCAATTCAGTTAACAGGTAATGTAACTCGAGGGGCGGGAAGAAATTATCAAGGTTATGCAAATTTGTATGATCGAATCCTTCCAAATCAGGTAGTGGTGATTAATCTCTGGAATTATTGTACCGATGACGGTGATAGCGTATGTGAAGTACCTGTTTCTTAATTTATATTAAATAAAAACCACCTTTCGAGGTGGTTTTTTCAATGCTTAGATTATTGGTTTTTCGCTTTGGCTTTTTGTGTTGTGACGGTACAACCAATGGATGCTGTGATAATGGTCGCAAGGGCTAGCCATTGATTCCATAAAAGCGCTTCACCTAGAAATACAAAACCTGAAAGTGCTGCAACAGCCGGTTCAACACTCATCAGTGTTCCAAAACTCAGCGCAGTTAAATTACGTAGCGCAATCATTTCCAAGGTAAATGGTAGGGCACTGGCAAGGATGGCGAGTGCAATAAAATAAATGAAATTAGACGGTTCAAACACGGCACTAGGGACACCAAAAAACAGCGCTAAGGGAAGCAGTAAACTTGTACCGACAAACATCCCTAAGCACACAGTATGGTTGCCTGAAACACCCGAAGGCCGCTGCCCTGCAATAATGTACAGTGCCCAGCATGCACCTGCCCCAAGCGCAAAAGCGATGCCAATAGGATCAAGTGGTTGACTGGCTTGATCAAATGGGAACAGTAAAACTAAACCTAAAATAGCTAACCCCACCCAAATGAAGTCAAACTTTTGACGTGCATAATATAAGGCGACACTGAGCGGACCAATAAACTCAAATGAAACTGCAATACCTAAAGGAAGACGATCAATGGATAAATAGAATAGTAAATTCATGCCTGCAAGTGCAGCACCATAGCTAATAATGGCTTTCCATTTGATTTGCTGAAATTGAATTTGCCAAATTTTAAAAATAATCGCCAGGATGAGTGCACTGAGTAAAAGGCGCATGGCTGATACAGTCAATATTGGAAATTGATCGAACAATATTTTTGCCAATGAACCACTACTTTGCAGACTCACCATAGCGATGAGGAGCAAAAGTAAAGCTTGAATATGAGGTAGATTTTTCAAATTAAGCATTGGAAACCATTTAAAGCATGACTATTTTTGAGCGTGTTGTTTAATGTGAGATTGTTATTCAACGGCAATTTATAAGCTGTTGTGAGAAGTAGCGTTATGCATTTTAAAACTAAAAACCTTGCATGTCTGAGCCATCGAACATGCAAGGTTTTGAAAAATAAAAAACCACAGCTTGAAAGCTGTGGTTTTCAAAACTCTAAATAGATTAGAACAATACGCGAGCGCGGATTGTACCTTCAACGTTATGAAGTGTATCTAAAGCTTCAGAAGATGCAGTTGCGTCAACATCCATCACTAAGTAACCCACATCGCCTTTGGTCATTAAAGACTGACCAGAGATGTTGATACCGTGTTCAGCGAACAAGTTGTTGATTTTAGACAACACACCTGGCACGTTTTTATGAATGTGAAGTAAACGGTGTTTACCTTCAGTCAATGGAAGTGCGATTTCTGGGAAGTTCACAGCAGATAAAGTCATCCCTTTATCTGAGTAAGCAACAAATTTTTCGCCAACTTCAAGACCGATGTTTGCTTGAGCTTCCATCGTAGAACCACCCACGTGCGGTGTTAAAATCACGTTTGGTAAGTTACGAAGTGCAGAAACAAATTCTTCACCGTTCGCTTTAGGTTCTTTAGGGAATACGTCTACAGCCGCACCACCTAAGTGACCAGATTTAAGCGCATCAGCTAAGTCTTCAATCACAACACATGTACCACGTGCAGCATTGATGAAGATCGCGCCTTCTTTCATTTGAGCAAATTGGTCTTTAGTCATGAAGTTACGTGTAGATGGAACATCTGGCACGTGTAAAGACACAACGTCAGCATTGGCAAGTAATTCACCTAAGCTACCGACTTGACGTGCATTACCTAATGGTAATTTTGTCACTGTATCAAAATAAATCACTTTCATACCCAAGCTTTCAGCTAAAACTGAAAGTTGAGAACCGATTGAACCGTAACCAACGATACCTAAAGTCTTACCACGAGTTTCGAAAGAACCCACAGCAGATTTGTTCCAACCGCCTGTATGTGTATCTGCAGATTTCTCTGGCACACGACGTAGAAGAAGAATTGCTTCAGCCAAAACAAGTTCAGCAACTGAACGTGTGTTTGAGTACGGTGCGTTAAATACAGGAATACCACGTTCCATCGCTGCATTTAAGTTCACTTGGTTCGTACCAATACAGAAACAACCGACAGCAATCAATTTATTCGCTGATTCAAAGACTTCTTCAGTCAATTGAGTACGCGAACGAATACCGATGAAGTGAGCATCTTTAACCGCTTCTTTCAACGCTTCACCTTCAAGCGCAGTTTTACGATAATCGATGTTGGTATATCCAGCAGCATTTAGAGTGTCGATAGCGTTTTGGTGAACGCCTTCTAACAGCAAGAAACGAATTTTATCTTTAGGCAAAGAGAGATGTTGGCTCATTACGGCTCCGCTACAAGGCCAAATTTAGTGGCAGTATCATATCATAGGAGATCGCTTGATATACATTTCCTTTATGACATTCGATTCTAATATTTTTGCCAGTGATATGTACTAACATAACATTACTGGTCTAATTAACTGTGTAATTTACAAGGTGAGATTCGTGAAACACGTTTTTCAGCGTGTTTGATAAAAATGACATATAATATGGGCTCATGAAATCTAAGCCATCGTCCAAATCGGCTTTTTGATCATGTCTTGTCTTAGAATTTGTGTGCTTTAAATGGCACTGATTTGCCATTTAATCATATTCAGTTCTAGACCCTCAAAACTACTTGTTTTACTTCTTGCAAGGTCTGAAAACGATGAATGCTCCAATCGCTTTAACCCCAGAGTTATTAACCCAATTGACCGCTATTGTTGGCGAAAATCGCATTAAAACCGATGCGGACAGTCTACAAAATTGGGGGCGAGACCATACCAAACACTTTGATCCAAATCCATCTGTTGTCGTATTTCCATCGACCACTGAACAAGTGCAAGAAGTTGTTAAATTAGCAAACCAATATAATGTTGCGATTACACCATCGGGTGGTCGTACAGGTTTATCTGCGGGTGCTGTTGCTGCGAACGGTGAGATCGTGGTGAGCATGGACAAGATGAACCAAATCTTGGAATTCTTCCCAGCAGACCGTATGGTCCGTGTTCAAGCAGGTGTGGTGACTGAACAACTTCAGAACTATGCTTCCGATCAAGGCATGTACTATCCAGTAGATTTCGCTTCTGCGGGGTCATCGCAAATTGGCGGTAACATTGGCACAAATGCGGGCGGTATTAAAGTTATCAAATACGGCATGACACGTAATTGGGTGTTGGGTCTGACTGTGGTGACGGGTAAAGGCGATGTGCTTCGTTTAAACAAAGGCATGATCAAGAACGCGACAGGTTATGCACTTCAGCATTTATTCATTGGTGGTGAAGGGACTTTAGGTTTAGTCACAGAAGCTGAAATCAAACTTGAACGTCAACCGCAAGACCTTCAAGTGATGGTACTGGGTGTACCTGATTTTGATGCAATCATGCCTGTGCTTCATGCATTCCAAGCGAAAATTGATTTAACTGCATTTGAGTTCTTTGGTGAACTTGCGATGCAAAAAGTATTGGCAAATGGTCATGTTCAACGTCCATTTGAAACTGAATGTCCATTCTATGTATTGCTTGAGTTTGAAGCGCCGTTTGAACCAATTATGGACAAGGCGATGGAAATTTTTGAACATTGTATGGAACAAGGTTGGGTACATGATGGCGTGTTAAGCCAAAGCCTAGACCAAGTGGAAAGCTTATGGCGTTTGCGTGAAGACATCTCTGAGTCTATCGCACCATTTACACCTTACAAAAATGATATTTCAGTATTAATTACGCATGTTCCTGCATTTATTAAAGAAATTGATGCAATCGTGTCTGATAACTATCCTGATTTTGAAATCTGCTGGTTCGGTCATATTGGTGACGGTAACTTGCATTTAAATATCTTGAAACCTGCTGATTTAGATAAAGATGAATTCTTTGCGAAATGTCAGGTGGTGAATAAGTACGTCTTTGAAACTGTGAAAAAATATGATGGTTCGATTTCTGCTGAACATGGTGTCGGTATGACCAAGAAGCCATATTTGGACTACACACGTACGCCAGAAGAAATTGAATACATGAAAGCGTTGAAACAAGTGTTCGATCCAAACGGCATCATGAACCCAGGTAAATTGTTCGATCTATAAGATTTATGAACATATAAAAGTGATGTTAAAAAAGCGTATTCTAATGAATGCGCTTTTTTATTTGGAAATTTGTTTTCGGCAATGAGGTGTCTCACTCATGTAACAAAGCGTCACTATTGTTAAATGCCAAATAAGCTCAAAATTTATTAAAAATGTATATATGGATAATGAAAGAATGATTCGTTTAATTGCTGCATCTGCAATGTGTTTGGGAATTTTATCGGGGTGTGCGACCACTCAGAATATTGTCAATAAGGTGAGTAATTCAGGTACACCTTTGGCTCAAGTGTTGAGTGAGCGTTCTGACTTACGTAAAGATTTATCGACTGTTGAAATTCGTCAATATTTTAATCAGGTTGAGAATCCAACTGCGGCGGAAGTCAAGGTGACTGAAACAGGTTTATTGGATGACTCGGTAAAGTCTATTCGTACCATTTATCGTTTTAAAAATGTGAATGATGATTGGAAATTGATTGATACCCAAAAAGCGTATCAATGTGCACGGGGTAAGAATAAAGGTTTTCAAGCGGCAAGATGTCCTTGATCAATTGGTCTATTTAGGCAAATAACGATTGTAAATTAGTCAGTTATGCCTCATAAAAAGCGTATCAATTTTGATGCGCTTTTTTGAGTTCTTAGAGGAATTATGAGTGGTCGTGATAGAAATAAACCTTGTCATTGCGGGTCAGGTCAAAAATACAAAAAGTGTCATTTACTTATTGAACAACACGTAAATACTGGACAAGTAAAAAAATTAGAAATGTATGAATTACAGAAAATTTTTGATGAAACTCTACATAAAGAAATTTGTGTAGCTAAAGACTTAGATACACCAAGAAATTGTACCGATAAAATTATTAATGCACATAGTCTAACGAAATCTTTAAGCTTAGAGAGGATTGCCGAAAAAGGACATGTATACGGATTTAAAAATAAAGATTTATTTTCGTTTTTTAAAAGTGATGGTTTTATAAAACTTAGAAAACTTGGTATTCGAACAGCATCAACTTTTAAAGGATTCTGCTCCTATCACGATGATTATTTATTTAGCTCAATTGAAAAAGACGATTTTGTATTAAGTGTAGAGCAAATATTAGCTTTATTTTATCGTTCCTTTTCATTGGAGTATTATAAGAAAAATAATGCTTTAGAAAATGCACGAAAGACTTTTCAGCCACTACTTAAAAATACACATAAGAATAAATTAGATTTACGTCCTGAGATAATAGTCGCAAATTTGAAAAGGGCAAATCTTGATCTCGAGGACAATCTAAAAATAAGGAAAAAAATAGTTGATTGCTTTAATGGTGATGCTGGAAATTCTATAAAAACTTATGCAATTAATGTTATAGGTGAATTTCCATTTGTATGTACAGGTCTATTCGCTTTATATAAAGATCTTTCAAATAACATTTTACAAAATATTTATGACTATCATCTACCAGAAATAGAGTATCTCTCACTAAATATTTTTTACGCTAAAGATGGTAGTTGTTGGATTGTTATTAATTGGTTTGAAAATGATAATTTAATAAACAAGTTCATTGATGAATTTAAGAAATTTTCAATAGTGGAGCAAGTAAATATAGTTACTAACATGATGCTTCAATATACTGAAAATATTTATTTTTCTCATGATTATATTGAAGGTTTAGATGCTTCTGAAAAATTTAAAATTGAGAAACTATTTAATAAATCTCTAAGAGGTGAGTTTTCTAGCTTAACGGAAATGAATTTTAAATTTGAAAATCTTTCTTTTAAAGTTAAAGAGTTATAAATAATATTTATCTAACTTAATAAATGTATTGCAGGAAAATTTAAAAAGCATACCCATTGGTATGCTTTTCTTTTTAAGCTTTTATTTCTTTGCAAGAATGCCTTGCACCCCACGAATTGTTAAAACCCCACCAATAATCAAGAACAGACCCACAAAGAACATCATAAACATGGTGCCACCTGTTTCACCTTGATTGGCTTGGCTAATCGCTTTCGCCATTTCCTCAGCAGAAGTCGCACCACTAGCCTCAGCTTTAGTTTGTGCGATCATACCCACCGAGGTTTTACACATTTCTAAAAGTTGTGCATCTGCTTGATTGTTATATTTTTGCTGAAGTTGCTGTTCACACAGTACTTGATCAGCCGTACTGATATTTGGTGTATTCGATTTCCAATACATAAATGCACTGAGAATAAGCAGCACAATACCAATGATTAAAGACGTTTTAGGATTTAAATTTTTCATATTATTATGCATTTATCATTTTTTAGATTATGTAGTTTAACTAAATAATTAGATCTTTCAAATTGAAAAAATGACTGATGTGTACTGACTCTCTGAGGTATTGCTATTTTTAAGGCATGACTCTTTTATAAAAATCAATCCAAGCCATAAATCGCTCAAGATAAATAGAGAGAATGTTGTAGTCGAAGTCGCCCTGATTGATTAAGATGAAACCAAATCAAACACTATAAATAAGATGAAAACATTAGCTTTTATACATGAACCTGACTCGAGTGGTGCAGTAGGGGATTTTTCACCTGTGACTTCTGTGTTCTCCCATTATCAACTGGGCAATACTACATCACCATTTTTATTGTTGGATCATCTAGGTCCTGGAAACTTGTCTCCAACACGTTTAAGAAAAGGGGTGTCTGAACATCCACATCGAGGTTTTGAAACGGTCACCATTGTCTATAAAGGCGAGATTGAACATCGAGACTCTACAGGTGGCGGTGGGGTGATCCAATCGGGTGACGTGCAATGGATGACAGCAGCCTCTGGCGTATTACATGAAGAAGTCTTTAGTGAAGCATTTTCAAACTCAGGTGGAAGTTTTGAGTTTTTACAATTGTGGGTCAACCTACCTGCTAAAGACAAAATGAATCCAGCGCGCTATCAAAGTTTGTCTAATGCAACGATCCCGAAGATCAGTTTAGAGAATGACTCATTTGTTAGAGTCATCGCAGGGCAATATGTCGATGCTATCGGTCCTGCACGAACGCATACGCCAATTCGAGTATTCGATGTCAGCCTCAAAGCGGGTGAAACACTGATATTGCCAGCAGATCATCAGGACACCACCATGATTTATCTGCGTTCTGGTCGATTACGCATAGCAGGTTCAAAAGATGTCGTTGAATCACATCAAATGGCAGTGATGTCGAATCAAGGTGAACATGTTGAACTGATCGCTTTACAAAACACGACTTTCTTATATTTATCAGGTCAACCTTTGAATGAACCGATCTATGCACGTGGTTATTTTGTGATGAATCAATTTTCAGAAGTGATGCAAGCCTATGAAGATTTGAAGAACAACACGTTCATACAGCATTGATCTGTTTCAAAAATACAAAGAAAAGAAGAAAACGCTGCTTTTATCAACATGAAACAATTAAATGCTATGTTGCAGGCATATTTATTTTAAAATAAAGCCTTAAAGAAACTGATGGAAATGAATCTGTTTGTAGATCATTTAATACCTATATCAGTTTTACTTTGCTCAAATTAAATGTAGAACATAATGCAAACTGCTTCAAAAGCAACATTAAGCCGTGCCACCATGATGTTTCCGTTGGCATTGGTACTCTTCGAATTTTCAGTCTATATCTGTAATGATTTAGTTCAACCTGCGATGCTCACCATTACTCAAGAGTTTGGTGTGAGTAGTGCATGGGCACCATCTTCCATGTCGTTCTTCCTTCTCGGTGGTGCGTGCTTGGCGTGGTTTCTAGGTCCATTGTCCGATCGCTTAGGACGTAAAAAAGTGCTGCTCGGTGGCGTAGTCTTTTTTGTAATTTGCTGTTTGTTGATTTTAATGACACAAACCATTGAACAATTTTTGGCACTACGTTTTCTACAAGGGATTGGCTTAACCATCATTTCAGCCGTTGGTTATGCTGCCATTCAAGAAATTTTTGAAGAACGCGATGCGATTAAAGTCATGGCGTTGATGGCAAATATTTCTCTCATTGCGCCGTTAATTGGTCCTGTGGTTGGCGCATTTATGATTGATCATGTGTCATGGCATTGGGGCTTTATCGGTATTGCATTATTGGCAACATTGAGCTTGTTTGGGCTCAAAGCCAAGATGCCTGAACAGCATGTCAGCATTCCAAAACAACCTTTGAGTTATGTATGGGATGACTTTAAAGCCGTGTTTAGTAATAAGCGATTTATGGCTCTGTCGCTGTCATTACCCTTGGTTTCGATTCCGTTGATTCTGTGGATTGCGATGTCACCTGTGATATTGGTGGAGCAATTGGGACTGACCAATATGCAATATGGCTTAGCTCAGGTTCCTGTACTTGGTGCTTTGATACTCGGGAATATTGTATTGATTCGGGTGATTGATCGGTTGGCACTTGGACGGACGGTGATGTTGGCATTGCCATTGATGCTTATAGGTACTTTGATTGTCTTGGCAGGGGTGATCTGGCAAGAATACATGCTGTGGTGTCTGGTCTTAGGCATGACCCTGATTAGCTTTGGCGAAGGCTGTAGTTTTTCCGTACTTTACCGTTTCTCACTGAGTGCTTCAGAAGTGTCGAAGGGGACCGTAGCAGCGGCAGTCGGGATGATCATGATGGTGGCATTTTTTGTCGTGATCGAAATTGTTCGTATTTTATATGGTCATTTTGATATGTGGGCATATGCATTGGCATGTTTTGCTTTAATCGCAGTGTGGTTCACCGTGCCAAGATCAGTGGTCAAAAGTATTATGCAAGAACGCGCGATGAGTGGACAGTTTTAATTGTCTAGCTCTGAATGGGCGCAGCTTTAAAGATTTAGTTTTTAAAAAGTGAATATAAAAAAGGTTGGAAAATAGATGATTTTTCCAACCTTTTTTGTTTTAAACAGGGCGCGCTAATCGCTCATTCACTGAATATTTAAGCCAATTTTTCTTGTTCTAACTTTTTAATCTTTTTATCGAAAATAAATGGTCCAAAAGGAAGAATTGAAGCAATCAATCCTAAAATAAAAATTTGGATTGACCATTTTTGTTTTTCACATACGATAAAAAGAACAGCCAGAAATGCAATAAACAGTACACCGTGCCCCATACCGACATATTTAACCAAGATCGGATTGCCCCAGATGTACTTCATTGGCATCGCAATAAAGAGTAAGAGTAAAAATGAAATACCTTCGAGTAAACCAACCCAGCGTAAAGTTTTGATATTCATGATTCACTTGTAGCAGATAAATGTGGCTTAAAGTGTACCCGAATGGAATCATATTTACAGCACCAATTACAAATTAAATATGAATAAGTGTTTGTATTTAAAATATTTAAATCCAATCGGTTCGCTAGGGATTCTGATTTTATGGTCGAGTTGAATAAGAGATTTTTCACTTTAAAAATCTCTATTTAGCGTCGCTGATTTTTTCTGAAACCTTTAAAATTATGATCAAATTTGCGAACCAAAGCATGCACCGATTATTGAATTTCTAAACTCAACAACGTTTGACGTAATTTTAGTAATTCAGGCAAAGTTTCAATCAGTAAACTGATTTGCTTGAGTACCAAAAGTAAATGTTCAGGTAATTGCTGTTGCTCATTGAACGTTTTAATTTCTTTCAAGTGCTGATTTAAATCGGTTTGGTTGAGCTCGATGTTTTGATCGAGTGCTTGTTCTAATATTTGTTCGAACCATTGCATTAAAGCCAAAATTTGTTGTTCTTGCTTCTGTTTTTCAGAGGCAAGTTGAGACTGATCAGTCTGACGCTGAATCAGGTGATGCACAGTATCGCGATGACTTCCTAAAGCGGAAATATAACTGAGTTGACTGTGGCTATAGACCAGATAGCGAAAGGCATGATGAATCAGGTTTTGATCCGGATTTGGTTCTGTACTCAGGCTTGAAATCATAGTGGATAATTCAATATGGGCATTGTGTGCATCACGCCGTGCCATACGGTACGCCATGCTATTATTTTTGCCATATTGGTATTGTTCAATCACTGCTTTTAGGTAGTGGAATGAGGCATGATTGCTGCGTAAAATTGTCTTCGAAATATTTCTAAAATTCCAATCTGGCCAGATAAAACTGACAGCAAACCAAGCTAAACCACATCCAATCAAGGTATCAATAATTCTTGGTAAAATAATGGCAAAACCAGCTCCTTTAAGGTTGAAAATTAATAACACCATTAAAGTTGCCATCAGTGTTGCCATGGCATATTTTTTTGAACGTAGATAGAAAAAACAGACCCCAAAAATAATCGTGAGCAGTAATTGTCCTTCAATACTTGGTACAAAATAAAGCACAGGAATGCCTAAAACTACACCTAATAGCGTGCCGAGTGTTCGTAACTTAAGACGACTTTTAGTGGCGAAATAACTGATTTGGCAGACAAACAAACTGGTGAGCAAAATCCAGTAACCATTTTTGGCAAAAGGAAGCAGAGAGATTGCATAGCCGACTGCGAAAACAAAAGCGATGCGAACCGCATGCCTAAATAATGCAGACTCAGGACTTAAATGCTGTTTTAGTTTTAGCCATAAGTCATTTAAACCATGAATATCATCATCTAAAAGATCAAAATTATCATGTGGCTGTGAAATTGAGTTTTGTCCTGATGAATTGGAGTAATGTTGTTGAAAATGCTGTTGTTCCACAGATAGATTTAAAAATTGTTCTTGTACTTTGTCTAGATTATTCAGAACTAAAACCAAATTTTTAACTTCAATATTGTGAGGGTTCTGTGTAACCCAATCCTGAAGTGAATCACGTAAATGCTCTAAATTTTTGTTATGTGGATGTGATAGTTGAAATGCACGTTGTTTTAAGATCGAGTCTGCCAATCGCTCACAGTGTAAGGCCTGTATGCGAATATTTTTTTGAAAGCGGTAGATCAGATCGGTACGACTAAAATTCTGTTGGATATTTTCATAGTGTAAATAATTGGAGGTTGCTTGTTCATGAATATCTTGTGCAAAAAAATACAGATTCAGCCAATAGATGGTTTTTTTATTGGCGCGAGATGCTTTGAGTCGAGTGAGTAAAGTCGCTTTGGTGGTATTTAGGCTTTGCACGACCTGACTGTTTTGTAAGGATAGTTCATACAGCAGTTGTTCGACATTGTCTTTATTATCTGGATCAAACAACCGAGCTTTTGCATTCAGCAAGGCAGCAATTTGATTAAAACATAATGCGAGATTGTCTTGTACCGCTTGTGTGGGTTTAAGTAAGTAAAACAAAATCGAGGTGATGCCATACCACAGCGCACCGAGAACAAAATAGCTGGGCTGTAAATACCATGCCTCGTACTCACCCAGTCCAAACATGGTGTAAATCGACAGAAGAACCGTACCAAATGAAATGGTGGCATAGCGTTGACCTAAAGCCCCCATGAGCATCAAAGTGCCACTAGACAGTGATAAATATAGGATGAATAAAAATTTGTAAGGATAGAGAAATTCTAAAATGCTACTGACACTAAAAAAGAGGATACAGACGTAGATCAGATTACGTAATCGTATTGTTAAACGGTCATCAAAGTCGGTGAGGGCGGCAGCGATAGCACCCAATGTGATCGGTACAATTAAGGATTCATAGCCTGCAAATAAAAGTCCCAATGTTGTTCCAGACAACACAATGCAAATTTGTAAGCAGTAGACCAATGTTGAATTAGATTTGAAGCTTAGGAATAGTTCTTTTATAGGGTTCACAATAATGTCTAAGTGCATGATTGTAGGTCTTTGTAGACTGTTCTTTTTTTGTTTAACTGTCAATTTTTATCAAATGAAAAATTTACAGCTATTCGATGATTTAATGCTTATTTGGGGATTTGAGTTGATTAAAATCTGACTTTTGCAAAAAACTAGGAATCAAATCAGCGTAATAAGGATAAATGTAAACATGCTGAATTTCGAAAATTTCAGACATAGCTTTGGCAAGTAGCAGAACGTTTGGTTTAGTTTCAACATAGGGACAATCGCGAATAATGAAACTCCATTGATCAATTGCGGTACTTAAATCTCGAAGTTGAAATTCGACTTGATCGATTGTCTGACGAATATCAGCAGAAAGGCTGTTAGGATTTATTTTGTCAATCAAACTGTGGAATTCTAATTTCGGAAAATTCGATTGGGGGTGTTGCTTGGAAATACTGCTGATGCATCGATTGATGTAGTTAATTGCTTCTTTAAGGTGCTGTACGACAGCAGCTTGAACTTGTAAAAAGTCACTACAATTGAGGCTATTTTGTATGTTGTTTTTGAAGAGTTGATATATTTGATGACACTGTTGCTCAATATCACTCAATGCTGTAATTCGATGTTTATGAGAATCAAGTGGCTGCATTTTAAAAGCTCGAATTCTGATTTTTGAGTGCTGTTATTATTTTGAACGTTAGATGAATAAGGACAGATCATCCGAAAGACAATGATTAAAGTAAGGATCTCAGTAAAAAATAATGAGCTTGTGGATAGAATTAGTATTATCCACAAGCCTTGATTAAAGTTTTATTTGATGCATGGATTACATAACCAATTAGTTAATCACACCACAAGCAACACGATCACCACCACCACCTAATGGTTTAGGTGAGTCTGAATAGTTGTCACCGCCAGCATGAACCATGATGGCTAAACCTTTTACATCAGCAAGTTTTAAACGAGGGGCAACCACTGTAGTTTTTGCTACGCCTTGGCTGTCTACATTCAACACAGGTAAGTCACCTAAATGCCCGTCATTGGGTGTGCCATGATGAGGTGCTTGTTGTGGGTTGAAATGACCACCTGCTGCTAAAGCTGCACCCATTTTCCCATCTTTTTCAGCAGGCTCACATGAACCTTTTTCATGGATATGGAAACCATGAAAACCTGGGCTGAGTTTTTGTAGATCGGTATTTAGAACAAGCCCTTGATCGCTGTCTTTAAATTCAATCGTACCGATTTTTTCACCGATACCTGAGGCAGAAACAGCATGTACATCGACTGAATGCGTTGTAGTAACTTGACCATTGGGTCTTTCTTCAGGTTGAGCAGTCACTGTTGGATTTGAACTACACCCAACCATGAAAACACCAAGAAGAGTGCTGAGTACCGTCAGTTTAAAAGAAGTTTTTTTAACGTTATGAAGCGACATGATCCATCCTTATTTTGTTTTATATACTTCTTTAGTGAAACAAAATAAGGAGGGTTATACAACTTTGATTAAGTATTTGAATGTATAAGTTTATTAACGATGCGGTTATTTTAATTCAGGCTCATCGTCATGATCATAAACCATCGTGGCTTTCGGAACTGGTTCAGGTTCAATGGTTTCATGTAGCCATTCGCGCCAAATTGCCAATAAAATCGCCAAAATCACAGGGCCGATGAATAGACCGACTAAACCAAAGCTCGCTAAGCCACCCAAGACACCAAACATAATCAATAAGAATGGAATTTGTGTTGCACCTGAGATTACCAATGGGCGAATCACGTTATCTGCGGTACTGACCACACACACGCCCCATGCAAACACACCAATGGCTTCTACTGTTTGACCTTGAGAGAATAACCAAAGTGATACTGCACCGTAAGCAAGTGGAGGGCCAAATGGAATCAGTGCCATGATGAACGTCAGCATGGTCAATAACATTGGATTTGGCACCCCAGCAAAGTAGTAACTTAACCCTGCAAGTAAGGCTTGGGCAACGGCTGTTAAACCAACACCATACACAACGGCACGTGTAGTTTCAGAAATCGTGTCCATATAATGCTGAATACGAGGACCAATCACTTTTTCCATTGCTTTACTGACTTGATGCACAATGGTTGGACCATCACGATAAAAGAAAAATAAAGAGAGGATCGCAAAACCCAGTTTAACTAAGTTGCGAGTAATTTCGCCCAAAACGAATTTACCGTAATTGAGATGTCCTTGAACCCATACACTAATATTGTTAAATAGGGCATTTGGATCAGCATTAATTTCTTTGATAATCCGCGCTAATTCTTTTCCAATAATAGGTAATTCACGAATGACTTCTGGAACAGATAAATGACCTGAAGCCAATTGACGTTGTAAATCAAAGAATAAGTTACGACCCTCATGTTGCAATAAAAATACAGCAAAAGTGAAGGGAAGACCGACAACCAGAGTTAAGAGTGTTGTCATGAGCATGGCGCTCAAAGATGGACGATTTTCACCACAAACACGTTGAATGCTTTTATAGATTGGCCATGTCATATACGCAATAATACATGCCCAAAGTACAGGTACAATGAAGTACTTAAGGATGTCAAAACCTAAATATAGGAGTATAAAAAACAAACCAAACAATAAGGCGCGTTGTAATGTCGGATTAAAATCTTGCACTGATGTCTCTAATCTACTTTAGCTATGCAGCGGGATTTAAAAAGAGCACGATACACCGCACTCAAGTTTTAATTCATATTACTCTGAAAATTGATAAAAAGAAGTAAATAAATAGTTGATCTAATTAAAACCAATCACCTTGATCTTCGATTAAAACATCTAATAACGGTTGCCATTGTTGTTGAATTGCTAAGTAAAGCTTTTGATTTTTATCAAAAACACTTAAGCCTTGCATGGCTAAAGTACCATAAGCCGCACGTTCTGCAATCCACGCCACAGGCTCTTGATCAATCTTGGCAAAAAACTGTTGAATATCTTTAGCACTTGCACCCGTAGGTTTAACACGATTTGCCAATAAATGAACTTGGACTTTGCCTTTACGAATGCGTTTGATTTCTTGAATATGTTTTAAAAAACGTTTGGTACTGTCAATATCAAAGAAAGAGGGTTGAAGGGGAGTCACAATCGCATGGCATTCACTAATCAATTGCTCAGCGTGCTCACCAGTCAATGCACCAGGTGCATCAATAATTAAATAATCTGTTTTTTTGGGTGCTTCCCCAATTGATTTTTCATGACGCCAATCAAGACTTTGAATAGCTGTCGCAGTCTCTGGTCGCTGTTTTAACCATTGCAGTGCAGATTTTTGGTTGTCTGCATCCGCTAAAGCAACTTTATAGCCTTTTTGAGCCAGTGCTGTTGCTAGAGTAATTGCTGTAATCGTTTTGCCACAGCCGCCTTTTTGATTTGCAATAAGTATCGTTTTCATGATTTATAAAATCTAATATGTAAGCAAGTGAGGTCTATTTGTAGCTTAGCATTAATTTTGGTAAGTGCGCGTCTACATGACAAAAGTCTAGATCTTGTTTACATTGTGCATAATTCAGTTGATGAGAAATACCATGTCCATTTGGATGGCGATGTTAATCGGTGCATGTATCGGGATTGTGCTCACCACAATCATTTTATCAGGCACAAGAAATGGAAGAATAAAGGCTGAATATGAACAATATATTGCAGAACTTGAATTAGAACACCAAGAAGCATTACTTAAGGCACAAAAACGCAGTGTAAATACCAGTCGAGCCGTATTAAAAGGCAAAATGGCTGAGCAAATGGCACCGATCATGCCTGAGTTTCAATATTTACCCAGTGATGCCAAGTTCTTAGGTGATCCAGTTGATTATGTTGTGTTTGATGGTTATACCGACTTTCGAGATGGTGATGGACGTGCAGAAGATATAGAAGTCGTGTTGATTGATATTAAAAGTGGTGGGGCTCGATTAACCAAAGGTCAAATGGCAATTGCACAAGCGATTCGGGATGGCAAAGTTCGATTTGAAACGATACGCATTGATTTTGCAGATGAATAGTGAAGTTTCTTTCATAGAACAAAAGCAAACTAGATTATTTTAGTTTTTGAGCACGTGCCAATAACATTCGTTGTCCAACTTTTGGAATACCTACAGCATCAAAATAATGCTTCTCAGTTAAAATAAACTGAGCATTGACTAAGCTGAGTTCAATATCACGATTGAGATGACAACCATCGGCAACCACTTTTTGAATCGGTGTTAGCAGATTTTGCAGATGTTTTAACAGGGCATGGTCATGGTAGAGCACATGCTCAACCAAATGTAATGTGCCATTGGGTTTCAGCACACGATGAATTTCATGTAATGCTGCATTTAAATCAGGAATACTACAAAAGGTCCAAGTGCTGACAATGTTGTCTAGTGACTCATCCTCAAAAGGTAATTTCTCTGCGCTGGCTTGTATATGTTCCACATGAAACGGAGCTTCTAAAACGCGCTGTTCTGCCAATGTGAAAATATCGTCATTGGGTTCTAGTGCGTATAAGGTACTAACCCCTTGATAAAAAGGCAGGTTCAAGCCTGTACCAAAACCAATCTCTAAAACATCACCTTGAATGGGGAGCAATAACTCACGTCGACTGTCCATTAGACTGGGTGTTTGCATCACTTGATTAAGCAAATGCGGAAAAATACGTTTTTGATACAGTTTATAAAGCATTAGAAAATGCCTTGATATGAGGTGGTACTTTGATTTTAATCAGATTTCATCTGATAACAAAAGACAAAAAACTGACTAAAGCATTCACAATTGTTACTTATTCTCAATTTTCATTTAATTTTTAAGGGTTATATTCAAGCTATACCGTTGCAGGTTCTTTCATATTCAAGCTTTGCTTAACTTTAAATCATGATGCATTTTAATTCCTATAATTAGGAATTCTGTCATTTATGAAGGATTAATATGAAACAGCCGTAACGTAAGATGAGTAATGAAACAGGAGTTTGATCATGGCTAAACCTATCGTATTTGCGGCATTTATTGCATTGTTTGCACTCAATGTACAGGCTCAGATGAGTACATTTGATCAAAATGTCCAAGCTGGTTTAGATAGTGAGTTCAATATTGCCAATGGTTTAGCGCCGGTTTTAAAGGATCAAAAAATTTCATTACTTGAGCCATTTTCAGGTGAGTTTCGTATCTTAGGATCAAAACAGTACCATGATGATGAACAAGCCAAATATTCTCCAATTGACTACGCCGTGACGCGTGGATTATTCACAGATCCAGAGATTGCTCGACAGATTTCGATTAATCAATACGACCGTTACTTAAATTGGAAAATGGCAAAACCTCCGATTCCACCGAAATTGGCTATGCAGTTAGTCAGTAATATGCACATTATTCCAGCAAACCCTGAAATTGCGAAACAAATTACCCAAGTCAAACGTGGTGACTTAGTGCGTTTGGAAGGGGATTTAGTACAAATTGATGCTAAAGATTTAAGATGGAAATCAGCATTGGATTGGAATGGAATTGGCGATGGCGCATGTAAATTGATTCGTGTCGATTCGATCAAATGGGTTGAAAAGCAAAATATCTAATTTGAGGTTTAGGTTCTGACTTTGAATAGAATGGGCGGAGATTGAAAAATGATTGATCTTAAAAGTTGGTAAGTAGTAACACTGAAAAGTAGTAAAAAAGAATAGTAGTAAAAGAAAAGTAGTAAAAGAAAAGTAGGTTAGACCTTATGAACACATGGAAGACACGACCGAAAAAATTTATCGCAGCGACCATTTCTATACTCATTACGAGTCTGGGCTTGGTGGCTTGCCAAAGTCCGAGTACCACGGTGAAATTAGAAACACATCATTATTCATTGAATCAAAAGTGTCCAACTTTACTCGATATGAAGATTGGTGAAACCTTACATTTTCATGCACCTGAAAACCCGACGACAGGCTATCAATGGAAACTGTTACAGCCATTAAAACTCTTGAAGACTGAAGAGATTTTTCAACAGAAAGAGGTTGAGGAAGGTATAGTTGGTGTAGGTGGCGAAAAGAATTTTCACTTTAAAGCTGAAAAAGTTGGGCAAGAGTTGATTGAGCTGGTTCATGTTCGAGCATGGGAAAGCAGTCAACAGCCTGAACAACAGTGGCAATGTCGAGTTCGAATTTCATAAAAAAGGATCTGAAATCCTTTTTTATGATGAGTCGATAATCTATTTTAAATAAATTTCAGTCAATCTATTGAGCAGTTTGTTGCTGCCAATGTTCGAGCTGTGCTTGAGCTGTGTAGTAGTCACTCATGCCTTCAATTGCATCGGTTGGGTTTGCTAACTCATTGTCGGTAGACTGTTTTAATTCTTGGTAGACTTTGGCTTGATTCTCCCAATACTGATAATACAAGCCTTGGATATAGCGGCCTTGTTCAGTTTTTAAATCCAGTTCTTTTAACATATTCAATGATGATTTGATCAAATCATGTTTGCGCTGACTCTTCATATCTTCGGTGAGATTATTATCTTTTTCTAAAGTTTGAAGCTCGCTCTCTAAGTCATGACTTAAACTGTCGAACTGGGTTTGATAGGTGGTGAGTAGTCCAATATCATGCGCATCATCAGGTGTGGCAGGAAAGTTTTTAATGGCTTTGGCTTCAGTTTTATCCTTTAAATCTGAACCGTCCTTTGAGTCTAAACTCGAAGATTCGGCTTCATGCTCTGACGTTGCATCTTTGGGCGTACACGCAGTCATCATGATACTGCCGCCGAGCATGAGGGAGAGTAGCGCGATATGTAGCTTGGACATTTGCATCAAAGCACTCCTTATTTTGTGTTGAAGTTTAAAGTCAGTTATTTAAATGGTTATGCAAATTTATATGTAAGTGAAACAGCTCTATCGCAGTAATATACTGCGATTTTATGGATGCAATGTTGTAGTTATTTTCTTATTCAGTTTTTTTGAAATGGTAAGCATAAGTCACATAAGGAAATTCGATTTGATCTTGAGGTCTTTTCGAGGTGTATTCAAAAACAATGCTTTCAAAATTTTTCTTCATTTCATTTTGCTGTTGTGGTGACATGGCTGCAATGAAACTGGTTGATAATAAGCGACGACTGACCACATCTTCCACAGTGCCAAGTTGATGTTGCACAAAGACCTTTTTACTTTCAAAACCAAACAGGGATTGGTTCTGAAATACTTTTTGCCACTCATTGCTGTGAAAGCGTGGGGTATCACCTTCATAGTCTTTTAAAAAATCAGCCAGTGCCTTAACCCAATCCACGGTTTCATCCCGTTGATTCCAGACTAAACCCAAATGACCTGAATCTTTCAGTAAGCGATGCATTTCTTGCAGAGTTTCAATATTTGCAAACCAATGAAAGGATTGAGCGCACAAAATCGCATCAATACTGTTGGTTTTTAGTGGAATATCATGACTTGAGGCTTGTTGAGTTTGTACCTCAGGATGTACTATTTTCAACTGTTCCAGCATTTCTGAAATGGGTTCAACTGCAATGATGTTGGGCGTAGTTTGTTTTAAATAATCTAAGAATTTTCCAGTGCCTGAACCGAGGTCAATTGCGGTGGATTCTTGATTGAGCAATAGGTCTTCTGCAAGCCAATTGACCAATTCTTGAGGATAATTAGGACGTACGCTTTGATAAAGTTCAGCAGCAGAACTGAACCCAGTTTGAGCAGCAGGATGTAATGAATGTGTCATATTTTGCGCTTTTTTATCTGTGCAGTATCTATAAAATATGACATTTGGTGGAATGTTTAGGCAAGTGAATGATTGATTCATTTTGCAAACAACAGATTGAGTGCCTTTTTTGGAATTGCAATGGATAAGCAAATAGTATTTGAAGATGAACACATCACAGCAATTTATTTAAAAGGTTCAACTGAAACGTTGGTTCTTTCTTTTGGCGATTTAATCACACGTGCCAAGGGAACATCCATCAATGCAGAAAAATCCTTAAGTAAGTATGAATATAGTGTGATTGGCTTTATGCCAAAGCAAAAGTCATGGTTCCCGCATGCCAGTATGATGGGGGCTTTAGATGCGATTCAAGGCATTTTGGCAGAATACAAAAACATTGTGTCCTATGGTGGCTCAATGGGTGGTTATGCTGCGATTAAGTATGCCAAAGCATTCAAAATGAATCGTGTCGTGGCGATGGTGCCTCAGTATTCGATCAATCCAGAAGAAGTCGCAGACCGTCGCTATACCGATTTTTATGATGCTGAAGTCAATGGGGATATGCGTATTCAAGCGGATGATATAGTCGCTGAATGTGAATACATCATTGTCTATGATCCTTATTTTGATTTGGATCGTGAGCATTATCGTAAAATCAAACCTCTGATTCCCCAGTTGCATACTTTACATCTGCCCTATACCGGACATGATGCGATTGCGGTATTGGCCAATTCCGCACTATTACACGACTTTATTGAACATCCGTTTGAGCCTACTTATTTTTATAAGCAAATTCGTGATGTCAAAAAGAACAGTAAATTCTATTATCGCAGTGTGATCGCACATCTACTCGGTAATCATAATGAAGCTTTAGGTAAAATTCTTAAAACCATTGATTTACAACTGGACAGTGCTTTTTTTGATGCCAGTTTAAAGCAAACCATTACCCGTATTTTATTGACCAATAAACGTGTGGATGAGCAAGATTTACAGAAACTCGGTATCTCAGTGAATTTACCCTTTGAAAATAAAACACAGCTTCAAGACAGCTTTGGCAAAGTTTTGGTATTCAATGTGATTACGCAAAAACTTGAAAGTTATGATCAGCAAGTGATTGATGTGAATGGTAAATACATTATTCCATTACATGTGGAAAACAGTGGTTTGGCAACACTTGAAGTTAAAAAGCAAGACTATCTCATTTGTATGAATGATCGAAGAGTGACTAAACTGTTTAAGTTGGATGATGAACTCAGTTCAGACATGCAACCTTTGGTGGTGAAGAAAGGTTCAGGGTTTTATAGCTTGAGTTATAAGGCGCTATATATGCGTTCTGATGAAGCTGGGAACTGTATATTTGATGCTGAAACGGTCGGTGAAACAGAACAGTTCGTGGTGAGTTGATTAGCTCAACATTGCGAGAGTGCTGATTGAGGAAAAAGGGCTTTATAATGTATAAAGTCCTTTTTTTTTATTTCGTAAATTGAATCAGTGGTAAGTCAATAATGAACAGCTAAAGCTCTATTGGTATAAAGCCTGAACGCTCAATTAAATTTCGTTTGTCTCATTTCTAAGTGGTATTTACACCTGAGTACTGAAGTTGAGAGGATGGGAGCCGTGTAGAAATATCACAAGTTTTTAGATACTTTATAAAGTAGTGCTTTAATCTGATTGTTAAGAATAAGTACATCAGTTGAACACTGATGTACCTTTTGATGATTAAATCACATGATTAAAATTTAAAATTTTTAAACCATTTGTTAAAACCTAAATCACCAGATGAACATGAATTGTCAATTACAGGTGGTTTTGGTTGAAAAGATCCACATGGGCTTTCGTCAATTACAGGTGGTTTTGGTTGAACTGGAGCTGGGTTGATAGGACCGCATGTATTACATCCAGAGCCTTGTGGATTAAAAAGGCGGTTGATTAAAAAAGCTTTGATGAGGAAAGTACCACCACTAACTTGTTCGATTTCTGTAGAGTTTAATTGTTGTAAGCTCATTTTTATATCCTATATTGTTAAGAAAAACTAAATAATGAGTTTTTATTTTATATGGATTACTTTAAGAAAGTGAATTGCAATTCATATTAAATGTATGCTTTTTTTTAAAGAGAATGAACTTTAATTTATTTTATCCAATAGCTTAGTTTTAAAGACCAAATGTATTTTTTATCGTATTGATTTTGGTGTAAAAAAAGGAACTTTCGTCCCTTTTTTGATGTGTGTTGCTTGAAATCAATGTTGGTTTTTACATGGTCGTCATACGTTCAAGACGTCGATTCGCACGTTTAAATGTACCAAAGTCATTAAAGCGCACACCATTTTCTTTCATGATTGGATAGCAATCTTTGGCAATCGCTTGGCGAATATAAAAAGTATCTCGTACTACGAAATGATGGATCGCATGTGTGCCGCCAAAGTTGAAGCAAAATGCTTGTAAAGGCTTCATACGCCAATCTGTCCAAATTTGACATTGTTGAACCACATTGCCATTTTCCACATCACCATAATAATGAATATTTGAGCTGGTGAAATGCAGACTCAGAGTTCGTAAATAGTTTGGTGCTGCAATTGCCACAGCATAGAACTTGGTTGATTTGTCGATGAAACGCCAAATGCGATTGGTCGGTTGCTTCATATTTAAAGCTTTAATCCCAATTTTGGTGATGCTCATAAACAAAAAGCTATACCAAAGACCATAATGAATATTGCCGAAGGGGGTATAGCCAAGCGCCATTTTCGCTTTCAGTTTGAGTTTGTCTTTGAGAGTAAGATTTTTTTGCGCATTGGCATATTCATTGGTGGCATTCAACATCGTAAATGGACGCAACGCGATGGCAAGCATGTTGTCGCCTGTCATGATCAGGCGTTTTAAGCCCCATTTGTCACCATTATTGATGCCGCGTTCTTCAATATCAGATGGCGTACCTGAAGATTTATGATGATGTAAATGAATGTCACGACGAATCCAAGGGCTAATCGTACTGGGTCTAAAGGCATAAACAGTCGCTAGCATCGCATTGTTGATTTTTTTATTTTTGCGATAATACATTTGATGTATCAAATCATGCTCTAATTCATGCAAAATAGACATCCAAAATGCAGAAAGTGAAACTGCCACATACCAAGGCATTTTTCCACGTGCATATTGGGTAATATTAAAAATAATGCCCGTCACGGATGTAATGAGAATACCCATCCCGATTTGGTCTTGATATTTGACTAACCAAGGATGTTGAGCGCGCAATTGATTACCCGCTTCCAAAATACCTTTTCGGATGCGATGGTTGCGTTGTTCATCTTCAGGGTCAGCAAACAATTTAAACTTTTGTTGGCTTGACATATTTACATCCGAAAGCGGTAAATTCATATCCAATTTCCTCTGTGAACTAGGAATAGCAAGGAATGTGTATAAAAATCCAACAAATGTTGGATTTTTAGAGAGAGTATATGATGGGTCAAACTCAGTCAACAGCTGTACCAAAAATAATGAGCAAACCACTCAATTTGCCAAAACAACAGCGCACGCAAAAGCGCATGGAAAAAGTTGTAGAAACAACTGAAAAAATGTTGATAAATATGGACTTGGAGAAAATTTCAATTCCAGAGGTTGCCAATGAGTCAGGCGTACCTCGTGCCAGTATCTATCAGTTTTTTCCGACGAAATACGATTTGCTGAGGCACATTGCTTTACAACATTTGCACGTGTTAATTGCCGAATTAAAGACAGTTGGTCTACAAGTTGTTTTGGATCATCCGAATCAACCCATCACCATTTACGGGCCATTAATTACTGCTGAAATGATTCGAACCACAGCTAAGTTCTATAATGATTCAGATGTTGCGAGTATGTTGATTCTAGGTGGAGCAGTGACTCAGCACTCGTATTTGGAGTATCAAGTTGAGTTGCAAAAAGTCAGTGCAACGATGCGCCAAGGTCTGAAAATGCTGAATATTGATGAATTCATACCAGCAAAACCCGACACGATGACGATTCTAATCGAGTTGATTTTCACCTGTATGAAGCATGGTTATTACACTGAAAGTTATATTTCAGAAGAGATTTGCCAAGAAGCTTATCGTATTGCAATGTCTTATCTTGCGGCTTTAAAGAACAATGTCTTTAAGCTTGATCAAGTGAAAAAAATTGGTTTACAAGTTCAAGATTGAGTTGCGTGTGCATAGGTGATCAAGCATAGTGATAGAGAAAGGTAATTCGATTGGAATGAGATTCTCACCTTATGAAAGCTGTATTTTTAGATTACGCATCGCTTGATCAAAATGATTTAGATTTTTCGGAACTTCATGCTGTTTTTGAAAATTTAACCCTTTATCCAGCATCGACTGAAGAACAAGTTTTAGAACGAATTCAAGATGTGGGTGTAGTCATTACCAATAAGGTTCGAATTTCAGCTGAAGTCATACAGCAACTTCCACAGCTCAAACTGATTTTGATTTCTGCAACAGGCACCAATAATGTCGATTTAGTTCAGACAAAGAAAAGTGGCATTGTGGTGTGTAATTGTCAGGCTTATGGAACTTCTGCTGTTGCACAACATACTTTAATGCTGATGTTGGCACTTTCTACTTCTGTGATTCAGTATCATCAAGCGGTTCAAAAGGGTGAATGGCAAAAAGCACAACAATTCTGTTTGCTTGATTTCCCGATTGTGGAACTTACAGGTAAAACACTGGGTATCATCGGCTATGGTGAGCTTGGACAGGCTGTTGCTCAGTTGGCTAAAGCATTTGGTATGCAGATTATGGTTGGAGCATTGCCGAATCGTCCACAACGTGAAGGTCGAGTTCAATTAGATGAATTATTGAGCCAAGCTGATTATGTGTCTTTACATTGTCCATTGACGGCTGAAACCAAAGATTTAATCGATGCAAAAGCTTTTGACCGCATGAAATCCAGTGCCTTCCTGATCAATTGCGCGCGTGGAGGTATTGTCAATGAGCAGGCTTTGGCTGATGCACTTATTCATAAGAAAATTGCAGGGGCTGCAACGGATGTACTCACGGTTGAACCTCCGAAACAGGGCAATGTATTACTGAATATAGATATTCCGAATTTGATCATTACCCCGCACAGTGCATGGGGCAGCGTCGATGCAAGACAAAGAATCGTGCAACAACTGATGGAAAATGTAAAAGCATTTCAAACTGGTCAGCCGATACGACAAGTTAATTTATAGATTGATGATCTCGCTTAAATCAACTTAAACGGATTCATCGAATAATAAAAAAAGCCCATAAGGGCTTTTTTTATTCAAGTTTTTTGCCTTTCTTCAAATGTGTGCTTAACGAGGTACACCTTCTTGATCATCCTCACCTTGCGCTTTTTGAGGGACTGCCGAAGGTGTAGTTGATGGTGTTTCAACATTCACTGGTGTTGATGCACTTGAACTTTGAATTGGAATAGATTGACGCTGAATCTCAGAATCTGAGAATTCGATATTATTCTGAGGGTTGTTGTCTGAGATATTACTTTGTGTATTTGGTACAGACGAATCAGATGTCACCGAGCTTGCTGAAGGTGTAGAGGGTGGAACTGGAATAGGTTCAATCACCTGGGGCTGAACCGGCACTGGATTAACCACAGGGGCGTGGGTACTCATAGGAACAGTAGAGGTTTGACTCATACTGCCACGTTCAATTGGGACACCACCTGAACCTCTTAAGTTTTCTTTGGTCTGTTTCACTTTTTGGACTGCGGTGTCGATACCTTGGCGAGTGTTGTCACGTGCAATGACTGCTTGTTCAGTGGTGTATTCTTTGGTGTTTTGCCATGTTTGATCGACATTGGGTTTGATGCTCGCAACACCACGTTCAGTCACCGCACCTACTTTCTCAGCTGCGGTTTGAATTTTATCTTGCGCTTTAACGGCAAGCACTTTAATCAAGTTTGGATTGTCACCATAAGCTGGTGCAGTTTTTTGCGTTTCGTTTTGTTGAGCAAAAACAGAAGTGCTCAAACAGAGTGTTGCTGTCATTGCAGCCAATAGCGTCTTTTTCATTGTTTGGTTATGTCCTGTATGTACAGTGATGAGTTAGCATCACCCATATGAACCTATACATAGCATACTTTGCCTATCGAATTTAGAGGTGGAATGTTAAAAACATGTTCTTTAATTCGGCTAAGCATTGATTAAATATAAAAATATTTAAATCAAATGTGAATAGACCCACTATAAAGCGGGTCTATTATGGATCGTTACAAGGCTGGAGAACACTTGTGTGATCCTACGTGAACTCAGTCAGGATTTAGCTTGAGTTGAATCAACTCAAAGATTCACTTTAACATTCATGATTGATGTTCATCAGCAGGCTTATTGAGTTTTAAGACTGCCATCCGTATGAACATTGGCTTTGGCACCACCAATCGGCGTGTTTAACTCTACGCTAGAGTTTGTATTGGCATCAGCTTGTTTAGACTCAGGTGTTAACGCTGCTTTGGTTTTGTTCCAACGCTCTTGAGTTGCTTTTTTAGCTTGATTTGATTTTTCAGAGGCTTTTTCTTTTACAGATTTGGTTTTGTCCTGAGCGACTTTTTTCTTATCAGCCGTAAAATTTTTAGTGTCTTGCCATTTATCTTGAGTAAATTCTTTGGTGTTATCGACACCTTTTTCGATACCATGACCCACTTTGTCAGCGGCATTATGTACACCTTGATTCAAGCTGCTGATTACACTTTTATTGTTGGTTTGTACTTCAGCCGATGTACTTACCTGACCATTAACAGAAGTACCTGTGGTCGAAGTTGTGTTCGCAAAGATTGAAGCTGAAGTCATTAAAGCTGTTGCTAGAACTGTGGTTTTCATTATGTTGTTCATGGATCTGTCTCCTATATGGTTTTCCTGATGGATGGTTAAAATCATCATCAGGGATCAGACAGAAAGCATAGTAAAGGCTAAATTGAGCCAATATTGGATTTGAGATTAAACATACACAGGCAGTCAACGCCGTGGTAACAATCATGAACATATTGTGAATTCATGGATTGATTTATTTATTTTTAAATTATTATTTTTATTGAATATTTTAAAATGGCTTTAGTTTTTTATTTACAGAGTAAAGCTATGTAAGTGAGAAAATCACACTCCAAAAAGGCTGGTTACAGTCTATGAATTCAATTCTTATCATCAAAAATACGTATTTAAAACTGTAATAAACGTTAATTTAAGCCTTAAAAAACCTGAACACTCGAAAGCATTCAGGTTCTGTAAATCATCAACAATGAAAAATTAGTTCTTCAAGTTAGTTCTTTAAATATTGAGTCGGTACTTTAGGAAGAACAACACTTGATGGGTATTTCGAGTTTGAGTAAATCGAAATTGAACCAAGTAATGAAGATGTTAAGCTTGGTAATGGAGAAGTACCTTTCCATACATCGCTTGAAACCACAGAGATTTGAATACGATGTCCTTTAGGAATCAAGGCAGCAGTTGCTGGAACTTCAATATTCACTAAGACTGGCTTATTCTTCTCTAAAGGTTGAACATCGGACTCTTTAAAGGTGTGCCATGGTTGAATCATTTGCCCTTTGATGTAGCGTGAACGTGATTCATCCACCTTACGCATAGATGCCGTAATGATACCTGTACTTAAAGTCTTCGCATTGCCTGTACGTGGGTCAACATCAGAAACACGAACGACTAAACCACTGTCTTTAGAGCTTGATGAAATCCATAAATCTGCCTGCATAGGACCATTGAGGTAATAGTCCTCTGTTAAAGGCACAGAGTTGAAAACTGAAGCAGGAATATTGGACATGTTGCTGTTTTCAAGACATGGGAATGGCAAGATAGATGTCGCACCAATTAATACTTGTTCAGTTGTACTTGAGCATAGACCAAAGGTCGGTGCTTGAAGTAAGTAGTTTTCACCTGAAGTATTGGTTGGACGATCTTTCACAAGGTTGCCACGGTTGTTTAAGAACAAACGATCTGGATCAATTGCAGCATGTGGCCAATCTGTACTCACGACATATTGATCATAACCATGTACCCATTGAGTTACGTTAGGCAAGCTTTCCGCACCAGTGTTGATACCTTTTAAATATTGGTCAAACCACTGCAATTGCATCTTGTCTAAGCTCGGCACATTACCTTTTGGCAAGCTCGGGAACAATTGTGCAGCTTGAATATGCGCCCAAGGACCAATAAAGGTTTTAACCGTGGTGTGACCTTTTAATGCTTCATGCCAAAGCGGTTCACTGCGTTGGAACAAATCACGTGTACCACCCACAATAAAGGTCGGTACAGTAATTTTATCAGCTTGTTCTAATAATGAACGCTCTGCCCAAAACTCATTGTCAAAAGAATTGGCTTTACCAGTGAATGCATCGGCAAACAATGGAATTTGGAATTCGGTACTATTTTTAAGTTTATCTAATGCGATCAATTTGCCAGAGATTGGATCGTGAACCAATGTATCAATTGGCAATGTACCTAAAATGGTAATTAAACTCATCCAAAGCGGAATGAAGTTAGTATTCAGCTGACCACCATTGAACAGAATGTCACGATACGCATCACCCATAGGTACAATTGGGAATGCTGCTTTAATCGCAGGATGCTGCGTCGCTGCACCCAATACAGCCGTAATTCCTAAATAAGAAACGCCGTATAAGCCGACTTTACCGTCAGAGAAACTTTGTTTACTTGACCAATCAATGAGTTGATAAGCATCATTTTGCTCAGTTTTACCAAAAGCTTCCCATTTGCCTGTTGAATTACCTGTACCACGAACATCAGCAACGACAGTCGCATAACCTCGTTTTACCATTTCAGGATCAGCACCACCTGCAATTGCAGATACTTTACCTGCAACGCCTGCGCTATAAGCACTTTGGATCAGAATGACTGGGAATTTTTCATTGATAGGACGACCAGATGCATCCGCAGGTAGCGTTACATATACAGCCAAACGTGTACCATCAGGCATGGTGACCCATTGAGCAGGGAGTGTGGTCGATTTAGGGTATTGCGCAGGGCGGTCATACAATTTCCATTGCGCATTGGCATTGGTCAGAGATGGTACTTGCGCTTTACTTGGTGATTTACGTGTACCTAGCTGAGTGTTTTTCAACGAAATCGTTGTACCTGGTAGGGTTGTACTCGGATTGGTTGGATTTACTGGCGCTGGTTGTGGCGTCAGATAACTCAAATCTGAATTCACGTTTTGAGTCGGGTTGAGTGTTTTATTTGCTATGCCGATAGATGTCGCAAGTATCGTGACACCTATACCCAAAGCGGCATAGAAAGAGTTTAGCAATTTCATTACACAAATCCTTGTATAGATTTAATTGTTAACAGTGCTTTAAATGAAGAAAGGAATAGTTTTAGTATTTTTATTCCTGATTTTTTATGTGTTTCATTTGCCGTTTTTGATTAAAAATGTGAATTTTTATCAGGCTTAAATGTTGTATCACTGTTTAGTTTTACTAACAAGCTTTCAGCATGCAGTTTGTCGGAATAGCGATATAAAATTAATTAAGTCTTTTATTTTTATTAAAAAAAGATGTTTTTAAAGCAATAATTAAAAATACACTTGTATATAAATAAGGTTTTTTTGAATGATTATTCTTGTATTAAAATGGGTGAGCTAGCTTTAAAGATGATGTATTTTGCCAGTCGAGATGTGACTGTAGACAGCATTAAAAAGCACAAAAAGATCGGATCTCTTTGTGCTGATGGTTTGGAAGATGTTGTTTAAATATCACTCAAGATTTGAAGATCTGCGCTTAGATATTTTCACATTGTTTCAAGTTCGATGCTTTGAAGTTGTTTTTGAGTGCATGGAAGTTTTTGATTTTTTCAGGGTCTTGTGGGTCAAATACAGTGCCTTGGTCTTCGACTTGTGCATCGACTTTGGTGAATGCAGAAATAAGTTGATCATTTTTAAATAACCAATATTCAGTTGCTTTACCTGTTGCAAAGTTACCTGTGAACTCGATGAGGCAGTTGTCTTTTTGTTTAATCAGGCGTGCCATGTTGTGTTTGGTTTCAGGCTCAACAGCGATGTTTTTGTGTTGTTCTAAAACAATAGGGGCGTTGGGAGTTAATGGAGCAGTCGAGCAAGCTGTCAGCAAAAAGATACTCAGCGATGCTAATGTTAATACTTTGTAGTTCATAACTTAATCTTTTTCCATGTGTTATGCAGAAGAGTATAAGAAGTTCAAAAATACAAACCTATAAGATTAATGTTTTTTAAAGAAATCTACATAATTTCAATCAAATCATAGCTCTCAATAGTTTTTTCAAAAGTTGGATGAGTACTAATTTGTTTCATTACCTTTAAAACTATAAATTGATTAATGCGTAGCTTTTCAATTTCAGGCAATAAAGACTTTTCTAAACGTATTCGATACGTTTTTTTATCTTCATCAATCAAAGTGATTTTTCCAGAGCTATCGAGGTTTTGTATGAAGCCAGAAATTTCACACACTACAGGTTTTTGGATTTCTAGTTCATTTAAAAAGTTTAAGGCAGTTTCGATTTTTTGTGTATTTCCCATCCAATAAAGCTTCTTATTGTGATGAGAGTTCCAGTTAAGTTCAAAGTCTAAGTTATTGCTTTTTAACGCAGATAACATGGATTTAATACTAGAAATACCTTTATTGCCCATCATTGAGAAAATTTCTTCATTATTTTTAGGGTGGTCTAATGATTGAAAAAATGAAAACCAATGAGTGAGTGTATTTTGAGATAGACTCCATCCAAATAAATCTGGTTGGATTTCTAGGCTAATAATGAATTTTGTAGAACCTGAAACAATATTGGCTAAGCGTAGATCTAACTCAGATTGATTAACAAAATCAGCATGCTTCTTTGGTTTTTTCACTTTAGTGGAAAGTGTGATAAGGCTTTCAGCTAAGCCTTTCGATAAGGCTGCATGCAACATTAAAGGGAGTGAACCATTATGAGCTTTGTCACCTATAAAGCGAACTTCTAAAATTTCTTTTTCTCTACGGAGTTGTAGATCGTACAGCTGTTTTCTAAGGCTGTTTAAATGCTCTTTGAAAGAGTTAAGCGAAGCGACTTTGAAGCGATCATTCTTGTCTAATGTTTCACTGTCTTTTTTTACTATTTCTTCTGCTAAATGTATTTGTTCTTCAAGAGTAGAGATGTTCATTTGGATTTACTCGAATTTGAATGAAACCTTTAGCTTCATATAATTGATTGAAACTGAAACGACTACGCCAGTAGTGATATTTATCTTCATCGCTCATGTAATTGAAAAAAAGATCACAGCCATATCGGGCGCGAATTGTATTACGATTTACTAGAAATGAAAGTAACTCATTATATTTTTCGGCAGATAATTTATTAAGGTCTTCTTGATTCAGAAATAGAACTATATCAATGTCACTAGGATGAGGTTTCTTTGAACAAAGTGAGCCATCAATCCAAATGATCATTTCTACTTGATATATTTTTAGGTCTCGGATTAATGCTCTTAAGCGATTACATAGATGTGAGCGAGTTCTTTTTTCCTGAAATGGAAACAAAACAGTTTTTTCTAGATCATCTAAGAGTATTTTGTGAATACCTGGATCTAGTAAGCACGGATAAATCACTTTACCTTCAGATAATCGTTGGGGGTCTCTTTCTATATTTTCTGTAAAATTATTGTCTATCATATTGAATTACATTAAGTAATAATAAATTTTTATATCATAAGTTTAAGTCTAGATATATAAAAAAAGACCGCTAATGCGGTCTTTTTAGACTAATATTAGTGCTGTAACACTGAAATATCAGCCACTTTCGTAAACAAGTCACGAAGTTGAGCAAGCATTAACAAACGGTTTGATTTGAGTGCAGCATCATCAGCCATCACCATTACACCTTCAAAGAAAGCATCGACTGGTGTACGAAGTGCAGCAAGTACAGACAACGCAGCAGTGTAGTCTTTGGCAGCAAACAATGGCTCAACCACAGGCGTGATTTTCGCAAGTTCAGCGAATAATGCTTTCTCAGCATCTTCGACTAAGTTTGCTTCAACCACTTGACCTTCAGGTGCAGCTTCTTTTGCAAGAATGTTTGCAACACGCTTGTTAGCAGCAGCAAGAGCAGCAGCTTCAGGAAGCGCACGGAAATGATTCACCGCATTTACACGCTTATCAAAATCTAAAGGAGATTTTGGTGATAACGCTTGAACCGCTTGAATCACATCAACAGCAACGCCTTGGTCTTCATATTTCGCACGGTAACGACCTTCAAGGAATGCAACGGCATCCGCCAAAGTCTTATCGTGATCTTTCAATACATCGCCATAGGCAGCGAGTGCTAGTTTGATGAGGTCTTCAATCGATACATCAAGCTCATTTTCAGTCACAAGACGTAAAATACCAATCGCAGAACGACGAAGAGCAAACGGGTCTTTAGAACCTGTAGGCGCTTGACCAATCCCGAAAATACCCGTCAAAGTATCTAAACGGTCTGCAAGTGCGATCGTAGTACCTGTCTTAGTTTTTGGTAAAACGTCACCTGCGAATTTAGGTAGATACTGCTCACCTAAAGACTCAGCAACTTCATCATTTTCGCCTTCAAGACGTGCATAGTAAGTACCTGCAATCCCTTGAAGTTCTGGGAATTCACCCACAAGCTCAGAGGTTAAGTCACATTTCGCAAGAAGTGCCGCTTTTTCAGCATCAGCAGGATTTGCACCAGTAATCGGCGCCAAAGCAACAGCCAATTTGGCAATACGTTCAGACTTGTTCCAAAGCGTACCCAATTCTGCTTGGAAAACCATGTTTGCTAATTTCTCTTTACGAGATGCAAGCGGTTGCTTTTGATCTTGTAGGAAGAAGAATTCAGCATCCGACAAACGTGGACGTACAACTTTCTCATTACCTTCAATAATTTGAGTCGGATCTTTCGACTCAATGTTTGAAACGGTAATGAAGTACGGTTGAAGTTTATTGTCAGCATTCACTAAGCAGAAGTACTTTTGATTGTCCTGCATAGTAGTGATAAGCGCTTCTTGAGGAACAGCTAGGAAGCGTTCTTCAAAACTTGCACGTAGCGCAACAGGCCATTCAACCAATGCTGTTACTTCATCACGAAGATCCGCAGGAACAATTGCAATTGCATTTACTTCATCAGCAAGTGCTTTCACTTGACCGTCGATAATTGCTTGACGCTCTTCAAAGTTTGCAACCACATAAGCGGCTTTTAACTTCGCAAGATATTCATCAGCGTGCGTTAAAGTAATTGCTTCAGGCGCATGGAAACGATGACCATAAGTCACGTTACCTGCTTTATGATCTTGAATGGTTGCATCAACAATATCGTTGTCTTTCAGCAATACCACCCATTTGACCGGACGTACGAATTCAGTACGGCTTGCAGCAGAACGCATACGTTTAGCGATTGGAAGATTGTCTAAAGCAGCTTGTAAAATTTGCGGTAAAAGCACATCAAGGCTTTGACCTTTAACGTCTTTCAAGTAGCACACTTTTTCAACTTTACCTGCTTGGAAAGTGGTGACTTGATCAACCGTGATGCCTTGACCACGCATAAAGCCTTCTAAAGCTTTAGTCGGGTTACCTTCAGCATCAAACGCAGCTTGTTTCGCAGGGCCGTCAAAACGTTTTTGAGTATCTGCTTGAGCGCCATCAACATTGATAATTTTTAATGCCAAACGGCGTGGTGCTGCATAAGCTTCAATCGCATCGAAAGCCAAGCCAGCATCTTTTAAGCCTTTTACGGTTTCTGCTTGTAATGCGTCACGTAATTTTTTCAGGCTTTTGGGTGGAAGTTCTTCACAACCTAATTCAAATAAAACTGTATGTGTCATTTTTAAATATCTTCTTTAAATGTTGATGTATCACTATGAAGTTGATTTAAACATCAACTTTAAATCCTAAAGGAACATCACAGGCTGCTTGACCACCACGAATGCCCCAATTTTCTTGAGGAATTTCACGAATCACAATAGTGACATAATTGGGTGGAATACCAAGTAACTTTAGATTGTCTACAATACCTTGATAAAGGGCACGTTTTGCCTCAATAGAGCGCCCAGCAAAAGCATCAATAATAATGTGAGTATATAACTCTGATTGATCTTGATGTGGTGGGCAGGCAAAACGATGTGGTAAATGAGAAAAGAAGCGAATAAACCTATCCGTTTCAGGAATTTTAAAGTGTGTCACTAAAGCTGACTGAACTGCATCGATGATGGCAATTTCTTGCTCAATTTCATATTCCCGTCTTACTTCAATGGTCACACTTGGCATATCTTACTTCCTCATCATTTTTGTTTTATCAATGTATTAACCTTTCTGCGCTTCTGCTTCAACTTGTGCTTTTAACTGTGCAAGAACTTCATCACGCAGTTCAGGTTCTGCCATTGGGAAGCCCAATTTCGCACGTGCAGCCACATAACTTTGTGCAATTGAACGTGCCAAAGTACGTACACGTAAAATATAACGCTGACGTTCAGTCACTGAAATTGCGCCACGTGCATCTAATAAGTTAAAGCTATGTGATGCTTTGATTACTTGTTCGTATGCAGGAAGTGGAAGTTCAGCTTCGATTAAACGTGTCGCTTCAGCTTCGTAGAAATCAAATAGTTCAAACATTTTTTCAACGTTTGCATATTCAAAGTTATACGTCGATTGTTCCACTTCATTTTGATGGAATACGTCGCCATAGGTCACAGTACCGAACTGACCTTTAGTCCAAACAAGATCATATACAGAATCAACACCTTGCAAATACATGGCAAGACGCTCTAAACCGTAAGTGATTTCACCAGTAACAGGGTAGCACTCAACACCACCGACTTGTTGGAAGTAAGTAAACTGCGTCACTTCCATACCGTTGAGCCATACTTCCCAACCTAAGCCCCATGCGCCAAGCGTTGGAGATTCCCAGTTGTCTTCGACAAAACGGATGTCATGTACAAGTGGATCGATCCCAATCGCTTTAAGCGAGTCTAGGTACAACTGTTGGATGTTGTCTGGATTTGGCTTAAGTACCACTTGGAACTGGTAGTAGTGTTGTAAGCGGTTTGGGTTTTCGCCATAACGACCGTCTTTCGGACGACGTGAAGGTTGAACATAAGCCGCGTTCCAAGTTTCTGGCCCTAATGCACGTAGGAATGTTGCAGTGTGGAATGTACCTGCGCCCATTTCCATATCGTAAGGTTGTAGGATTACGCAACCTTGTTCAGCCCAGTAGGTTTGTAAGGCAAGAATTAAGCCTTGAAATGTATCAATATGCGATATGGCGCGACTCATGTAGCATCCATTAAAATTAGTGAAAAATTGGGTCTAAGTATAAGGATTTTACAGAGGAGTGGCAAAGGTTAGTCCATAAATTTCTGTGAGGGCTGAATGGAGGCTTTTCCACATTCTCTAAATAGCAAAATCCAATAACTTATTGCTGTTGGAATTGAAAATAAACATAGAGTCCACGAATCGTCTAATCCTAATTTTAAGATTATATAGCCCAAAGAAATTAAAATGATGGTGTGTAATGAAGCACAAAACAGAATGGACCAAAAATTAATATAAAAATATTTGAGTAAAAAAAGTTGCATTAAGTAAATAAAGATATAACAGAAGAAAAAATAAAAAACTATTGCTCCTGCTACAAAGGGCAATAGCATAAACAACATATCTAAAGTCTCTAATGCAAATTGAGTTCCTATAAGCATTCCCAGTATGGTTATGAGATAATAAATAAAGAGGAGATATAAAGGGGCAGTGATTAAGCTCTTTTGAATTTGGGTTCGATTAACATTCAATCTTAAACTGAAAATTTTACTTATTTTTGAAATGATATTCATAATTTTATTATCAATTTTAATGATGCGGTTTAGTGTGACCTGCACATAGTAAATCATGATGAACACGGCATTCACATTCATCATGCCATCCATAATGTAGATCTCTACAGATTTGATGAGAAATGTTTTGAGAGAACTGTAAACTGTTTGGATCAATTTGTAGTTCCTCTACGAGGAATAAGAAAGTTGTATTTGGATGAGGCCAGTTTGCATTTGGGTTATAGCTTCTAACTTTATTTCCCAGCCTTAATTCTGCTTCAAAGAGTTCTTTTAGACATTCACAAATTTCATAACTCTCATTTTTTTGTTCTTTAACCTTCTTTTTGTTTTTCATATTTATATCCAAAAATTTTTATATAACACCAAAAAGTAAAAGCTGTGCTGAGCGTGATGATCAAAAAAGGATTAAAAATAAATAACTCCTTTAATTCTGATGCTGTATTAGGAATATTGGAGTATCTAAAATATTCTGCCAATAATGTAAGGATCAAAGTTGATATGTAAGCACTCAATAAAAGGATGAAAACTTGAAGTCGTTTATATTTATTGAGAATGCATAAAAAAACAAAAATGAAAGGTAATAATATAAATATGTAAATCAAATATGCGCTTAAAAATATTTTACACAATAAGAGTAAATTACTATGACCTTCATAGTTATCAAAAAAAGTTGAATCTGGAACAATGACATATAAGAAATATAAGACAAATATAGGAATTGGAGCAACAAAAAGCCCATGTATGATGGTTGATAAATGATATTTTCTAGGCATATTGAATCATTGTCTTTGATTTTTGGTATGAATTTTTTTGAACAAACGAATGTATAAAACTTAACACTAATCCTTAAATAATTCTTAAAAGGAAGCAAATAATTGTTGTGACTCTTATGTGTTATGTTATAACATTTCAAAATAAGCATAAATTTAATGTCACACGTTCATCAATGGAAATAACATATGAAAAAAATAATCAATTTTTCAGGACTCATTTTAACCAGTATTTTACTCACAGCCTGTGGAGGGGGTGATGGCTCATCTTCAAGTAATCCACCAATCCCTGATGAAAAACCAAACTTAGAAAATCAACAAGGGCGCTTGTTGATTTTGACTGAAGACCCAGATCGTCCTCAGTTAAATCTTTATGATCTGGCACAGAAACAAACCATTCACAACGCTCAACTCAGTTTTAACCCCAGTGCAATACATGCCAGTGCAGGCTATCGCTATGGTGTATTGATGAACCGCACACAGGGTATCGTCAATTTTTATGACAGTGGCTTAAGTTTAAATAAAGGTAATATCTCTAGCCAAACTCCACAATTATTAAAATATCAACTCAATGGGGCATCACCGACTCATTACCGAAATTTCAATGATCAAGCTGCGATTTTCTATGATGGCAATAACGATCAAAGTTCAAAATTTGATGTTTTTAAAGACCAAGATATTTTTAATAATAGTGTTGCAAGCCAAGGTTTACCTTTTAAGCATCACGGTGTGGCAGAACCTCGTGGTGATCTTGTTCTCAGTACCTATCTTGCGGATGGTCAGTCCAAAGTCAGCATCGTGAAAAGCTATGGCATACATGGCGATCATTTTCATGAGCAACAAACTTTAAGTAACCCTTGCTCGGGTTTACACGGAGCTTCATCAATTCAAAAATTTTCAGCATTTGGCTGTGAAGATGGGGTGTTGGTGGTGGAGCAACAAGGTCAGAAATTTACAGACTTTAAAATTTCACTTCCTGTACGTATAGGTACAGTGGTTGGGCATCATTTAGCACCGAATTTAGTCGCATTGGCATCAACGACACCTGATCTGTTTATCATTGATCCGATTCTTAAAAATACCAATCAAATCCAATGGGTGAATGATCCAAGTACAACACGCTTGAAACAGATTTATAGTTCATCAGGAAAGTTTTTTGTGGTGCTCGATAGCAAAGGTGTATTGAATATTTTTGATAGCAAAACATGGGAACTGAAAACACGTCTGAATGTCATAGATGCACAATCACCTGATTTGACGAAAACTCAATTGGTGGCTAATGGACGTGCGGATGAAGTTTATTTAAATGATATTCAGAATAAATCAATCATTCAGGTCGATTTAAAAACAGGAGCGATTAAACAAACCATTCAACTGAATACTGTGCCGAATCAGTTCACGTGGTTGGGTGTGATCTAATTCAATTTAGAAAATTAAAAAGCACGAAATATCGTGCTTTTTAATTTTTGGCTATGTAGTTTAAGTTGTAGTTGAGCTATAACTTAAAGAATATTTGTATCCATTTTTTATTTAAAGGTGCTGCTTAATTAGGGGTGAATGATTTTTGCTTTTTTATATGTGATCCTTTATACATTATGTATTAAAAATTAATAGAACATAAAATGCTATTTAGAACGATTAGAAAAAACTTAATTTTAATTATATTTCTTATTGCAAGTTCATTTATAGCAATACCAATCATTCATTTGATCAAAGCAAAAATCAGTGAGCCGAATCAAGACTTTAAAGTCAATCAGAATTATCGTGATGACGCCAGTAAGTTGAATTTAACAAAAGTTCATACAATAGTTGCGGTAGAGCAAGAACATACAGCTATACAAAAGCAATTAAGACAGCTTTTAAAGTATGCAAATAGACATAATTTTAAAGTATCGATATCGGGAGCTCAGCATAGTATGGGGGGACACACGATTTACCCTGATGGAATCTCTATCGATATGTTGCCTTACGATCATATGTCTTTCGATGAAAACACCAATATCTTAACCATTGGTTCAGGTGCCTCATGGTCCAAAGCATTGCAATATTTAGATGGTTTCGGAAAATCCATTGGAGTCATGCAGTCGTTTAGTAATTTTTCGGTTGGTGGTTCACTTAGTGTGAATGGGCACGGATGGCAAGCAGGTGCCCCACCCATTTCATCTCAAGTTATTGGCTTTACTTTGATGAACGCTGACGGTCAGATTATTTACTGTAGCCGTGATGAAAATGCAGAATTATTTAAGTTGGTTACAGGGGGATATGGGCTTTTTGGTATTATTTTAGATATTAAGTTAAAAGTAGTTAATAACACCGCTCTTCGATTCCATTCAGTTGCATTAAATCCTCAAGATTATACAAAAAGATATCAGGAGCTGATTAGTGATGATTCCAATGTGGAATTTGCATATGGTCGATTACGCATTTCAGATAAGCATTTTCTTGATCAAGCAACATTAAATTATTTCGAAAAAGTACAAGAGACTCCGCTTAAACTGAAACAACAAGTGAGTAAAAATGCGGAAGTTAGACGAATTGTTTTTAGAGGTTCTGTCGATAGTGAGTATGGTAAGCGTTTAAGGTGGGATTTAGAGCAAACGTTGAATGTTTTATCACCCCATATGACGTTCAGCCGAAATGAAATTTTGAATGAAGATGCTTCCCTGATCGAAAATAAAGACTTGAACTCTACAGATTTATTACATGAATATTTTATTCCTAAAAAAAACTTAGCCAAGTTTATTCAGGATGTTAAGCCAATTTTGCGAAATTCAGATGTAGATCTTTTAAATATCACTATTCGGGAAATATTAAAAGATGAGGATGCTTTTCTGAATTATGCGAGAGAGGATGTATTTGGACTGGTATTCTTATTCAATCAAAAGAAAACAACTCAACAAGAGCTGGCTATGAAAACTTTGACGCTAGAATTACTTGAAGTTGCTTTAAAATATAACGGAACATATTATTTGCCTTATCGTCTACACGTAGATCGCTTTAAAATGCGCTCAGCATATCCTCAAGCAGATCATTTTTTTAAGATGAAGAAAAAATATGACCATCGCCTTATATTTAATAATAATTTTTACTTAAATTATCATTGATAATGAGTGTTAAAACTATAAGTTGAATATATAAAACAAATACATTTTATAAATTAATCGTCCTATAATTCTGTCATTGCGATAAAAAGAATTCAGGTATGCCGTGCAGCAGACTCACATGAATTGGCTTAATACGCTTAAACCTAATTTTAAAATTCTACCTTTAAAAGAAAGATTGATCTGTGGGCTAGGGGCACTGATTGGATTAGCACTGTCATCGCTGATCAGTTGGTGGGTTTTGGGGGATATCAATGCATGGTACATCGCGCCAATGGGAGCATCATCTGTCTTACTGTTTGCAGTCTCTGCCAGCCCTTTATCTCAACCATGGAATATCGTAGTTGGAAATACCATTGCGGCTGTGATCGGAGTGACTTGTTCTCAGTTGATTCCTAATTTGACCGAGGCATTTAGTGTCGCAGTTGCTTTGTCCATTTTTTTGATGATGACAACTGATTCTTTGCATCCACCGAGTGGTGCTGTCGCTATTACTGCGGTATTGGGTGGTAACGCTGTACACGAACTGGGGTATTCTTTTGTTTTCTATCCAGTCTTATTAAATTCAATATTGTTGCTCATTATTGCGATCGTGTTTAATCGAATCTGTGGTAAAGCATATCCACAAGTTGCACAGTTAAATACACGTTCAAAAGATCCAACACCGACCCAAAAAGTCACCATTCATCCTCAAGATATTCAAGATGCATTGGATGATCAGACGCAATTACTGGATATTAGTGAATACGATTTACAAAAGATTATTTTAGATGCGCAGGCGAGGGCAAATGCACGGGCGAGTAATGCTTTAAATCATGTATATACTTGCGCAGACATTATGTCTAAAGATGTACTGAGCTTGGATGAAAATGATGATATTCATCATGCATTGGATAAGTTTAAAAGCATGAATCTGATGAGTCTGCCTGTCATTAATGATCAGGATCAAATTGTCGGGACTTTGGCACTTTATGAGATTGTTGAGTGGTTCAAGCAAGCGGTAGACGTTAGAACTTCATGGCAGCATCAAGTCAAACATATAATGAATCGGCAAGTGGTCACAGTGAAAGTAAGTCAGCCGATTCAAGATTTAATTCCTTATTTTGTTGAGCGATCATTTAACTATATTCCTGTGCTAGATCAACAAAAGATGGTCGGAATAATTAGTCGGGCAGATATGATTGCTGTGTTAAATCAGCAACTCTTACAACAGAAAAACTAAGCCTGAAATCTGATTCATTACAATGAAAATGAAAATTAATTCAAGCCAAAAAAACTACGAGCTCTTGGGGGGGGCGTAGTTGAAAAAGGATCAAATCAATACGGTAATGATTTGATATGTATCTGTTGCTCTAAGTTGAATCTGTTAGGCTTAATCCTGATTCACGGTGCGAATTGGATTTTGATAATTCGATGAAAGTGGATCATGTTTGAACTGCTTTTTTGGCATCACTAACCAAAGTACCAAATACACTAAAATACCTGGGAAAGCGGCACTCATCAGTGATACAACGACGAAGATGATACGAAGCAAATTCGCATTCCAACCAAAACGTTCAGCAATACCACCCATCACACCTGCAATCATATTTGAGCGGTTAGAGCGATATAAACCAACATTGGCCATTGAGGTCTCCTTTAAGAACCATAAGAAATGGATACATATTCCATAAACTAAACATAGCTTATTTGTATGTATATTTTATGGAGATGGTGAAATGCTTTTTAAAGTAAGCATGCAAAATAAATCGTTAAATTGTGTAAGTTTAAAATAAATGACTCGAGTTAAGTGATTGAAATATTTCATTTGGTTAATTAGTATAATTTTAGAAAAATCATTCATTTGCTCATATCAGCATGCGTTATAATGAGTGGATTAAAAGAATGATTAAACGACTTCCGGGTGTGATCGAATGCTCCAATCTAAAAAGCTCATAAATAGATCAGCATTATTCCTTGCAAGTTTATTGGTTCTTTTCGAACTGACCGCATGCAATCAATCCTCTTCCACAGAAGAGTTGGAAAAGTATGATGCAGAAATGCAGAGTCAAAAAGGTACTGTCAGTGAAGATGCACGTACACTGACTGAAATTGCAGGTAAGGCGACCGCACCTGTGGTAGAAAAAACGCAGACAAAATCAACTATAGATCAACAAGCCATGCCTTATGTCGGCAGATACTATGCTTCAATCAGTTGTGCCGATCCTTTGGTCTCTTGTGAGAGTGGAAATGCAGATTTTATTTTGAATCTATTGCCAGATGGTACAGCACATAGAACCATTATTTATTTAGGTACAATCACCTTTGAATCGCACAAGCAGTATCGCCAAGATACTTGGTCATATCAGCCTGAACTGAAGCAAATTACTTTACACCGTGCAAGTGGAGTGGAGTTCTTCTATACGGTGCAAGATCATCATACCATGGTGATGAATCGCGAGAAAATTCGGAATTTCACCCAAAAAAATATCGATTTTTTTGCACAGGGTGGTGCATTTCCGCTAGAAAATTATGTGCTTAAACGTACCGATTAATTTGGGGTAAATAGAAATGCTCTCAGGAGCAATGAGATTATTCCTACTGTTTAATCTTCAGCTTTTAAGATGAAATTTGAGTGATTTTGATTTTATTGGGCAGTTAAGTTGGAGACATCTTATCTGTCACCGTTATACGTATACTGAGTATAAAGTCCATTTTTGAATACAAATATTTAAAGTGCCTCTATGTTATCTCTAACATCAGCACTGAAAGATAAGAGTGATTATTTTAGACAAAGATGGATAAAGTATTTGTATTGAATATCAAATTTCAAATGCAAAAAAAAATCCAACATCATGTTATACGATGTAGATTGAATTTAGAATGTTTGAAATTAAATGGTGGGTCGTCCGCGATTCGAACGCGGGACCAACGGATTAAAAGTCCGCTGCTCTACCAGCTGAGCTAACGACCCTTGACGAGTTTAAATGATATGTATCATTTATACAGCGCAAGATATGGTATTTTGCATTATCCCGAAGGATATGATGGTGGGTCGTCCGCGATTCGAACGCGGGACCAACGGATTAAAAGTCCGCTGCTCTACCAGCTGAGCTAACGACCCATCAAGGATGTATCAAATAAGTGGTGGGTCGTCCGCGATTCGAACGCGGGACCAACGGATTAAAAGTCCGCTGCTCTACCAGCTGAGCTAACGACCCTGAACATCACAATCAAAAATAAATTTGAATGCAGAGTGTGAGAAAAACAGGATTTTTCTTACACCACTTCGTTTGATGGAGCGTATTGTAGCAAGATCTCAACCGAGCGCAAGTAAAAATTAAGAAAGTTGCCTATGGTTGATTATAAATGCAACAAATTTGCTTTATCTAATCAGAAAATAGGCAACTATCACTTTTAAAAGCGATATTTATACGCTTGAATGTTATCAAAAATCTCTTGAGTCATTTCACAATAGCGGTCTTCATGCGGTAAAAGCACCAAGATTTGCTCATCTGTTTTGCTTAAATCAAAGCCTTCTTCCTTTAACTTACTTTTTTGATATTTGAAGGTGCCAGTAGTTTCGATGGCTTTTTGAACACGTAGGAAAACAGGAACAGCATAAGAAGGTAAATTTTTATTGAATTCAGTTGCCATATTGGCGAAATCTTCTTCATTCAATGTTTCGCCCTCTTTTAAAGTGATAGCAGCCATCCCTGCACGACCATTCGTATTGGGTATTTCAACACCATAGACCACTGCTTCTGTGATTTTCTCATAATCACTACAGATATTTTCTACTTGAGTCGTCGATACATTTTCACCCTTCCAACGGAAAGTATCGCCTAAGCGATCTACAAATTGTGCATGGCGGTAGCCAATGTCCTTCACTAAATCACCGGTAATGAAGTAAGCATCATTTTGAGTAAAGACGTTGTGCATGATTGAAGATTTATTTTTTTCAGGATCTGTATAACCATCGAAAGGTGAGCGATTGGTGATTTTACCGATGAGTAGACCTGTTTCACCTTTTTTAACTTTAATACAGTGACCTTTTTTATCCAAAATAGGCTGATCTTTCTCTTTATCGTATTGAATAATCGCATAAGGTACTGGCGAGAAGCCTACTGTATTATCAAAGTTTAAAACGTTAGAGAAGCCGACATTACCTTCACTCGATGCATAAAGTTCAAATACTTCTTCAATACCAAAGCGCTGTTTAAATTTATTCCAAATGTTTGGACGCATACCATTGCCAATCATTTTGGTGACACGGTGTGAGTGTTCATCACTGGATTCGGGTGCATCCATTAAGTATCGACACAGCTCCCCAACGTAGCCAATAGCGGAGGCATTAAACTTTTTGACATCAGTCCAGAAGTGAGAGGTCGAGAATTTACGTCGTATAGCGAGGGCTGAACTACCTGCAATCACACCACACCAGCAAACGACCATGCCCGTCGCGTGATACAGCGGTAGCGTACAGTACATGACATCATCTTTGTTTAGATTAAGTACATGACCATAGGTGCCATAGGCGAGCATCCAGCGACTATTACTAAAGATGACAGCCTTGGGTAAGCCTGTTGTTCCTGACGTGTAAATATAAAATAGGCCATCTGCACCCGTAACTGTATGGGTTTCTTTTAAGTTTGATTTAGAAAATGACAAAATTTCTTGAGCTAAGTTGTTATAGCCTTGGGGTGCTTCACCCACATTTTGTCGTGTATTTTGATCTGCAAACCAGTAGAAACGTTGTTCAGATATTGTCAAAGTTTCACGTACCTCTGAGACTGCTTCACGGCATTCTTCACCGACAATAATCGCAATAGGTTTTACAAGGTTAATACTATGCGTCAGGACTTTACCTGTTTGAGAGGTATTTACCATTGCAGCGACAACACCGATCTTGGCTAGACCAATGATCGTTGCAAGTAATTCAGAGCGGTTTTCTATAATCACCGCAATCACATCACCTTTTTTTGCCCCTTGAGCGAGGTAAAAGTGAGCAATTTGATTGGCCCAATCATTTAGTGCGGTATAGCTATATTTCTGGTCTTCAAATAGGAGGGCATGACCAGTAGGGTTGCGTTTTACAGCTTTTTCAAAAGCCAGTGCTAAGCCCGCTGGAGTAGATGCTGTCCTAAAATAAGCTTGTGTCAGTCCAACAGCAATGTGAGGAAGTTTTCCGATTAACTTGGGTAAGCGTACAGCAACGTCAGTGAGTCCGATTAGATCATGATTATTTGTTTGGCTCATGGGAATCCTATTTTGTATTCTTTTTCCGTTTATCTTTAATTCGTCGCAATATAATTTTGCTGTCATTTTCAGAGTATTTTTTAAACTAAGTTGCGTGCTAATTCAATATTCATTCATTAAACGTGTCTAACAAGCCTGTTAAAAGTAACAAAAAAAACCTAGCCATCGTAATGACTAGGTTTCATTTAATTGAAATTATTTGGCAAATTACTCTTCAGTAGGAGGAGTGACCTTTTTAGGTGGACGACCACGAGGACGACGAGGGCGTACTGGTTTATCTTCATCAGATAATTCAGCATCATCTTTTAGTTCTTCCGAGTTTGATGGCTCAACTTTCGGATTCGTTGTTGATGCTTTTTCCTCTTTTTTCGTTTCAGTTTCAGCTACAACAGGTGTTGTCGTTTCAGTAACTGTATTTTCAACAGGAACAGTAGCTTCAGCTTCAACTTTTTCATCGATGCTTACATCAACAGCCGCTTCAGTTTCAATTGTAGGAGCTACTTCAGTAGATGCTACAACTGGTTCTTCTACAGCTGGAACAACAGCAGGAGCTTCTACCGCATGAGCTTCCTCAACACGTGCTTGTTTTGCTTGTTCAGCAGCAAGTTTTGCTAAACGACGACGTTCACGTGGATCGTTTGCAACACGGTTGTCTGAAGCAGGCTTTGGCGGTGTTAAGTTCAACACTGGTGCAGGTTCAGCTTCAACTTGAACTTTGGTCACAACAACATCGCGTGTAACAGGCTTTTTCTCTTCTGTAGTATCAGTAGACTCTACTGTTAGTGTCGCTGTGTAAGCTTCAGTGAACTTTTGCAGTGCGCGATTGAAGGTTGGGATTAAACCAAATTGTTCAATCAGTACTGAGCAATCATCACCATAGACATGACGAATTAAGCTACTCACTGTGTATTGACCTAAAGTGGGTACCTGTGAAGGATTTACTTTAGGTGCAACGACTTTCGCTTTGTTGTCACGTTGTTTATTGCGACGATTTTGGCGAGGATCATTGCTTGCACGACGAACAGGTTGTTGCGTTTGTTCGACTTGTTTCGACTCTGGTTGCGTCGTTTCAGCTTCAGCAATTTTAGGTTCTTCAACTTTTGCTACTTCTGCAACAGGAGCAGGAGTAACTGGAGTTGCAACAACTTCAACAGGAGCTGTTTGAACTGCTGGGTTTAAAGCGATGATTTCACTTTTTGCCTGATCTAAGTTCACAACAAGTGCTGTAGTGAGGTTGTTGTTATGAGGAGCATCAACCATATCTACTTTGAGTTGTTGAGTATTATCAACAATTACTGGAGCTGGTTGCTCATTCAACACGCTTTGGTCGCGGTGGCGATTTGGGCGAGGTGGACGTTGTGCATTGCGGTCACGACGTGGAACAGCCTGTTCATTTTGCGCATCAAATTGTTGTTCATTTTGATGTGGACGCTTTGGATTACGTGGCTTCTGCTCACGTGATTCATTGCGTTGCTCATGACGGTTGTCTTGGCGTGGATTTTCTTGACGCATGCTGTCTTGACGAACGTTGTCATGACGGTTGTCTTGACGTTGGTTATCCTGACGAGGTGCTTCATGACGCTCTTGACGTTGCTCGTGGCGATGTTCTTGACGTGTTGTTTGTACAACTTCCTCAATGACATGCTGATCTTGAGCGTGTTCACGATTGTCACGTTGTTTATTGTTACGTGGCTTTTTATTGTTGCTACGCTGTGGGCGATCTTCTTTTTCAGCACGATCTGTACCATCACGAACATCATTTTTAGCCACAGGGCTGTGTGAGATATACGCATTAGTTTCAGGTGCTTCACGCGTTTCAACTGCAACAGGAGCAGTATGCGACACTTGACCAAATTGACCACGGCTTACCGCACCGCCATTGACCATTTGTTCAATTGCGGCTGCTGCATTATTAGCAGTACGTGATTGATCAATAGTCGCTGCTTGTTTTTGAACAAACAGATTTTCTAACCAAGCGCACGGGCTAGTAGAAGGTGTTGCTACGGCTGTTTGAGCAGGTTTTTGCGTTGTGTTTTGTGGAGCTGGTGCACCAGGTTTACGTTTCGCATTTTTATCTTGCTGTGTAGGAGCTGGAGCATGTTGAACATGCTGTTCTTCTTCTAAATGCCACTCAGAAGATTCATAACCCAATTCTTTTTCGCTATTGCGCGTAGCTTCTGTACGCTCATAGCTTGTCGGTGCAAAACCTTCAGGGTTGAATGAAATTTCGTAATGTGGTGTTTCTAAATGTGGGTGAGGCAATACTGTCACACGTACATTTGATGTTTGTTCTAAATAAACAAGGCTGTGACGCTTTTCATTTAATAAGAATGCTGCAATTTCTACAGGCACTTCGACTTGAACTTCACCTTGACGTTCGCGTAGTGCAATTTCTTCCACTTTACGCATAATCGAAAGTGATAAAGAGCGAAGGTCACGAACCATACCTGTGCCATGACAGCGAGGGCATACATATCCTGTTGCTTCTTCTAAAGATGGACGTAAGCGTTGACGGCTCATTTCCATTAAACCAAAGCGAGACAACTGACCGAATTGGATGCGGGCACGATCACTTTGAGTTGCTTCACGAAGTTTAGCTTCAACCATACGTTGGTTGCGCTCTTTGGTCATGTCGATGAAGTCGATCACAACCAAGCCACCGATATCACGTAAACGGAGTTGGCGAGCAATTTCTTCTGCAGCTTCTAAGTTGGTGTTAAGTGCTGTTTCTTCAACATCATGACCACGAGTCGATTTTGCAGAGTTAATATCGATAGAAACCAAAGCTTCAGTTTGGTCAATCACAATTGAACCGCCAGCAGGAAGTTTAACTTCACGCTCATAAGCAGTTTGGATTTGGCTTTCGATACCAAAATGAGCAAATAAAGGCTCATTTAACGTATATGTTTTTAACTTGTCTAATTGGTTCGGCATCACTGCTTTTACGAAATTATAAGCTTCGTTATAGGCTTGCTCAGAATCAATTAAAATTTCAGCAACGTCATCACGTAAATAGTCACGAATGGCACGTGTAACAACACCAGCTTCTTGATGAACTAACATAGGTGATGGGCCAGAGCTTGCTTGACCTTGGATACGTGCCCAAAGATCTAATAAGTGCTGTAAATCAAGTTGTAATTCTTCTTGAGAACGGCCGATACCCGCAGTACGAACGATAACGCTCATGCCACGTGGCACGTTTAAAGAGGCCAACATTTCTTTCAATTCTTCACGAACTGAACCTGAAATTTGACGGCTGATACCACCACCTTTCGGGTTGTTTGGCATCAATACGAGGTAACGACCTGCAAGCGAAATAAAAGTAGAAAGCGCAGCGCCTTTATTGCCACGTTCTTCTTTCTCAACTTGCACAAGAAGCTCAGTACCTTCGGTAATGAGTTCACGAATATTTGAAGTTTGGCGAGGATCTGCTTTGTAGTAAGAATTGGCAATTTCGCGCATCGACAAGAAACCTTGACGACCTGCACCATATTCTACAAAAACGGCTTCAAGAGAAGGTTCAACGCGAGTTACGTGACCTTTATAGATATTTGCTTTCTTTTGTTCACGCGTACGATTTTCTAAATCAAAATCGTACAGACGGTGACCAGTGATGAGTGCAACGCGAACTTCTTCGGCATGTGTTGCATTGATCAACATACGTTTCATGGGTGTAACACCTAACTAGATGATACACAAACAAACAATCGCTATTTTGTCGCGAACATCAAACATCATGGATCAAAACTCAGATCGCCAAATTAAGATTGTGGTCTGAGCCTTTGTACCGACCTTTTTGGTGAGGCTTCGGTTTTTGATTCACGTATTGATGATGGCAATACGGCTTTAATCTTGTCACTGATCAAAGTCACCTGCGTATTCACTGGCGGACATGCGGTGCATTGGATGTTTGTTACTTTCACTGTCACATTGCTCGAAGATCAGCTCGTCCAATTAGAGAGAGTCTTGATACGGAATTATCGTCGTATCTTTACAAACTGTGCAGATCCAATGCATCTAACGCTGTAGCCTGAATATAAGTCAGGTTGCGACTATTCTGATGTGTATCAGTTTACGTTTAAAATCCAACATGATGTTGGAGACATATTTTTTTAAACAAACTGATTTATGTGCAAAAGCACAATTAAACGCAACAGTTTGTCTTTTTGCCGATATAATAAGCCATCGGCGTCGGCGTATTCTTTTGGGACCATTCCGAGGTGTGATAGAGCGATCAAATTTAGTTTTTTAATTTCAAAGTTTTTGAAATTTCTAAATTAATGCTCTCTTACGGCGGTATCCGTGCGCTGACTATAGCAAACCTTACATCATCTGCCTATGGGCTAGACTGACATTTCTAGTGAAAAGTACAGTCTAAGTGATCAGTTTTTAATCGAATTTAGTATTTTTTTAGGTCAACGTAACTGTATGAATTCTACACAAGAATGGCAAAACGTCACTTGGTTTGAAGTGGATGAGCACCAATTGGGTCAGCGCATCGACAATTTTTTATTTTCACGTCTAAAGGGTGTGCCAAAAAGTCGTATCTATCGTTTGATTCGTGAAGGCCAAGTACGTGTGAATAAAAAGCGAATTAAGGCTGAGACGAAACTGGCTATTGGTGATCAAATTCGCGTTGCACCAATTCGTTATGAACAGAAAGATGAGTCTGTTGTACCTGTATCTGACAAAGTGGCTCAAAGTTTATTAAGCCGTGTGATTTATGAAGATGAAGGCTTGATGGTCGTCAATAAACCTGCTGGTATTGCGGTTCATGGCGGAAGTGGAGTGGCTTACGGTCTAATTGAAGGCTTACGTGCTGCTTCTGGTAAAAAGTATTTGGAACTTATTCATCGAATTGACCGTGATACATCTGGTTTGGTGATGATTTCTAAGAAACGTAGCACCTTGAAACTCCTTCAAGATATGCTTCGTGAACACAAAATCAAAAAGACCTATGCTGCTGTTGTAAAAGGTCAAGTGAGCCTTGATAAGCAACTGATTGATGCACCTCTACATCGCTATGAATTAGCCAATGGTGAGCGTCGAGTACGTGTGTCTAAAGAAGGTAAAGAATCTAAGACTCAGTGGAATGTGCAAGAGCGTTTTATGCATGCGACATTGGTGTATGCATCACCACTTTCAGGTCGTACGCATCAGATTCGTGTGCATGGTTTAAGTATTGGTCACCCTTTAATTGGGGATGAAAAATATGGTCATGAAACTGAATATAAAGGACCGAAAGCACGCCGTTTATGTCTACACGCCATGCGTTTAGATATTCCAGGGTATGCGCCAATTGAAGCGCCGTTACCTGAGGATATGCAAAGTATTGTGGCGCAATTAAGAGCGCAGAAGAAAGACAAAGAACCTGCTGCATTTAATACTAAAGATGAAGATTAATTCATTTTGACTTGGTGCTTAAACTTTATTGTTTAAAGAACAAAAATGTTTGAAGCACGAACTGAATCGAATAGTGGAATATTTTTATGCAAAAACCTGTTGAACTGATTGTTTTTGATTGGGATGGCACTTTATTTGATTCAGTGAGTCAAATTGTAAAAAGTTTAAAGTTTGCTGCTGAACAGTTTAATCAAGCCTTAACCGATGATGATGCAAAAAGTATTATTGGTTTAGGTTTACCAGAAGTGGCACAAGTACTTTTTCCTGAGGTACCTGAATTACACCAAGCGATTTTGCAAAGTTATTCTGAGCACTATGTGGAGCACTCGATCCATGATGTTTGGTTTGATGGTGTTGCAGAGATGTTGCAGGATTTAGCCGCGCAAGGGATTCAACTTGCTGTGGCAACAGGGAAGAGTCGTAAAGGCTTGGATCGAGTTCTAGCGCAGACTCAAAGTCACGATATCTTTGTGGCTACACGTGCTGCCAGTGAAACCAAGTCTAAGCCAGATCCATTAATGCTGTCGGAAATTTTGAGTGTTGTTGGCGTTCATCCTGAACAAGCAATTATGGTGGGTGATACGTCTTATGACTTGGAAATGGCGCAAAATATTCGTATGCCAAGCGTTGGTGTAACGTATGGTGTTCATGAGTCGCATGTGTTGGAAAAGTTTAACCCAATTGCTTTGGCATCCGATGTAAAGGCATTACATCAGCTGTTAAATCATCAGATAAAATTGAAAGAAAGTGCTTAATATCTTTAACAGATTAAATCAAAAAGCCCATTCAATATGAATGGGCTTTTGTTTTTATTTGGATTTAATGATTAATCTAAATTAGCTCTGATTAAAGTCTAAGTAAAAAACTTTAGAGAGCAGATCCATAAATTTTTGTACGGCTGTAGAGTTTGAATTTTTGCGGTAGCTGACAAATAAATCAAGCGAGGGTAATTCAACATCAAGCGGGCGAATCACCGTATTATTCATGGTGAGTGGTGCAATATAGCCGGGTAGAATGGTACAGCCCAAGCCAATCCCGATAGAGTTGATGTTGAATAAAATATTATCGGCTTTTTGCACGATATTGAATTCGATGCCGTGGTCTTTGGCAAAATTTAAAATGGCATCATGTAGCATTTTAGATTGTTCATCAGATGGAATAATGAAATCAATTCCATCTAAGGATTGAACTGGAATACGTTCGTATTTTGCTAAAGGATGTTCCTTCGGCAATATAAAAATCAAAGGTTCGCGTAACACGAATTTACTTTCAATTTCATCGGATTGAAAGTTATCACGAGTAAAACTGATGTCTAGCTCACCTTTCTTGATACCGCGAATCTGATCGAAGTTATTTAGGCTGAGTAAATCAATTTTTAGATCAGGGTTTTGAACACGAAGATTGGGTAGAACATAGGGAAAAATTTTCATTTCCGCGACTGGAACAAAACCAATTCGAAGTAATTGCTGTTTAGCTTGAGAAACTTGACGCGCCATAGCAACCGCTTTATCAGCTTGTGCTAAGGTTAAGCGTGCTTGTTCAAGGAAAACGGCGCCTTCTTCAGTCAGTTCCACTTTACGTTTGGTACGATTTAAAAGTCTTACGCCTACATCATCCTCTAAATCTTTAATTTGCTGACTTAATGAGGGTTGAGCAGTATAGAGTCGCAGTGCTGCCTTACTAAAATTGAGTTCTTCAGCAACAGTAATAAAATATCTAAGATGGCGCAATTCCATAAAATTCGTCCGATTATCAAGCCGAGTATTAAGCTGAAATATCTATTACTTCGATTGACTTGAGTATAAACGAATAACAACTATCTCGTAAGCTTATTGTAGTATTTAGAAAATAAATGAAGACTCAAAATACATAGTTAAATTGATATATTTCAATGGCGATTTAAGAGTAATTTCCTCTAAATGTACTCATCCATCGGTATATATAGTATTTTAAAAATGGCTTGAGTGTATTTAATTTATATACATATATTTTTTATAAAACATTAAAAATATTGAGAAAAACAACAAATTAATACAATAAAACAGCATAATGATTGGCTAAAATACGCATTAAATTGATGTATATCTATAAGTTGCTTTTTATTCCTGATTTGAGCTTTAAAATGAGTTTTGAAATCAGAAGTAGATCAAATCGGGTTAAGAGTAGCGGATGTAATTTTTCTGTATGAATAACGGTTTAAAATCATAGATACGCGTTAAACGATTCAAGAGATCGTGTATTTTCCATTGAGTTTAGTTAAAAATAGGGCGTTTAATTACTAATGTCGAAACAGAGCGAATTAAATCCATCAGTGGATTCTCGTTTGTTAACTTCGAATGAAAAGACAAAAAATTTGAAGCAGACACCACCATTACACTATCAAATAAAAACGATGGACTGTGTATCTCATACATGGTCTAAGCCCAATTTAAAATTTATTGCGACTGATCATCACAATGGTCAGCGATTTACCAATTTGGTTAAAGCTCAAGAAAAATTAGGTCGCTGGGATTTATTAAAATGGATCATGTCGCGTAAGTCTCAAACTTGGACGGGTGATTTTGAGGCAGAGACGAAAGAATTTTTTGCGACACAAAAAGCATTGCCTGAAGAGCGCCCACTTGCTCCGATGAGTGACTGGCAAATTTGGTACATTGGGCATGCGACGGTTCTGATTCAAATCGGCCCATATAACTTTTTGACAGATCCAGTGTGGGCTGAACATGTCAGTCCAAAACAGGGTTATGGTCCAAAGCGCGTGATTCCCGCAGGAATCGCCTTGGAGCAACTTCCGCAAATTCATGCTGTTTTATTGAGTCATAATCATTATGATCATATGGATTTAGCAAGCTTGACGTGGTTGTATAAGAAGTTTGCTATGCCGATTTATACAGGTTTAGGTAATAGCTATTACTTGCCTAAAGCATTTCATGTGATTGAAATGGATTGGTGGCAGTCAGCTTTGTTACATCAGTTAAGAATCGTTTATACGCCTGCACAACATGGCTCAGGGCGTGGTGCACGGGATCAGAATCTTGCACTATGGGGTGGTTTTTCGATTGTTTCAGAGCATGGGCATTGTTTCTTTGCGGGTGATACAGGTTATGGGCCTCATTTTAAAGAGATTCAAAAGCGTTTAGGTAGTCCGCGTATTGCCTTACTCCCGATCGGAGCGTATGAACCAAGATCGTTGCTTCGACATATGCACATGAACCCTCAAGATGCATTTCATGCGCATGTAGATTTACAAGCCCGCAGATCTTTAGCTATTCATTATCGTACTTTTCAGTTGACTGATGAGGCGCGTGAACAACCTGAGTTAGATTTGCATCATGCGATGAAAAACTCTTCAAAGTTGATGAATCCAATCTATTGTATTCGTGAAGGGCGTAGGCTGATTGTTTGATTTATTACAGCAGCTTAAATTGAGTTGAACTAAAATATAAAAACCACCTCTAAAGGTGGTTTTTATATATCAAGATTTTATTTAGAATCAAAGAAAACCTGAATTGTTACGACCTGGATCAGTAGCACGTGCTGCTTGAGCATCTGCAACTGTCATTCCTAAAGCTTTTGCTACACCTTCACCGTATGCAGGATCACATGCATAACAGTTGCGAATATGACGGTATTTGATGAAGTCTAACGCATCACCCATACCACCAGCGGTATTGTTAAATAACGCTTGTTTTTGCTGATCATTCATTAAGTTGAATAATGCACGTGGTTGGCTGAAATAGTTGTCATCATCATGGCGGAAGTCCCAATGATCGGCATCACCTGAAATCTTGAGCGGTGGCTCTTTGTATTCAGGTTGCTCCTGCCATTGACCAAAACTGTTTGGTTCGTAGTGTGGTAAATCACCATAGTTGGCATCTACACGACCTTGACCATCACGATGATTCGAGTGAACAGGGCAACGTGCTGCATTCACTGGAATTTGTTGATAGTTCACACCTAAGCGATAGCGTTGAGCATCTGCATAGTTGAATAGACGTGCTTGAAGCATACGGTCAGGAGAAACACTAATACCAGGCACGATATTGCTTGGTGCAAATGCTGATTGTTCAACGTCAAGGTAGAAGTTTTCAGAGTTTTTATTTAATTCAAACTCACCCACTTCGATGAGTGGATAGTCACCATGTGGCCAAACTTTAGTAAGGTCAAATGGGTGATATGGTACTTTTTCAGCATCAAGTTCAGGCATGATTTGAACGTACATTTTCCATTTCGGGAAATCACCACGTTCAATCGCATCAAATAAGTCTTTTTGATGACTTTCACGATCTTTACCGATAATTGCTTCAGCTTCAGCATCGGTTAAGTTTTTAATGCCTTGCTGCGTTTTAAAGTGGAATTTCACCCAAAAACGTTCGTTATTTGAATTGATGAAGCTATAAGTATGGCTACCAAAACCGTGCATGTGACGATAGCTGGCAGGAATACCACGATCAGACATGACAATCGTCACCTGATGGAATGCTTCAGGGAGTAGTGTCCAGAAATCCCAGTTGTAGGTTGCGCTACGAAGGTTTGTTTTTGGATCACGTTTTACAGCTTTGTTTAAATCAGGGAATTTACGTGGATCACGTAAGAAGAACACAGGTGTGTTATTACCCACCATGTCCCAGTTGCCTTCTTCAGTATAGAATTTTAATGCAAAACCGCGAATATCGCGTTCAGCATCTGCAGCACCACGCTCACCAGCTACAGTGGTAAAGCGAGCAAACATTTCAGTTTTTTTGCCGATGTCAGAGAAAATTTTAGCACGGGTATATTGGGTAATATCTTGAGTTACGGTAAAGGTACCGAAAGCACCTGAACCTTTTGCATGCATACGGCGCTCAGGAATAACTTCACGAACGAAGTTTGCTAGCTTTTCATTGAGCCATAAATCTTGAGCAAGGAGTGGACCGCGTGAACCTGCCGTTAAACTGTCTTGGTTGTCAGCAACAGGTGCGCCAAAAGCAGTTGTAAGGTGGGAAACAGGGCATTTTTTTGAGTGATCACTCATTGTTTATCTCCATTATTTTTGATCATGATTATTAGTAAGAATATATTCTCAGATAGAAGAAATATCATTTCTGTTTGATCATGACATTAACCGTTTTGTTAATTCATTCTAAAGTGACATTGTTACAATTGTCTGATTGAGCAGATTCAATCAAAATAAAGATTTACACTTTGACTTTAATGGTTATTCAATCATTTTACAAATAGCTTAAAGCTTTTGTTGTAAGAGAGAATACAAATGACTCAAGTTTATGATTTATAAATTATTTAGAGAGCTTGTTTGGTTAAAATTAAAATAATTTTGGGCTGTAATGTGATCGATGAACTTTATGGGGATTTAAAGAGAATCGTTAGTTCTTCTTTGGTTAAAGTGCATCATTGATCTCTTATTTAGTTTGAATCATCATCACAATTTTGCGCTCTAAAGTTGTTTAAAGATATTTCAATCTGTATTCAAAATGTCGGATCATTCTAAAAACTATTACTCAATGTTAAGAAACTCACAATAAATACTTCACGATAAGAACTTAACGAGATAAAACGATAAGAAGGAATTTTCTTAAAAATCTTTTTATAATTTTTGATATATGAGCACATCATGCTTTGAATACTGATTATTCACTAAAGGCGCATACAGTAAACTTATTTTTTTCTTATACTGGCTATTATGAGAGCAACAATAAATTTAGAGAACTGAACATGAATGCATGGATGACACATCAAATCAGCAATCAAGTAGATGAATTACAAGACTACAATCTTTATGAGACGGATCAAGTTCTTCAAGAGGTGATGAAACGGTATAACAGTCGAAATGAAGCACATCTCTCTGAATTTGGACATGCTGTTGGAACAACCGAATACTATTTACATGCTGATTTAGCCAATAAACATACACCAATTTTACATACCTTTGATGCACGGGGTCGCCGTAAAGATTTTATTGAGTTTCATCCTTCATGGCATAAATGGATGGCACTCAATCGAAAATATGCAGTACATGCCCATCCATTTCTCAACTTTACTCAGCAAACTGGCTGGGTCGATTGGGCAGCTAAGTTTTATTTAAGCGGTCAGGTCGAGTGTGGAAACCTGTGCCCAAACTCAATGACTTTAGGCAGTATTCCGCTTATTCAAAAAGAACCTGAACTTTGGCAAAAATTGGGCGCTAAATTATTGTCGACTGAATATGATGAAAGGGATCTGCCAATCGCGCAAAAGAAATCGATTTGGATCGGGATGGGCATGACTGAAAAACAGGGGGGGTCAGATGTGCGTGCCAATGAAACCTTCGCTGTTCCAATCAATGAATCGGGTCGTGGACGAGCTTATTTGTTGACAGGTCATAAATGGTTTTTCTCAGCACCGATGTGTGATGCACATTTGGTGGTGGCTAAAACAGAACAAGATGGTTTGGCATGTTTCTTTGTCCCGCGTTGGTTAGAAGATGGCACTAAAAACACTATTCATATCCAGCGTTTAAAAGACAAAGTAGGTAATAAGAGTAATTCAAGCTCAGAAGTGGAATTTAAAGATGCTTGGGGCATTATGATTGGCGAGGCGGGTAGAGGAATTCCGACCATTATCGAAATGGCAAATTATACTCGTTTAACCTGTGTGGTCGGCTCAAGTGCAATGCAACGTCAGGCTTTGGTGCAGTGTCTATCCTACACACGACAACGTAAAGCTTTTGGCCATGTATTGGCGGAGCAACCGCTGATGCAAGCGGTCTTAACAGATTTGGCTTTGGAAACGGAAGCCTCTGTTCAGTTAAGTTTTCACCTTGCACATTGTTATGAAAATAATGATGAATTATGTCTTGCATGGAAAAGAATTATGACGCCAGCTGCAAAGTTTTGGGTGTGTAAGCGCACTGTGGAATTGACAGGTGAAATGATGGAAGTTTTCGGTGGCAATGGCTATGTCGATAACGGCATTATGGCACGTATATTTAAAGAAGCACCTGTGAATACGATTTGGGAAGGTTCAGGCAATGTCATGTGTTTGGATGTACTTCGTGCCATTCAGCGCGATCGTGAATCTATAGAAGTTTTGTTTAAATCATTTGCCGAAGTTGCCTCTCAAGAACCGATTTTACAGGAAGAATTGCAATCACTTTTTAAAATGTTGAGTTCGCTCAGCGGTGATGCGTTGCAGTTTAATGCTCGCAGTCTCGTTTCGCGTTTGGTCGTTTTGGCACAGGCAGTTTTGTTGAAGCAATACGCACCTGACTTTGTATCAAATGCATTTATTCAAACTCGCTATCAATCGTTTCATGGTCAAGTCGTAGGGATGCTTCATGGTGAGAATATCGAAGTGAGCCGTATTTTAGATCGAGTATTGGCAAGTTAAATGTAAAAGCACATTTTTAAGATGATTTTTAGAATGAATCTTGAGTTTTCTTAAAGAAAGAGAGATTTGAGTTGAGATTGAATACTAAAAATTGCGATGAAAAAAGCCCTAATCTCAATTGAGATAGATTCAATGATTTTGAGATTAGGGTAGGTATATATTCACAAAAATCGTTTATTTCACAGGCTGTTTTGCGCCTAAACCTAGAGTTACTAATTCAGGGTGAAATAATGATTCATTGGTTGCCTCAGCAAGTTCGATGATATAACCCGGTGCGAGCTCCAAACGCCCTTGAGCGCCCATGATATTTGCAGTGCGTTTTTGTAAAATGGGAATGTTATTTTTTTCTGCTTTACGGTAAACCGCTTCAATATCATCTACCACAAACATGATTTTGGTGTCTTGAATAAAATCAGGCAAAGTTGCCAATTGTTCAGGCTCAATCACTACCAATGAAACATGCCCTAAAATTGATTTTAAGCCGACGACCATTAAATTATGGTATTCCTCTAAACGGAATACATATTCAACTTCACCGTTAAAATAGTCGATGTAGTTGCGAATGTATTGCTGTTCTTGACCTGGGCCTAAAAATACACGCTCATAAGGTCCTGAAATAAAGTGATCTGCAAAAACAGTATTTTCTATGTTACTCATGCATTTTTCCTTCTTTTTAGGTATGAGTGGAGAGAGGGCCCAGCCAATAGCGGGCTGAACCTTAATTCCTAAGGTGTTTTGTTTGTTAAGAGTTAATAGTTAAGAGACGGTTGGTTTTTCAGCCAGTGGCATACCATTGAGTAGGTAACCGCCATCTGCTGCAACAACTTGACCTGTCACAAATGAGGCTTCATCAGAACTTAACCAGAGGGCAAGTTGTGCGACTTCTAAGGGTTCTGCACCACGATGCATCGGTGTGGCCTCACGAGAATGTTCTTCAAAATTCGAGATAATGGTTGCAGTTTTATCGGTCATTGGCGTAATGGTATAACCTGGCACCACGACATTGACACGTATCCCTAAACGGGCATATTCCATTGCAACGACTTTACTTAAACCAATCAAACCTGATTTAGACGCAGCATAGGCAGCAAGATTTGAAGCACCTGTCAAACCACCAATTGATGAGGTATTGACGATTGAGCCTTGATTGCCTTTTTTCAGCATTAACCGCACTTCTGCACGCATCAATAAAAAGTTACTGGTTAAATTCACTGAAATAATATGATCCCAGTCTTTCTTTTCTGCATTGACAATCGGGGCGTGTACACCTGAAATACCTGCATTGTTAAAGGCAATGTCTAAGCGACCATATTTATCTTCAATATAGGCAAGTAATGCGTCTACTTCCTGTTCATCACTGACATCCGCTTTAAAAAAATCAACTTTAAGTTGCTCTGCTTGAGCTTCTTGCTCAAGTGCTGCGCCTGCTTTTTCATTTCGGGCAACACCAATTACTGTTGCACCACGTTTGGCATATTCTAAAGCGGCTGCTTTACCAATACCTGAGCTTGCACCAGTGACCAAAACGATTTTATTTTCAAATTGTTGAGTATTCATTTTTATTGTCCTATTAAACTATTAGAGAATGGAAGTTTTAAACCTTTTCTTGGCCATTCAACTTCATATAAGCGACCTGTGGCTGAAGCAGTGATATAAGCAGTTGTTAAGTCTGAGCCACCAAAGCAGATGTTGGTGACAGTCGGGTCTTTCAGTGGAACTTCGAAGAAATCAATCACTTCACCTTGTGGTGAAATCGTGGTGATGCCACCTTTAGGCATGGTTGCGACACTGACATTACCCTCAGCGTCAACAGCAAGTGAATCTAAGAAAGTGAAGCCTCCTAGCCCAATGAGGAGTTGTGCACCTTGATCAAGATGCAATTCACCTGTACCTTTAATTTCCCACCACCAAATACGTCCAGTAATGGTTTCTGAGATGTAAACACGTTTGCCATCAGGCGAAAGCCCGACACCATTCGGTGTAAAGAGTGGGCTGACTAAGCGTTTTACTAGACTACCGTCAAGTCGACCGTAGCTCAGTGCACCTAAATCCATATCATGCTCACGTCGTTGACCATGATCTGTGAAATAAAAGCCACCTTGACCATCCATGATCAGATCATTGGGCGCGAGGATTGGACCATCTTCGTAGTGGGTATATAAATCTTTTACTTGTCCATCAGCTGAAATAGTCTGAATTCGTCCACCAATAAAACTGTCAGGTTGCGGACCCGGAGCAATCAGACCTTTGTGCTCTTCCCATGACATGCCACCATTGTTGGCGATGTAAATGGTGTTGTTTGGACCGAGTGCTGCACCGTTGGGTGCGCCTTGAACGGTAGCGATGACTTTTTGTTCGCCATTAGGATAAAGTCTTTTAAGTTGTTGGCTTTTCAGTTCTACAACAAGGACAGAGCCATCTTCTAAAGCAACTGGACCTTCTGGGAAGTTTAAATGCTCAGCAAATACTTTGAATTCCATGTTGATCTCCTATGTAGATATTCTCATGTGTTCGCTGAGTACATTTTTGTATGGTGTACTCAGCGAAGTGAGTTTTTTTTATTGTGATTTTTCATCAAAGACTAAAACGCTTTTGCCACGAGTGTGACCATTCAGAATGTCGTCATAAGCTTTAGCAGCTTCGCTAAATGGGTATTCTCGGCTGATGACCCAACTGAAACGACCATCTGCAACACGATCGACCACGTATTTTAAATTCGATGGTTTTTTCTTTACCCAAACGGCTTGGATTTTTGCAGAAGTAAGTTTTTTACCTGCAGTTGATCCCATAAAGCCATTGGCTTTAACAGTTGCTAATGATGCTTGAGTAGCATCATCATTACCGACGAGGTCAATAGATGCATCGAACGGAGCAGGGTGAACTTCTTTTAAGCGCTCAATTAATCCTTCACCGTAAACAATAGGCGTTGCGCCAAGCTGTTTTAAATAATCCTGATTTTTTGCAGAAGCAGTTGCGAAAACATCAATCCCTTTTTCTTTCGCCAATTGAATCGTAATTGAACCTACACCACCTGAAGCGCCGTGAATCAGTAGTGATTTAACAGGACCCATTTCATCTAAAATAGTCATGGCTGTTTGTGCAACTCCAGCTAAAGTTCCTGCAGTCGCCCAATCGAGATTTTTCGGTTTTGCAACAAGAAAACTCACAGGAACATCGATCACTGAGGCATGGGTAAAACCGCCACCTGAACCTAATACTTCATCACCCACTTTCCATTGAGTTTGTTGCCCATCTATATCGATGATGACACCTGCATATTCAGTACCGAAAGCTTGAGGCATTTCTGCATGCTTGAATTCACCAGTCATACGGCGTGCATCAATCGGGTTAATTCCTGCGGCTTTCACTTGAATACGAGCCATGCCTGCCCCCAGCGGAGGGAGCTCTGTTTCAACCGTTTCTAAGACATCAGCCTGTCCATAACTACGTGCGATTAGAATTTTACTTTTCATGATGTTCTACCTTTTATATTTAAAATCTTGTGGGAATATTTGAATTGTATTCTGTACAAATTTATTGAGAAGAGCTAAAAGTAAGCATTATTATTCCAAAAACGATACATATCTGGATGTTGAAAGATGGATTTGAATAGCTTAAAAGTGTTTAGAGATGTCGTCAGTGCGGGTGGATATTCTGCGGCGCATCGTCAAACAGGGCAGTCTAGGGCGACATTAAGCCGTCATATTACGGATTTAGAAGAAACGCTTTCTTCACGGTTGATTGAGCGCAGTACACGAAGTTTTAGACTGACTGAGCAAGGTCAAATTTTGTATGACCGTTGTATAGAAATCTTTGCACAAGTTGATGATGCATTAGTGATGGTTGAACATTTGCAACATGAACCGAATGGTTTGGTTCGTATTGCTATTCCACCTTCGCTATTACATTTTCATTTATTGGGTGAAGAGATTTTACGTTATATGGAAATGTACCCTAAGGTGAACATTCATATAGAGGCATCTAACCGTGCCGTAGATGTACATAATGAAAATGTCGACTTTGTTATACGTGCTAGAACCAATCTTGATTATCCTTTGGATTATGTACCTGTGTTATTGGCAAAAATGAATTTGTTGCTTGTGGCACATCCAAAATGGAAAGATCAACTTCATGGCAGTTTAGATGAGATATTAGGTCAAGTACCTGTGATCGCATGGAAAGGCAATGGTGAATATGCCTATTGGCAGTTGATTCATAAGATTACAGGGCAATCGATGCAGTATAAGACTCAGCCTAAGTTGATTGTGGATGATATGGATATGATGCGAGAAGCGATTCTGAAAGGATTAGGCATTGCTGTGATTCCAGAAGTGTATGTGTATGAAGATTTAGCATTGGGGCGTTTAATACAGTTGGACGTAGAAGCTGAACCTGCACAAAGTTTGATTCACGCGGTACATTTGGGACAAAGAGGTATGCGTCCTGCGGTAAGGCATCTATTGGATTGGTTAAAACAAGCAACAGAGAATTTGCGTTGAAACAAACCTGATTTTATTAAGTTATTGATGATTGCAAGTAGATTTAAAGGTGGTTTGGGGAATATATATGCAGACCAGTGCAATTAGCTTATATATAACTCATGATAGGTTGTCTTAATGGCACTGGAAAACCTTGAAAAATGTGATTCCACCCTTAAATAGCAACACGTCTTTTAGACGGTTTTTTTCTGAAAGATGATGCTTGTAAATTGTACAAATCGGCGTAAGATCATCATGCTATCTGTAAGGATGGTAATTCAAAAAAGGTGATTGAAAATGGCAAAGAAAAAAGTATTGCCAGAAGTTGTAGTTCACAACTTTGTGGCGAAACACATGCATGAAGTGAATAAAAGCCAAGTGTTTGTAGATCGAAAGAAAGATGCAAAACGAGGTTATAGCAAACACAGAAAAGGGAGATATTCAAATGACTATCTCCCTTTTTTAATGCCTGTATTTTTGAGCTATTTATTTTGAATTCTCATGAACTAAAAATTCTGATGTTTAATCTAGATTAAACACTCAACATACGATTTGATTTGACCATATCTGCTAAACCATGATGTTTAAAATAGTATTCCATCCAGCTTTTTACAATCAGTGGATTATTCATCTGAACCACTTCTTCTAATAGTTTTTCTGCATCGGTCATTGGCACATGACAAATGGCTTTTCTTACACGCAAAATATTACTCGAACTCATTGAGAGTGTATTGAATCCCATCGCCATCAATAAGATCGCTGAAAGTGGATCGCCTGCCATTTCGCCACAAATACTGATTGGCTTTTCATACTTATGGCATTCTTGAACCAAACGCTGTAATACTCGTAATACAGACGGATGGAAGTGAGAATAGACGCTAGATACACGTGGATTATTACGATCAACAGCCAATAAATATTGAATTAAATCGTTTGAGCCGACCGAGAAAAAATCAACCAATTCAGCGAATTCGCCAATTTGTAAAAGTACACTCGGGACTTCAACCATGATGCCAATTTTAGGCTTATTGATTTTAACCTGTTCTTCTTCTTGAACGGCAATCCAGTCACGTTCAAGTAAATATAAAGCTTCTTCTACTTCACTAACACTGGTCACCATAGGTAACAAAATATGCAGGTTATTCAGCCCAATACTGGCTTTGAGCATGGCACGGATTTGTGAAGAAAAAATTTCAGGATGATCCAGAGTAAATCGAATACCGCGCCATCCCAATGCTGAGTTCTCTTCCTCGATTTGGAAATACGGTAAGTCTTTATCTGCACCAATATCGAGAGTTCGCATCACGACAGGTTTATTCGCAAAGTGACTGAGTTGCTGACGATAAATCGCGCGTTGCTCTTCTTCACCAGGGAAGCGGTCACGCAGCATGAAAGGGATTTCAGAACGATATAACCCCACACCTTTTGCACCACGTTGTACACCACGGACTACGTCAATCATTAGACCAGTATTAACGTAGAGCTTAACCGCGACACCATCGGGTGTAATGGCATCTTTGGTTTCGTATTGCTTTAAATCTTTAGCAATTTGTTCTTCTTCTTTTTGGATCTCTTTATAACGTTGGCGTAAACGGCGTGGTGGATTGACGAATACACGTCCTTGATAAGCATCGACAATCATTTCAGCATCATCAAGTGAGTTCACAGGAAGTTCAGTCACACCGACAACTGTTGGAATACCTAATGCACGAGCAACAATCACCATATGTGAGTTAGCAGCACCTTCCGTGGTGACAATCGCTGCGATCTTATCGACAGGAAGTTCAACCAAAGCGGCGGTGCTGATCTCTTCACCGACCAAGATACTATCGGCACTCAATTCACGATGACTGGAGTCTGCTTCTTGAAGTGATGCAAGGATACGGCGCCCCAAATCCTTTAAATCAGCAACACGTTCACGTAAGTAGTCATCTTCCATTTGTGCAAAAAGGGCGATATGACGATCAATCACATGTTTGACCGCGCCTTGTGCCCAATTGCCATCACGGATGATATCTTTGATTTCAGCAGGCAGAGCATTTTCATCGAGCATACGAAGGAACACACTAAATAGTGCGCGTTCTTCTGACATGAGTGAATCTTGCATCTTTTCATCAAGAGAGCGAATTTCTTCACGTACCGAGTCCACAGCTTGATCGAGAAGTTCGAGTTCTTCACTGATATCTTCTGCTTCACGATCTGGAACAGCAGCTAAATCGGCAGGTGGATAAAGAATTAATGCACGACCTAGTGCAATACCACCTGCACCTGATGAGCCTTGAAAAGTTTTATAGGTTGGAGAATTAGAAGGCTTGCGGAAGACATCAATATTGCCTACGGCATGCGCATGCGCAATGACTCCTGAAAGCTGAGCACACAGTGTTACAAGGAAAGACTCAGCTGCTTCACTAAAATCTTGTGGTTCAGTATTTTGGACCACGAGTACACCCATGACTTTTCGGCGATACATCACTGGAACGCCAAGGAATGAGTTATAGATTTCTTCACCAGTTTCAGGGAAATAGGCAAATCGCTCATGCTTGAAGGCATTTTCGATATTGACAATTTCTTCACGTTGACCGACTAAACCCACTAAACCTTCGCCCAGTTGCAAAGATACATTACCAACTGAATCTGGGTTTAAGCCTTTGGTTGCCATGAGCACAAAGCGCTGATTTCTTTCATCTAGTAAATAAATAGAGCACACATCAACATGCATCGCTTTAGAAATTTGATTGACCATAATTTCTAAAGATTCATGCAAACTCACGGACGCATTAATCTCTTGGACGATGCGTCTCAATGAGTCTAGTTGCATGTTCGACATGAAATGTGCTCCTTTAATCGATTAAAGTGTTTAATTATTCAAAATATAACAGTTCAATGCGCTCAATTATGATTGAGTCGCTCATCAAGCACAGCGTTTTGAAAGGGGCTATTTCAACCTAACTTTCAAAATGAGGCTGTGGTAATTGCATACACAGTTCTAGCATGGCTCGACGGTAAACATCACGTTTGAAGTTCACCACTTGACCAAGCGGATACCAATAACTGACCCACTGCCATTGATCAAACTCTGGCGGGTCGTTGAGATTCAACTGAATGTGATTCGTTGAAGCTACTAATTTGAGTAAAAACCATTTTTGCTTTTGTCCGATACAGACAGGATCTGAGTCAGACCTGATGTATCGAAGCGGCAAACGATAATGCAGCCAACCTTCGGTTTGCGCTATGATTTGGACATGCTCTGGTAATAACCCGACTTCTTCTCTGAGTTCTCTGAAAAGTGCCTGCTCAGGAGTCTCTCCAAAATGGATGCCTCCTTGTGGAAATTGCCATGCATTGTGACCAATGCGCTTTGCCCATAAAACTTGACCAATATCATTTGCCAAAATGATCCCGACATTGGGTCGGAAACCTTCTGAGTCGATCATTTGGCTACCTAAAAATTTATTAAATTCGTTGACTTTGGATTCGGGGGCATCCACTCTCTATGCCCAACTCGAAAAGTTCAAAGTAATAATGTTTTAAAATTGCTATGATCTTAACGAATTTCTATCGGTTAGCGGTGATAGATTTACATTTTTTTTCTTAAATTTCAGTTTGAACGAGTATTTTCATGAAATTGGCGTTGTTTGATTTAGATCACACCTTATTAAATACCGACTCTGACCACTCTTGGGGCGAGTTTTTAGTCAATGAAGGCTTGGTTGATCCAGTTCGACACCGCGCTATGAATGACAAATTTTATGATGATTATAAAGCTGGACAGCTCGATCCTATCGCTTATAACGAATTTGTATTTGAATTTTTAACACAACACGACAATGAATATTTAACTGAGTTACATCAGTTATTTATGAAAAAAGTCATTCGTCCTCAAATGCGACCTGAAGGTTTTAAAGCGATTCAACATCATAAAGAGGCGGGACATCAATTGGTGGGTATTACTGCTACTTGTGATTTTATTACGGCACCGATTTTCCGTGAATTTGGGATTACTGAAATTATTGCGACCAATGCCGAAGTCGTAGATGGAAAATACACAGGTAAAGTGATCAATACACCGTGTTATCAACAAGGTAAATTGGTGCGTTTGGATCAATGGCTTGAAGGGCGTGATGTGACTGAGTCATGGGCATATTCAGATTCAATCAATGATCGCTTTTTATTGGAATATGCTGATCATGCGATTGCTGTGAATCCAGATGATCGTTTAGAGGCTTTAGCGAAAGATCAGGGTTGGGATATTCAAGATTGGTCGATTTAAAAATGTTCGAGTTTGAGTGTTTTTAGATGACTGAAAAGATGGTATGTTGTCTTTAATTAACAATAAATCATCAATAGAGAGAATGTATAAATGACTCAAGCTCGTCCAAGAATGACTAACTTATTTGAGCAACTTGGTTTGGACTCAAGTGAAGAGTCCATTGAACAATTTATTGCATCACACCAGCTAGATGCGAATACTTTAATTGCTGATGCGAGCTATTGGTCTGAAGGTCAACGTCAGTTTTTGATTGAAAAAATAAAGTCTGATGGTGAATGGGCTTTGGTGGTTGATCAGCTGAATGAGTCACTGCATGAAGATTCTGTAAAAAAATAAGAGATTCAAGAATATTATCTTTATCCATTTGGATTAATACATGGGTAAGGATAAATTATATTCAATAATAAATTTAATAAGTTGTAAGCATTTTTAATGCTTAGTAATTAAACTGGCTCTTTTATGTCAAATCCTAAAACTCTAAATACATCCTCAAGATCAAATGATTACGACCGTGAAATGACAAAATTCATTGGAGAAAAATACCAAAAGTATTACAAAGAAAATTTCGAAAAGATCACTCTTAAGAAGCCAATAGGTGGTTTTAACTGGGCCGCATTTTTCCTTACTTTTGCTTGGCTTTTTTACAGGAAAATGTATCTAATCGGATTGAGCTTTCTTGCTTTAATTATTTTGATAGGTCTTATATCTGAATATTGGGGATTTCAAACCACCTCAACAGGACTGATCATTTCTGTAATATTGGGAATGTATGGTAATGGAATGTATAAACAGTTTTCGGAGAAGAAAATTGCAGATATCAAAAAAGTAAATCCAACTGGTTCCAATGTATTACGAGAATTACAAAAAGAAGGTGGTACTAATATTTGGGCGGGCACTATTACATTATTGATTATTGTCAGTTTAACCGCTTATGCATTTATGGGAAATTAATCTTAACGGTCATCAAAAAAGCCATCGAATTCGATGGCTTTTTATTGACTTTATTTCATTAAATTCACAAGTGCTTTCGCAGTTCTAGACTGTTTACGTACAGGGTGAAGTTCCATTTTAAATGCTTTTTTATTTTACTCTTGGAGACTACTTTACTTTCAATCTAGGCATAATTTAGAAAATAAATAAGTAGATAAATACATTGATAAATCTATGAAAATAAATTGATCATTTTTAATTCGATATGCTAAGGTGAATTTGACTTGCTTCAATGCCTTTGCATTTTAAAAGAACCACTTAAGAAGGCAGTCAAGATTCAAGTTCTATAAAAAATCGTTATGGATAACGGAAAATAAAGAACAAGGAGAAACTATGGGTACATTAGCAATCATCATCTCATTGGCATTACTGATGTTCTTTGCCTATCGGGGCATTTCAGTACTGATTTTGGCACCCATCATGGCGGCCGTTGCCATTTTACTTTCTGGTGACATGGCATACATGATGCCGCAGTACACTGAAACGTTTATGTCGGCTTTGGGCGGCTATATTTTAAAATTCTTTCCTATTTTTTTATTGGGTGCCTTATTTGGGCAGCTCATGGTTGATTCAGGTGCTGCATCCAGCATTTCAAATTCGATCATGAATAAATTAGGGCATCAACGTGCCATTTTGACCGTGGTATTGGCATGTGGTGTGTTGACTTACGGTGGTGTGTCGTTATTTGTAGTGGCTTTTGCGATTTACCCCATTGCCAAGTCCATGTTCCAAGCGGCGAACATTCCAAAGCGCTTAATTCCAGGCGCTATCGCTCTAGGCTCATTTACCTTCACTATGACTGCTCTACCAGGTTCGCCTTCCATTCAAAATGCAATACCGATTCCTTTTTTTGGCACCAATGTGTTTGCTGCTCCTGGTATTGGCATCATTTCGGGTTTAATCATGTTTGGTTTAGGCAGTATATGGTTGCAAAGCCGTGCCAATAAAGCCCGTAGTAATGGCGAAGGATACGGTGTTGATACCGAAGAAGGTGAAAAGTTAGAAGATGGCGTGACATCTAAAGGTGAAATGCCAGTATTTTTGGCGTTTTTACCCTTATTGTTGGTCATTGGTGTAAATGCGTTATTCACCTATATTATTTTTCCAGGCATGGACTTTAGTTCGTTAAAAGAACTGTATCCAAAATTAGATCCGAGTAAACAAACAGGCTTGTGGGCATTGGTGATTGCTTTGGTGGTTGCATGTTTAAGCTTAATTTTGTTACGCCTAGGCAAATGGAATAACCTCAAAGAAACCGTCAACAAAGGTGCTTTGGGTTCAATGTTACCCATTTTCAATACTGCCTCTGAAGTAGGTTATGGCGCAGTCATTGCATCATTAGCAGGCTTCGTGATTATTCGTGACATGGTGTTAAATGTATCAAGCAATCCATTAATTTCAGAAGCCATCGCCATGAATATTTTGGCAGGGATCACAGGTTCTTCTTCTGGCGGTATGTCAATCGCATTATCGACTTTGGGTGCTGATTACTTAGCTATGGCGAATGCGGCAGGCATCAGCCCTGAGTTACTGCACCGTATTGCAGCTTTGGCAGCTGGCTGTTTGGATACCTTACCTCACTCAGGTGCGGTGATTACCTTATTGTCCATTTGTGGCATGACGCATAAACAATCATATGGTCACGTGGCAATGTGTACCGTATTGATTCCAATGGTATCGGTTACTGTAGCCATTACTTTAGGTACTTTGTTCGGCTCATTCTAATAATAGGGTGCTTTAAACATCCTTCCATCCTTTTAAAGAACTAAATGTGAAAAAGGACTAAACATGAAATTGGCTCATATTGATGACTTCCATGTCGGTTTATCACACACTTTAACTCGTACGATAGATGCTGAAAAAGTTGCTCAATTTATGGAATTATGTGGTGATGAAAATCCTATCCATCATGATGAAACATATGCTGCACAAACCCAATTTAAACGACCGATAGCGCATGGATTTTTAACCGCTAGTTTTTTCTCTCCGATCTTTGGCTTGCATTTGCCTGGCCCAGGTGCAATTTACGTCAATCATAATTTGCGTTTTTTAAAACCAGTTTTCGTGGGGGACACAGTTGATATTATTGCCACAGTCAGCAATGTAGATCATGGATGTAAACGGGTTTACTTTGACACCATTTGTAATATCAATGGCGAACGGGTGATTGAGGGTGAAGCAGAATTATATGTGCCTACCCCCACAGAAGCAGGACAAGCGGCATTGGATGCAGCGACTACACATGTTTAGCTGTATTCAATCATTTCACATGTAGATTTAAAAATCATAGAAATAAAAAAATGCCATCTTAATGACGGCATTTTTTATTTCCAAACGTAATGCTTTAAAACTTAATGAGTCATTAAATCCACAAGTGCTTTCGCAGCTTTAGATTGTGTACGTGCAGGGTGCCAGACCATACCGAGTTGGCGTTTCATTTCTAAATCTAAATCCAGCGTGACTAAATCTTTACTTACCATCGTTTGTGGCAGTACAGACCATCCTAGACCGATTGAAGCCAACATACGGATAGATTCTAAAGGATTGTTACTCATGGTGATTTTAGGTTTTAGTCCTTTCTTTTCAAATTCAGCAAGCGTGATTTGAGACGTGTAGGTATGAGAAGCAGGTAATAAGCTTGGATACTGAATCAAATCTTCAAGACTTAAATTCGCTTTGGCTGCAAGTGGATGAAATGCTGCTGCTACAAATACCAAAGGATCATTCCACAATGGAACATAACTGAGACGATCATCTAGAGTTGGAGGTAAGGTTAAAAAAGCCAATTCCAAATCACCCGCGAGCACTTTTTCATGCGCTTGTTCTGAATCAACAAAGTGAACATCTAGCGTCACGTCAGGGTATTGCTGAACATACGCTTTTAAATGTTCAGGAAGATGGTGTAGTCCAATATGGTGACTGGTGCCGACTTTTAATTTACCTTTAATCTGAGTTTGATCATGACTTAAGGTATGGTGAATATCACCTAACTCATTCAACCAATTTTTGACTTTAGGTAATAGAGAATGCGCAGCATGCGTCGCTTGAACACCACGTCCTGCAGATTCAAATAACTTCACACCAAAGTAATCTTCAAGACTATGAATACGTTTGGTAACAGCGGGTTGGGTAATAAACAATTGATCTGCTGCCATAGAAATTGAACCTGTTTCCATGACTTTCACAAATGCTTCAAAGGCAGCGAGATTCATTATAGATACCTATAAAAAATTTTTATGTATAATTGTATTGTTATGTTATTTAGAGAATAAATCAAAGAGAAAGTTGTATCTATTGATTTAAAACTGGACGTTCAATAGTGTGAATGAAAACTTGCATGTATTTGATTGAATCATTTTATTTCTTGAATCATCAATTCTTGCATAGCCTAGAGTTTATTTTGAAATGAAATCCCTAATTCAATATTAATGATCAGCGTTATATCAGTTGAAAAAAGAGAATAAAAAACCACCCGAGAAGGGTGGTTTCAGAGGAACATCGACATTTATGGTTTAAACGGTTGCTTCTTCATTCTGCTTTGAATTTTTACGTTCCCATACTTTTTCGTGGAAAAAGAAAGCCACTGCTTGAACGGTCGGTTCTAATAAGCTGAATGCAACAGCCATAGCCCAACTCCCTGTAACTAAATAACCAACAGCCATCGCAACAACTAAATGCATAATGTAATAACTTAAAGTCTTTTTAAACATACGTTGATTGTTGTTAACAAACTTTTGAACGTGAATCATGTGATGTTCCTCAAATAAAATGTCTTTGTGATTTAAATAATAATGATTCTCATTATTAATGTAAAGTCGAATATTTTGAATACAATAATCGGATTTTTAGATTAAATTTTATTCGAAGTTTTTAGTGTTGAACTGAGATGATTTGCATTCCAAAAAGTTTATAAACTAATAAAAATGATAAATTAGATTTATGTTAATTCGTGGTTATAATCAATTTAATGACAGAATTTACCCAGTCCAGTGGAGCACATCGACATGGCAGGCGAAAACCAAAAAGCAAAAACAGAAACTGCAAAAACATTGTATGACAAATTATGGGATGATCATTTGGTTACCCAACGTGATGATGGTTCAGCATTACTTTATATAGACCGTCATTTATTACACGAAGTAACATCTCCACAAGCATTTGAAGGCTTACAACTCGCAGGTCGTAAACCTTGGCGCTTAAGTGCAAACGTAGCAACGCCTGATCATAACGTACCGACTTCAACTAAAGAACGCTCGGAAGGGATTGCAGGGATTGAAGATGATACTTCACGTATCCAAGTCCAGACTTTAGATGACAACTGTAAAACGTTTAATGTCGTACAATTTGATATTAACGATGTACGCCAAGGGATCGCACATGTCGTTGGACCTGAGCAAGGTTTAACATTGCCGGGTATGACTGTTGTGTGTGGTGATTCACATACGGCAACGCATGGTGCATTCGGTTGTTTGGCACATGGTATTGGTACGTCAGAAGTTGAACATGTATTGGCAACCCAATGCTTAGTTCAAAAGAAAATGAAAAACATGTTGGTACGTGTTGACGGTAAGTTAGGTCAAGGCGTGACATCTAAAGACGTTGTATTGGCAATTATCGGCAAGATCGGTACAGCGGGCGGTACAGGTCATGCGATTGAATTCGGTGGTCAAGTGTTCCGTGATATGTCAATTGAAGGTCGTATGACGGTCTGCAACATGGCAATCGAAGGTGGTGCGCGTGTGGGTATGGTCGCTGTTGATGATAAAACCATTGCATACGTAAAAGATCGTCCATATGCACCTAAAGGTGAACAGTGGGATGCAGCAGTAGAATATTGGAATACTTTGCATTCTGATGAAGGCGCGCATTTTGATACCGTTGTTGTATTGCAAGGTGAAGAGATAGAGCCACAAGTGTCTTGGGGTACATCGCCTGAAATGGTAATTCCAGTATCTCAAGCCGTTCCTACTTTAGATCAAGCGAAAGATGAGGTTCAGCGCAATGACTGGACACGTGCTTATAGCTACATGGGCTTAAATGGCGGTCAAGCTTTGGCTGATATTCAGTTAGATCGTGTATTTATCGGTTCTTGTACCAACTCTCGTATTGAAGATATTCGTGCAGCGGCTGAAGTTGCCAAAGGCAAAAAAGTTGCAGGTACAATTAAGCAAGCTATGGTTGTTCCGGGTTCTGGTTTAGTGAAAGCACAAGCTGAAGCTGAAGGTTTAGACAAAATTTTAGTTGAAGCAGGTTTTGAATGGCGTGAGCCAGGTTGTTCGATGTGTTTGGCGATGAATGCTGACAAATTACAACCGGGCGAGCACTGTGCATCAACCTCAAATCGTAACTTCGAAGGTCGTCAAGGTAATGGTGGTCGTACGCATTTAGTAAGTCCAGCGATGGCTGCTGCTGCTGCAATTGCAGGTCACTTTGTTGATGTACGTACATTTTAAGTTCGGCTAATAGGAGCAAACAACATGAAGAAATATACCGTTGAACAAGGTATCGTTGCACCATTAGACCGTGCCAATGTCGATACAGATTTAATCATTCCAAAACAGTTTTTGAAATCAATCAAACGTACTGGTTTTGGTGAAAACTTATTTGATGAATTGCGTTATTTGGATGAAGGTTATTTAGGTTTAGATAACTCAAAACGTCCTAAAAATCCTGATTTTGCTTTGAACCAACCACGTTATCAAGGTGCATCTATCTTGATTTCACGTGCCAACTTCGGTTGTGGTTCTAGCCGTGAACATGCGCCGTGGGCATTGGAAGAGTATGGTTTCCGTACCGTGATCGCGCCAAGTTATGCAGATATTTTCTTTAATAACAGCTTTAAAAACGGCATGTTGCCTGTGATTTTGTCTGAAGAGATTGTCGATCAGTTGTTTAAAGAATGTTTTGCAACTGAAGGTTATCAGTTGACCATTGATTTAGAAGCGCAAGAAGTACGTACACCATCGGGTGAAAGCTTTAAATTTGAAGTCGATCCATTCCGTAAGCATTGCTTATTGAATGGTTTAGATGACATTGGTTTAACTTTACAAGCAGGCGATGATATTCGTGCTTATGAAGAAAAAACCAAGCAATCACGTCCGTGGGTATTTCAAGAGATTCGTGGCTAATACTTTATGCCCTAGTCGTAGGGCTTAACTCTTGCTAATATCATTCGAAAATAATTTCAATATTTTCAAGAATGAGCGAGGTTGGGCCCACGTCATGGCGAAAGTTTTTAAATACTTAGCTGTAGTTGGACTTACTGCGTCAACTTTAGTCGGTTGTCAAAGTATTGATACAGCACGCATTAAACACGTGAAAGAAACAGAACAAACCAAGTTAAATGCATTAATTTATTGTTCTGGTACAGCAGATTGTGAGTTTGAGCGTTTGGATCAGATCCCTGTGATTGATTCAAAAACTCAGCGATTAGATAGGAAGGCAGTGAAAGAAGGGATTGTGCGTTTACAGGCAGATTCTTTAAATAATTCAAATGCTTTATATCTTTCAGTACCTGCTGGACAACATGAAGTTGTTGTTCGTTTCTATCCGATTTCAAAAGATAAAGCGGAAACACTTCATATTATTCACCGATTTAATGCGGAAACCAAATACACGCTACATATGTTCCGTGAGCGAAGCAAACATAGAGGAAGCTTGCTCAACGTTTCAGCACCAGATCCACTCTGTGTTGATTTGAAGCAAGAAAAGCGAACCATACGTCGTTTCTGCAAACCGTATAATGTACTCAATGGTTTGGGTGAGTTTGTAGAAAAGAAAAATTTTAAATCCCGTTAGTCTTTGAACTAACACTAAAAATGGAATAACTCATGTCTAAACATATTTTGATTTTAGCTGGTGATGGTATTGGTCCAGAGATTGTAAAAGCTGCTGAGCAGGTTCTTACAAGTGTGAATGATAAATTCAATTTAGGTTTAACATGGGAACAAGGTCTTTTAGGTGGTGCAGCGATTGATGCACATGGTTCACCTTACCCTGAAGTAACTTCTGCTCAAGCACAAAAAGCAGATGCACTTTTATTGGGTGCTGTGGGTGGTCCAAAATGGGATACGATTGAGCGCTCAATTCGTCCAGAACGCGGATTATTGAAATTACGTAGTGAACTTAACCTTTTCGCAAACTTGCGTCCTGCGATTCTTTATCCACAATTGGCAGATGCTTCAAGTTTGAAACCTGAAATCGTTGCAGGTTTAGATATTTTAATCGTACGCGAATTAACAGGTGGTATTTACTTCGGTCAACCACGTGGTATTCGTGAACTTGAAAATGGTGAAAAGCAAGGCTTTAACACTGACGTATATTCAGAGTCTGAAATTAATCGTATTGCCAAAGTTGCATTTGAGATGGCCCAACTTCGCGGTGGCAAAGTATGTTCTGTTGATAAAGCGAATGTACTTGAAGTGACTGAACTTTGGAAGCAAACAGTTACCGCATTAAAAGAAGCAGAATATCCAGAGATCAATTTGTCACATATGTATGTCGATAATGCTGCAATGCAGTTGGTACGTGCGCCTAAGCAATTTGATGTGATTGTTACGTCGAACTTGTTCGGTGATATCTTGTCAGATGAAGCTGCAATGTTGACGGGTTCAATCGGTATGTTGCCATCTGCATCTTTAGATGAAAATGGTAAAGGGATGTATGAGCCTTGTCATGGTTCAGCACCAGATATCGCAGGTCAAAACATTGCAAACCCATTAGCGACTATTTTATCTGTTGCAATGATGCTTCGTTATACCTTCCGTGAAGAAGCTGCTGCGAAAGCGATTGAAGATGCAGTGGGTAATGTGTTAGATCAAGGTTTACGTACTGCAGATATCATGTCTGAAGGTATGAATAAAGTCGGTACAATTGAAATGGGTCAAGCAGTGGTTGCTGCATTGAGCTAATTCAATAGCTATTTAAAAATTTAAAAACGCAGCTTGGGCTGCGTTTTTTTTATGGTGATTCTTTTAGCTTACTCACACCGTATTTCAACAAGCTTTACCTTTCATTGAAACAGATTGCACTTTATGATTTTTCAAGACAAAGATGATATTACACGGTTGTTTGGTTTTGTAATTATTGTCAACTGAAGCAATCTTTACAGGGATCATCACTCCACGGCTATCCATGACTATATTTCCAGCAGGAATGGGAAGACTCAGTAGACGATCAAAACTGAAAATTGCACGATCAGATGTAATGATTGGATTTGGATTAAGTTGAATATTGAAAGTATCAAGATTGAATTTTTGTTCCAGTTGATCAGTCCCTTGACCTATATATTGATTGAGATACGGAGTAATAGCCTGTTTATTTTGCTGATGAATCGTTTGACAAGCACTGAGTGTAAGCCCGATGCAAGTAATGAGAGCGAATCGACTGTAACTGTACCAAAAAGATTTTGAGGGTATTGTGCGGTATAGCTTCATTTGAAATACCTTTTTAATCGTTTTTAGTGGCAGGCCTTTCAGCTTTTTAAGCGTGATTCAGTCATGATAGATACAAAATTTATGATTCTTCATTCTATTATTTAGTCATAATACATAAAGTTATCGCATACGCATATAAAAATGAATAATAAGTAGTGAGTAAAAAATATGAAAAAAATACGTTTTTTGGTGGTTGCTGTATTTGGGACTATGCTTTGGTCAAGTGTCACGCATGCCGACAATTGTGATCAGGCACGTAATACTTATGATGATATTTACTGTACCAATAAAGTCTATGCAAGTGCAGATGCTGAATTGAATAAGAATTATCAACTCTTACGTACGAAGCTCAACAGTAATCAAAAAGCCATTCTGAAGACGTCACAACTGAGCTGGATTCGTGATCGTGATAATGAATGCACGACGTCAACAGGAGTAGATGTCGGTTGTCGTTTAAGAACAACACAAGAGCGTAATCATTGGTTGCGTGAACGCGTGAGGGAATGTACAACGATTGGATGTAAAACATCAGCATTACGTTGAGAAAATTTAGATACAAAAAAAGCCACTTAAAGTGGCTTTTCGCTTACTAACACTTAGCGTGCACGGTAAGTAATGCGACCCTTAGACAAATCGTAAGGAGTCATTTCTACTTTAACACTGTCGCCAGTCAAAATACGAATATAGTGTTTACGCATTTTACCAGAAATGTGTGCAATTACTTCGTGACCGTTTTCTAAACGTACACGGAACATAGTATTAGGAAGCGTTTCGGTGACAACGCCTTCGAACTCGATAAGTTCCTCTTTATTGGCCATAGCCTACCTGATAGATCAAATTGGAAAGGCGCAAATTATAGGCAAAAAAATGGAAAAATACAAGGTTAAACGCGGTTTGGTGAATGTATCTGTAGTCAAAATAGACGAACAAACAAATAAAATAATTAAACAAAAATATGCTTAACTATGTTGTCAGTTTGGTCAATCGACTGTAATCTAAATTAAAAGTTTTAAGTAAATATTAATAACATACAAGGAAGGGCACTGCGTGAGTCAGCTAACTGATGCTTCGGTTGTTTTGCGATTAGGCTATCAAGCGATTCGTCGTGCTGGATTGCCGACCGAAGAAATATTAACAAAAGCCGGTGTTGCCTTGAATCAAATTGATCAAAATGCACGTACACCTTTGGGCGCACAGTATGCGTTTTGGGTTGCCGCAGAAGAAGTCAGTAAAGATCCAGACATTGGTTTACACCTTGGCGAACACTTGCCACTCTATCGTGGGCAGGTGATTGAACATCTATTTATTTCATCTGAAAATTTTGGCGAAGGGCTTAAGCGTGCTTTGGCTTATCAACGTCTGATCTCTGATGCATTGCATGCCAAGTTGGTTGTTGAAGATGATCGATGCTATTTGACCAATGGCGTTCAGCCTTGGGCAGACAGCTTGGTCAATCGACATTTTTCAGAATGTGCACTGTCAGGAATTTTAAGATTCTTTAAATTTATTACAGAAGGGCGTTTTGAGCCGATTTATATCGACTTTAATTTCCAAGAGGGTGCGCCTGATGATGAGTATCTACGCGTTTACGAATGTCCAGTGAGTTTAGGTCAAAAAGAAACACGTTTATATTTTGATCCTGCGATTCTGGACTATCCACTTTGGCAAGCTGAACCTGAGTTGTTGCAACTTCATGAGCAGTTAGCAATTGAAAAGCTGCAAGAATTAGCGCGTTATGATTTAGTTGGTGAAGTTCGCCGTGCGATTGGATCGACTTTAGAAAGTGGTGAAACGACTTTAGAAACGGTGGCTGCTCAATTGAGCATTACCCCACGTCGTTTGCGTACTCAGTTGTCAGAAGCGAACACTAGCTTTCAGCAGATTCTTTCAGATTATCGTTGTCGTTTGGCGAAAAAATTATTGGCAAATACCAATGAAAGCGTTGAGCGCATTGTGTATTTAACAGGATTCTCAGAGCCGAGTACGTTCTATCGTGCATTTAAACGCTGGACCAATGAGACCCCAGTTGAATATCGAAAACGTAAACAGCGTTAGAACAAATTAAAAATCCCTCTCAATGAGGGATTTTTTATGTCTAATTTTCAGAACTAATTTACAGAGCTTATTCAAAAAGCTTATTCGGGCATATTGAGCCAATGTGGACCCAAAGGTCGCTTAGGTAGCTCAAATCGCTCAGGATAGTCAGCATGGATAAAATACAGTCCATCTGGTGGTGCAGTCACACCTGCTGCTTTTCGATCTTCAGCGGCGAATATAGCGTCAATATGGTCGATTTCGTACATCTCTTGCCCGATTTCAAGTAAACATCCCATGATGTTGCGCACCATGTGGTGTAAAAAACCATCTGCTTGAATATCTAAAACTAAATACGCTCCGTGTTGAATCAGTTTGCAATGCGACACCGTTCTAACGGGCTGGTTAGACTGACATGCGGCTGCACGGAAACTTTCGAAGTTATGAGTACCCTCAAACTTTGAAGCTGCTTGAATCATTTTTTCAATGTTGAGAGGCGCGTAGAAGTGAGTCACTTGCTTATGCAATAAAGCAGGGCGTACTTGGTGGTTATATACCACATAGCGATAGCGTCTCGCTTGTGCTTTATGGCGTGCATGAAATTCAGGATCCATTGGTCGAACCCATTGAATCGAAATATCTTTGGGCAATAGACTATTTGAGCCGAGTAACCAGCCATCAATTGGACGGATTGCCGCAGTATCAAAATGTGCCACCATATTAGTTGCATGCACCCCTGCATCAGTACGACCCGCACCTTGTAGTTGAATCGGTTGATTGGCAACTTTTGATAGCGCATGTTCAATGGTTTCTTGAAGACAAATCACGCCCGCTTGTTGAGTTTGCCAGCCACGATAATTCATACCGTTAAACTCAATACCGACTGCCAAACGCTGCATAACGACCTCTATCTTCAATGTTGATACCAATGGTCATGCCATTGATGCGCGGAGGGGTATTGTAAATACATTTTTAAAATTTTGGCATAAAGATCAGCATGACTTTGTGTATTGTTGATCAGAATATTGGCTTGCTTTACCCATTGGCTTACCGCATAGCGTTGATCTAGACCACCAAAGGGTACTTGGGTATCTAAAATGACAGCACAATTATGATTTTGAAGCTCGAACAGTTTTTGAATAATTTCATCATTTACTGCAATGTTACCTGTGCCATATCCTTGTAAAATCAGAATATGAGGTGCTTGATCAATGAGTAAATTTAAGTTTTTTGAGAATTGTTCAAGTTCAATCGGCTGCATTGTCCAATTGATTAAATTGAGTTTTTGAATTTTCTGGATATGTTGATTTTCAATTAAAAAAGGATCTTGTTCAAATTGCAAGGAATGTTGCTGATAATCTATACCTGAAAAAGCATCAAGTTCAGTGGTATGGATTTTCTGCACTGAGTTTGCATGCATAATCTTATGGTGAAAAGCGACATATACGCCAGGATTGACGTGAACGATTCCCTCAATTGCTGTATTAAGGTTTTCTAATGCATCGGTAAATGTCCGTAGATCATTACCCTCAACATTCAGTAAAGGGTATTGACTTGCAGTGAATATCACATGGGTGCTGTGCTGTAAAAATTGGCTTAACGTCGCAGCAGCATAGCTTAAGGTGTCTGTGCCATGAATGATGATGAAATGCTGATATTCTTGAGTTTGTAGATCCTGAATCTGTTGGGTCAGCTGTAACCAGTCAGATGCTGTACAGGCACTACTGTCTTTTATCGTATGTGCGGTGAAAAAATCAATGTGGACATGCTGTGGCAGAATTCGTTTTAACTGTGGTCTAAAATCAATTTCTGGCATTGGGCTCAAAGGCTCGCCTACGCAGCCAAAAGTCCCGCCCATATAAATGAGTGCAATTTTTTTCATAAAGTAATGCCCATAAAAAAGCAGCCATGAATGACTGCTTATGTTAAGCGCAATTTGCTTAAGAAGCTATTTGCTTGAGTAACTGTTGCGAACGGTCACGCTGTTCAGCAGAGAAAGTATTTTCATCCGCACTCAGTAGTTTTTTAGCGGCATCATAAGCACCTAGTTCAATATAACGACTAGCAAGATCTAAATTAAGTTGGATTTCATTCACCTTTAACAATTCAGGGAATGATTGAGCCAATGGATCATTTAAGTCTGCTAAGGTACTCGTATCGACTTCTGGTTCAACAAACGCTGGTGCAATTTCAATTTTTTGAGTTTCAAAAGCAAGTGACGTTGGGTCAGCTGAAATTGGAGTATCTAAGCTAAAGTGAAAATCAGTCGCCGGGCTGATTGGCAGTTCATTATCTAATTTAAACTCAGCAGCAGGTTGTGTGCTTGTTTCTTTAGAAGTCGCAGGTGTGCTAAAAACAAAGTCTTCTACAGGTGTTGCAGGTTCTTCTTTGATTTTATTTTCAACAGGTGCTGAAAAGTCAAATTCGAGAGGAGCAACATCTACTTTTGAGGTATCTTCTAGCGGTTTTTCTACTGTATTTGGAGCGGAATCTACACTGTTGCTAACAGTGTCAGAATTCAATTCAAATTCAACAGTTTGAGGTGCTTCAACAGGTTTTTTAGGCTCAAAAGAATATTCAATCGGTTCTAGATCTTTTTTCTCAGCCTGAGTTGTATTGAAATCAGGTTGTAGACTGTCAAAAGATGCTTTTACAGCATTGCTATCACGTACTGGTGTGCTGATCAGTTCATCAAATGCCGCATCTGATTTCAAACTTTGAGTTTGTACAGGAGTGCTCATTGGTGATGGTGTTGGAAGGACAGCTTCTGAAACCGTCGGCGCATTTGCTTGAGCACGTTGTTGTTTAGCTTCAGCTTGATCCGCAATATCATGTAGGCCTAGAGAGCGTAAATAGTTGATTAATTGCTTAATTGCAAAATCATCTTTTTGCGCAACATGAATTTCAAGCAAGTATAAATAAAGTTCGTGTTGTGAATTATCTTGATTCAATGCTTGGTTGATTTTTGCCTCAGCAGCAAAATAATTTTCAGCTTTGATTAGATTTTCAATACTTGTGCGAACTTCAGTATCTAGTGTTGTCGGAGCTGCTTCTGTTGCTACAGGGGTAGTAGCAACTTTGGTTGGAGTGGTTGAAGCACGGCTGGTTCGGGTCGTAGCAGTTTTACTGACCTTTTTGTTTGCCGTCTTCTTGCCATTATCAGATGATGACTCATTGTTCGCACTTTCACGTTTTTTTAAAACGACTGCAACAATAAGCAATAACAAACAAGGAATTAGTATATACAACATATTTTTACCCCTTCATTGAAACCAATGAAAATTATTCCTTTAAATTAAATTTAGTGAGCTGGCTTATTTGCTTGATTCTTTTTTTGCAATTGTTGCTGTAATTGAGCAAGTCTCGCATTTAATAGTTGAATTCTCTGATCTTTCTGCTGAATAGCCAAGCTGAGTTGAGAGACATTCTGCTGTAATTTAACTGTTTTTTGTCGAGCTGTCATAACTTTTGAAGATAATTCTGGAGTTGTCTGATTTTTAGACGTTTTTTCTTTAGCAGCGCCTTGAGCTGAATCTTGTTTAGTTCCAGTGACAAGCTTCATTTCTGCTTGGCTCAATTTATACTTCTCTTTACCCGACTGAGGTTGACCAGCGGTTGTATTCATTGGGCGAGCTTTAGCAGCTTTAGGTGCAGGCATGCTGTTTGCAGCTGCTAAATTTAATGCTACCCCACGACGAATACGATTGATATTGCCACCAATGAAAGCATGTTCATTATTGGCCTTAATTTGTTGCATTACTTCAGGAATGCTTTGATTGGTTTGGGTTGCAACACGCGAAGCAATTTTCCATAAAGATTCATTGTTTTGAACCACATGTGCTTTTTCTAAAGCAGGACCATGCATTGGTTTAGGTTCCGGACGAACTTTAGCAGATGTTTTCGCTGTCTCAGGTACTGGAGCTTTAACTTCCACTTTTGATGGAGAGTCTACCGGCTTAGATAGGTTCTGCTGTGCAGATAACGCTTGTTTGGGTACTGAAATCGCAGGAGTAGGTTGCGTTGAAGCAGGTCTTAATGTTTCCGAGATAGTCAGCGTCGAAGGGAGTGATTGAACCATCGCGATCGACGGTTGTTCATATGATTGTGCAACTGCACTATTTACAGGATCAGGTGTTTGATGATTAGCGGGTTGAACAGTATTGACTGGCGCAGGCATGACCTGCGTTGACGTTTGGTTATTTAAAGGCGGTGCAGGTGAAACATTGATCGCAAGCGGAACACTCATCGTATTCGCTGAAGAGTAAGAGACTTGTGGTGCTGATTTTGGAGTTGAATCAGTGGCTACTCTTGCTTGAGAGGTATTTGGTGTCACATTGTATTGCGTACTCATGGGTAAATTGAGCGCAATATCTTTATCACTGACAACGGTCTGTGGAATCAATGACGTTTCTTTATTGGTCATTTGTGGTTTTTGCGCAGCAACTGCTGGACGATTCAATCTGGTTTTAATTTGTTGAATATGCGTTGCACTGCCTTCCTTAATCTTGACCAGAATATTGAGTTCAGATTCCACCATTGGTCGAGAGGACGTAATAACAATGACCCCAGAACCATCGCTGGATTTACGTGTAAAAAAATTAAGATGACCAGGTGGTTGATGACCGATTCCAAGACGAATGAGGTCATTAGATTCAGCTAGACTTGCTTCTATACGAGCATTTGGGTCAGCATTATGAAATTTCATTTCTGCATAAAGTAAATTACCCGCTCCTGATTGGACTTCAATCGGATCAAGGGTTAAAGCATAAGCAGTAGGAGTTGTTATAATAGCTAGAATGGCAATTTTTAGTTTGTTATATACAGGCATCTCGATCCATTGTTCTGACAAGATTTCAGGGCAATATGTTATACAATACCTAGTTGTAATAAGAATGTAAAATCTTAACATTAGGGTTACAAAAAAAAGCCAATCAAATGTGATCGGCTTTTCAGTTTTTAGAAGCTGACTTCTAAAAATTAAGCATTTTTATATTCAATCAAAATACGTAACATACGACGTAAAGGCTCAGCAGCACCCCATAGCAATTGATCACCTACAGTGAAAGCGCCAAGATACTCTTTACCCATGTTCATTTTACGTAAACGACCGACAGGTACAGTTAATGTACCAGTAACCGCTACAGGTGTAAGATCCGTCATAGATGCTTCACGTGTGTTCGGAACAACTTTCGCCCATTGGCTAGACTGACGAATCATGTCTTCGATTTCATTCAAAGGAACATCTTTCTTCAGTTTCAATGTAATCGCTTGTGAGTGGCAACGCATTGCGCCGATACGCACACAGTGACCATCAATTGGCACGATTTGTTGGTTGGCTAAGATCTTGTTGGTTTCAACTTGACCTTTCCACTCTTCTTTCGATTGACCGCTTTCGAGCTGTTTGTCGATGTACGGAATGAGAGAACCCGCTAAAGGCACACCAAAGTTTGAAGATGGGAAACCTTCGCCACGTTGAAGCGCTGCGATTTTAGAATCAATATCTAAAATTGGAGATTTCGGATCATCAAGTAAATCTTTAGTATTGTTATATAAATAACCCATACCTGTGATCAATTCACGCATGTTTTGCGCGCCAGCACCAGAAGCTGCTTGATAAGTCATTGAAGTTGCCCATTCCACCAAATTGTTTTGGAATAGAGAACCTAAGCCCATCAGCATCAATGATACTGTACAGTTACCGCCGACGAAAGTTTTAGTACCTTTCACTAAGCCGTCTTTGATCACGTTCATGTTGACTGGATCAAGTACGATAATTGCTTCATCATCCATACGTAATGTCGATGCAGCATCAATCCAGTAACCATTCCAACCTTCAGCTTTCAGTTTAGGGAAAACTTCAGAAGTATAGTCGCCACCTTGACAGGTAATAATGACATCCATTTGCTTCAGACTGCTAATGTCTGATGCATCCATAAGTGCAGGAGCAGTCTTACCGCCAAACGCAGGCGCTTCGCCACCTGCATTACTGGTAGAGAAATAGAATGGCTCAAAGTGAGCGAAATCATTTTCTTCAACCATACGTTGCATAAGGACGGAACCAACCATCCCGCGCCAACCGACCAGACCTACTTTCATGTCACTTTGCCTCGGTGCGTTAAAAAATCAAAAGGGGGTTCGAGTGTACCAAAAGAGCAATTTACTGCAATAGCTACATAATCAAAACATCAATATTATTGAGCGAAATAACTTGTTTATGATACATACAAAATTGATAAAGTTATGTTACACCTGATAGAAAATTAAAAAGATAAAGATGAGTAGATAATATGATTTGGGTGGAAATTCTAGCAGGGTTGGTGATTTGGCTCAGTTTTTGGTCGTTAATACCACGAGATGAATGGTGGTTCCGTGGTGCAGATTTTCCACGCTTACAAATTCTGGCTTTGGGGATTGTCGCTTTTATATTGATGATTTTCTGGCAAGAGCCTTGGGATTTAGGACGTCAGATTATCTTCATTTTATTGATTGGCGCATTGGCATATCAACTCAAAATGGTTTTGCCTTATACCTTGATCTGGAAAAAGCAAGTCAAGCAGGTTAAACCTGAACAGTTAGATCCAAATAAACAGATTTCTTTAATTGTATCCAACGTGCTTACACCAAATGAAAAATATCATTTGCTGATTGATGAAATTGAGAAGTATCAACCTGATTTGGTGCTGACCTTAGAAACCGATCAAACATGGCAAAATGAACTTTCTGTGATTGAAAAAGAGTATCCATACCGTGTCCCTGTACCATTAGATAATCTCTACGGTATGCATCTCTATAGTAAGTTGAAGTTGCAAGATACTGAGGTCAAATTCATTCTCAGTGATGAAATTCCTTCGATTCATACGACAGTCACCTTGCGCTCAGGGCAATCTGTGCAGCTGTATTGCTTACACCCGAAACCACCAAGTCCAACTGAAGCTAAAGATTCAACATTACGTGATGCTGAGCTTCTCATCGTAGGTGATCAAATTAAGGATTTGGATGAAAGTTGTATTGTCATGGGCGATCTCAATGATGTCGCATGGTCACGGACAACACGCTTATTTCAACGCATTAGTGGTTTACTCGATCCACGCGTAGGTCGTCATTATGTGAATACATTTCATGCAGACTATCCACTTTTAAGATGGTCGCTAGATCATGTTTTCCACAGTACTGATTTTGCTTTGGTGGAGATGAAGCGTTTACCACATATGGGATCAGACCATTTCCCTGTCTATGTTGTACTGCAAACTGGACGTGTGTTTGAGCAAATACAGGAAGAACTTGAACAGACTGAAGAGGATGAACAAAAAGCTCAAGAGGCGATTCAAGAAGGTATTGAAAAAGCAGAGCGTGAAGAAAAAATCGTGACGGATGAAATTGCACAAGACTATAAGAAAACTTAATCAAGACTTCAAAAATGCAAATCATCTTATTGAGGTGTTTAGTTCAAATAAAGAGTGTTGTAAGCATATGCTCACATGGATTTAGGCTCTGACGGCTAGAGCTAAAATGGAAATGAGGCTAATCTTTAATCATCGGCACAAGGAGTGGGAAAGGAAAATCCCAATATGGAAGACGAAGCCGATGGAAGAGTCATCATGGATATGATGCAGGAATGGAAAGCCAAAAATAACAATATGTTTTGAAAAGCACAACCCCATTGACCCGAGTTTTACAGGGAGTAGAACTCGGGTTAAACTTATTTGTAGTATTGAAAATGATGTTAGCTATAGAAAATATTTTATAAAGTAACTCAGTCCGTTCTCGTTTAGAAAGAGACTTTGACTCAAATTGATTGTGATAAAAAAAAGCCCACTTGCGTGGGCTTTTATGATTTTAGCTTTTATATTTTTGTATGATTTATTCTAGATTGATTTTGAAATACAGCATCAATAAATTTTGTCATAACCTTCAGGTCGCGTTTTAAAACGACGATGAAACCACATATATTGTGTAGGTGCGATGCGAAGTTGACGTTCAATAATTAAATTGGTGCGCGTTGCATCCGCAAGCTCATCATCGCTCGGCATATTGTCTAATTCTGGTTCTACCAATATTTTGTATTGTGGATTTGAAATGTCACCATCACGATAAAAATACAAAGGAATCGCTGCGGCTTTAGTCATTTTTAATAAACGTCGATGAGCTGTAACTGTAGCAGCAGGAGTGCCAAAGAAGGGTGCCATCACACCTTGTTTTAAGCCGAAGTCTTGATCAGGGCTGTACCAAATCGCCCGTCCATTCTTTAAATGACGGATCAAGCCACGCATATCATCATGATCAATCTGATGGGTATAGATCGTGGCACGGCAACGATAAATCAGCATATCCAGTAAAGGATTATTTTGCGGACGATAAACCACATCTGGATCAAAGAATTGAGCACAGGCATAACCACCCGCATCGAGTAATGTTGAATGTGTACCAAGGAGTAATGCACCACGACCTTCAGCTTGTGCTTTCTGGAGATGTTCAAGTCCTTCAATACTGACACGACCTTTAAACCATTTCGGGCTATACCATGCATTAAGGGTTTCAAAAACACCAAGCATTTGATCGACAAATACCAAGCGAGCATTGTCCTGAACTTGTTCAGCAGACCATTCAGGAAAACACACTTCTAAATTACGTACAGTCGTTTTACGACGTGACTTTAACGATTTAAAAGCAGTATTGCCCAATGCACGTGCTAAACGATGCTGAATCGCCCACGGTAGAATTGCCAACAACATGAGAGAAATAATGCCAATCCAAACGCCCCAATACTTTGGCAATAGAAATGACCATTGAAATTCACCAGGCGTATAGGTGTGCTCTTGACTCATATCGTTTAAAAATCTAGAAATATGTAGTGGCTGAGTTTAGCATGAAGCTGTTTTTGATATAAAACAGATCTCAATGATTAGATCAAATTCAAAATCAGTGGTCTAGTTTTATCATCGAATGAAGTCTGGTTTAAGATAGAATTGAATCTTTAACTCAGTTCTTACCATGCGTGATCATTATCTGGACACCAGTAAAGCGGTTTTGATTTTCCTTGTGGTATTCGGTCACTTTCTTGAGCGTCTTGTTGGGTGGCAGTTTGAGACGAGTAGATCATTACTGAGCCTCATTTATTTGATTCATATGCCTGCTTTCATCTTTATTTCGGGGATGTTATTCAAGGATCAAAACTATATTAAAAATATTGTTTTCTTTTTATCTCTTTATCTGCCTTTTCAAATTATTTATCCCTTATTTACATCTTTTTTGTCGGGTGAGATGAAGTGGAGTGGATTCAATGTATTTCAGCGTCCTTATTGGATTTTATGGTATCTGATGGGCATGGTGGCATGGACAGTACTGACCCATATTTTGATAAAAACAAAATTTCCTGTGTGGATCGCACTTGGGTTATCGCTCTTGATCGGGTTCTCACCGTGGAATAACTACAATTACTCAATTGGGCGAATCTTGGTTTTTCTACCTTTCTTTGTGGCGGGAGCGGTCTATGGTAAAGCATGGATCATGGTGATTAAAAAACAACGCTTTTTAACGCTGATTGGAATAGGAATACTCTTTCTGATACTTGGGGTATTAATCAAAATTGATCTTTCGCAATATTGGTTCTATGGCAGTTTAAGTTATCAGCAACTGAAGGTCGAACCATGGGTTGGCGTGGGGTTAAGGCTGTTATGTATTTGCTTAGCGAGTTTGGGAATCTATGCTTTATTGGGTGTAATCAAACGACTTGGAAACCGCTGGACAGCACTAGGGACATATACATTACCCGTTTATCTTTTACATGGATTGGTGGTGATGGGTGTCGCGCATATCATGAAAATTTATTCTAGTGCTTTAAATTTGTCACCATTTAATATGATCTTATTGTCTTTATTTTTAGCGATTACGACCTGTGCAATTCTACAATTAAAAGTGTTCGATCAAGGCTTAAGGCTACTTTCACAGTGGTTGATGACGCCTTATTTAAAAATGACTTCAAAGCGTTAAACCCATTTAAGCTAGAGGCTGTGGAGAGCATATTTGTCTCCACAGCATTGATTTTAATGAGTCTTATGTATCTTAGCCTTTGACTAAGCCACCATCTACAATCAAGTTTTGTCCTGTGACTGCACGTGAATATGGCGAGAGAAACATTAAAATCGCATCTGCAAACTCTTCAGGTGTAGTGACACGACGCAATGGTGTTGATGAAGCAATGAGATCAAATACAAAATCAGGTGTAGCTTTACTGGCATCGGTTTTTTGTAATAATCCACCAGACAGCATATTTACATTAATACCGTACTGACCTAAGTCATGTGCAGCAGTGCGAGTAAATGCCAGTAGCGCTGCTTTTGCGGAAGTGTAGTCGTGATAAGGCACGACCGGGTTTTGAACCAAGTTGGTTCCGATATTTACGATCCGACCGAACTGCGCTTGTTTCATATCCGCTAGAGCTGCTTGTGTCGTATTTAAAGATGCAATCACAGCCCCATCAAATTGTTGCTGCATCGTGGTTGCAGTTAACTCTTCGATTTGAGGTCGGGCATCGCCATTAAACTCAAAATTGATTAAGGCATTATTTACCACAGACGTGATGGCGCTACCAAAATGAGCTTTTACAGCGTCAAAGAGCGCTTGGATTTGATCACGCTCACGAACATCTGCTTGAAAAGTGAAAATCTGATCAGGATGCTGTTTTTGTAATTGTAGTGCAGGTTGTTCGCTTGAAAAATAATTCACTACGACACGTGCGCCTTCAGCAACTAAAGCTTGGGTAATTGCTAAACCGAGTCCACGTGCCCCACCTGTAACTAAGATGATTTGTTCACGAATTTGCATCGCATCATTTCCATAAGTAATAGTGAAGTACGATAACAAGCAATCAGGTTTTGCCCAACTCATCTAAGCAAAAAATAGAAAATAAAAGATGCAAAAAATTGGTGCAATTTTTGCAACCATGATTATAAGAGAAAATAATGACTACAGATTGATAGAAAATGAATCAAATCGTGATGAAATCAGTCGATCAAGCGCAGAAATACTGGTTTGCTCAGCTTGAATTGGGCTTTATTGGAAATGAAGTGCGCACAATTTTAGCGCACAGAAAGCATCATGGTCCTGTTCGAGTGCAAAAGATGCTTTGGCCTGAAAAAACAGGTGTTTGTCATGCGATTATCGTGCATCCACCCGCAGGCATTGCAGGGGGGGATCACTTGACCTTTAGTATGACTGCAAGTCAAAAGGCACATGCCTTAGTCACTACGCCGGGTGCGGGTAAATGGTATAAAACCAATCAGAAAAAAGCGTTTCAACATATTGATATCACAGTTAAAGATCAATCTATATTTGAGTGGCTTCCACAAGAAACAATGCTCTTTAATGGTGCGAATGCAAGTTCTGAAACGACTGTGATACTGGATGTGTCTTCAAGCTTCATCGGTTGGGATATGTTGGTCATTGGGCGACAAGCGTGTGAAGAGAGATTTGTCGAAGGCGTGTATCAAAATTTATTTCAGCTATATCAGAATGACAGACTACTAGTCACTGATGTTTTACGCTTTGAAGGTAATGATCGTTGGTTGACTTCATGTCTAGGTATGCGAGGTCATGCTGTGATGGCAAGCTTTTGGGCAGTTGCACCTGAGGCATTTCGCTCTAATCACTTTTTAGATCAGCAGATTGATCAAATTCGTGAGTTGATCATGCGAATGAAAGTCAACGTCACTTTGACCTTGCTCGATCATGTGGTTTGTGCACGTTATCTCGGAGATGATGTGCGTGAATGTCATGATGCCTTCGCTGCGATCCGTGCCAAATTACGTCGTTTATGGTTTGAATTAGAAGAAGAATTTCCACGAATTTGGCGGACGTAGCTCAACTTTCCTCTCCTTTTAGGAGAAGGTTAGAGAGAGGCTATTTATTTCTAATTTCCCTCTCTGTGGAACGATATTCCTCATCCAAAGGGAGGGGGAACTTTTATTAGAGCGATCTTGCACACATCTTGCATGACATACATTGAAGAATATTAGGAAAGCGATATGGAACTTAATCCGACAGAAAAAGACAAAATGTTAATTTTCACTGCTGGCTTGGTTGCTGAACGCCGTAAAGCACGTGGTTTAAAGCTGAATTATCCAGAATCTATTGCCTATATTTCTGCTGCTTTGCTTGAGGGCGCACGTGATGGCATGAGTGTGAGTGAGCTGATGCACTTCGGCACGACTTTGTTAAAACGTGAAGATGTGATGGATGGCATTGCTGAAATGATTGCTGAGGTTCAGGTAGAAGCGACTTTTCCAGATGGTTCTAAATTGGTCACCGTACATCAGCCCATCGTATAGGAGCATCTTATGATTCCAGGTGAAGTGATTACTCCTGAAACTGATATTGAAATGAATGTTGGGCGTACTTTTTTAAAGATGAACGTTGCAAATACAGGAGATCGCCCAATTCAAGTGGGTTCGCATTTTCATTTTGCCGAAGCCAATGATGCATTGCTATTTGACCGTGAACTGGCGCGTGGTTATAGATTGAATATTGCAGCAGGTACGGCAGTGCGTTTTGAACCAGGTCAACGTCGTGATATTGAATTGGTGGCACTTGCAGGTAAGCGTGAAGTTTATGGCTTTGCAGGGCGTGTCATGGGTAAGTTGGACTAAAATAATGATTAGAAAGGTAGTCACTGAAGATTTAATACATATTGTTGATTTGATTGATCCTTATGTCGATGATTTCGCAGTTGATAATACTGGTCGTGAAAAGTTCAGTACCCAAATGCTTAAGAGTCTGATTGAAAATCCAGATATTCATTATTTTGCATATCAACAATCGAATCAAATTGTTGGTGTTATTGCATATAGAGAGCCAGCCCATATCGTACATTTTTTTGTGAGTAAAAATCATCAAGGGAAAGGGATTGGAAGATGCCTTTGGCAACATGTTGAATCGATGATGAAATCTAGTGGAATTAAATTGATCACGGTTAATTCAAGTTGTTATGCAGAAAAAATTTATAAAAAAATGGGCTTTGAATCGGTGAGTGAAGTTATCGAAGCATATGGTTTACGTTTTATCAAAATGCATAAGTACATTGTATAGGGTCGAATAATTATGAAAATGTCACGCCGTGCCTATGCGGAAATGTTTGGTCCAACTGTGGGTGACCGTGTTCGTTTAGCCGATACTGAGCTGTTTATTGAAGTGGAACAAGACCTCACTACCTATGGAGAAGAAGTAAAGTTTGGTGGTGGTAAAGTGATCCGTGATGGAATGGGGCAATCGCAACTTTTAGCGGAAGACGTTGCCGATACGGTGATTACCAATGCTTTAATTGTCGATTGGTGGGGCATTATCAAAGCAGATATCGGTTTAAAAAACGGACGTATTTGGAAAATTGGTAAAGCAGGCAATCCTGATATTCAACCGAATATTACCATTCCACTCGGTGCTGCGACTGAAGTGATTGCGGGCGAAGGGCAGATTTTAACGGCAGGCGGTGTTGATACTCATATTCATTGGATTTGCCCACAGCAAGTGGAAACGGCACTAATGTCTGGGGTCACCACGATGATCGGTGGCGGTACAGGTCCTGCGGCAGGAACATCGGCAACAACAGTGACACCAGGCCCTTGGCATATTTCGACGATGCTTCAAGCGATTGATGATTTGCCGATGAATATTGGTTTATTGGGTAAAGGGAATCTGAGTCAGCCTGAACCAATTGCCGAACAAATTCGAGCAGGCGTGGTCGGTTTAAAACTGCATGAAGATTGGGGCTCAACTCCAGCAGTTATTGATAATTGTTTAACCGTGGCAGATCAGTTTGATGTTCAAGTGGCGATTCATACTGACACATTAAATGAAAGCGGTTTTTTGGAAGAAACCTTGGCGGCATTTAAAAACCGTACCATTCACACTTACCATACTGAAGGTGCGGGTGGTGGACATGCACCTGATATTTTAAAAGCGATTGGTCAACCGAATGTATTGCCATCCTCAACCAATCCAACCCGTCCATATACGGTCAATACCATTGATGAGCATTTGGATATGCTGATGGTCTGTCACCATTTAGACCCTGCAATTTCAGAAGATGTAGCATTTGCCGAAAGTCGTATTCGCCGTGAAACCATTGCTGCGGAAGATATTTTGCAGGACTTGGGCGCAATTGCGATGATGTCATCGGACTCGCAAGCGATGGGGCGTGTCGGTGAAGTGGTGATTCGTACATGGCAAACGGCACATAAGATGAAAATACAACGTGGGCCTTTAGAGGGAGATAACCCAAGTCATGATAATAATCGTGTGAAGCGTTATATCGCCAAATATACGATTAACCCTGCAATTACACATGGTTTAAGCCATGAAATTGGTTCGGTGGAAGAGGGTAAACTTGCTGATTTGGTGTTGTGGAAGCCTGCCTTTTTTGGCGTGAAACCATCGATGATTATTAAAGGTGGGATGATTGCGGCTGCACCTATGGGTGATATTAATGCTTCAATTCCAACACCTCAGCCTGTGCATTATCGTCCGATGTTTGGGGCAAATGCGCGTGGTGTGCATAACACCTGTATTACGTTCTTGTCGCAAGCGGGGATTGACAATGGTGTGGCTGAAAAACTCGGTTTGAAAAAGCTCATTTCAGCTGTAAAAAATACCCGCAATATTTCTAAAGCGGATATGAAGCTCAATACCTACTGTCCTGTGATGGAGGTTGATCCTGAGATCTATGAAGTGCGAGCGGATGGAGTACATTTGACCTGTGAGCCTGCGGAAGTATTGCCCATGGCGCAGCGGTATTTTTTGTTTTAACAATTCACCTAAGTGTATCTAAAAGGCTAACCTCTCTTTTAAAAGGGAGGTTTTGGTATCTTCTCCATAAATTTAGAATTATTAGCTATATTTTAGAACTAAAATAATTTATATAGCTCTATATAGAAAGTTCCTAATTAATTTAATGCTGTAAAGGTAGCTTTAAAAAATAATGTAAATTTTTAAAGTTAGATGATTTAGCGCGACAGTATTTAACGCGCTTCTTTGACTTGTGTATGGTTTTCTACCTAAACACTATATATAGTGTTTTAAAATTAGATGACATGATGTTCTAAAGCTCAAAATTTAACTAAAGTTAGCATATGCTAATAATATGCTATCAAAGTGCATCCATTTCGATTATTTCGGCTCATTAGGTGTTGTTGGGTATGATTTGGTATCAAACAGAAAAAGCAGCTGAAAACGCCTTAGAATTAAAAATAAGAGCATGTTTGTCTTGACAATGTTTTTTTGTGTATATATTATTGAAGACTGTGAACTAGCTTTTATAGTAGACGCAAAAAAGCCCCAGAATATATTCTAGAGCAATTTTGAAAAACTTAGAGCTAACTAAGCAAACTAATAAGGTGGATGAAAGTAGTCTTTTATGGATAGCAAACTCTCACATAAGCTAGCCGACTTCTTTAATCTGGTATGGAATTGTAATAGTAAAGTTTGCTTTACGCAATGAAAAAAGTGTAACAGTGACGCACTTGAGCGATGACTGATCAGTTTGATGAAGTGACTACTCCACTGTTTGAACCGTTAATTCGACAAACTAGAGGAGTTAAACGTATGTCAAAAACAGTACCTGCTTATTCGTATAAGCTTCCTGAATCTGATTCTTATGCATCTAAAATCTTGGCAAAATTGCTAAGCGGGGCGCATATTACAAATGCTGAAATGATGGACTATATAGATTGTCCTCATGCCGCAGCAGTAATGAGTAAAATCAGGATCAAATACAATTGGCAGAATTACCTGAAGCAAAAGTCTCGAACAACTACTTCAGGTGTTGGTAAGGTAACATATGAGTATGTTTATTGGTTTGATCCAATAGACATCATGGTATTAAAAGCTAACGATCCAAGACTGCTGAAGTATATGGATCGAAACTTAAAATAGATCTTACTCTTAGAATAAGGCATCCTTCAGGATGTCTTTTTTATTAAAAATATATTTTCAATAAGTAGATAAATCTTAACCTTTCTTCTATCAATTACTAACCTTTTTTAATTAGTCATCTTATCTGTAAAGGCATAAGATTAATACGTATTTAATCTGAAATAATTTATATCAATTTTTCTAGGACATGTTTTTTAACACCCTTAGTTTAAACATGTGACAAAATATCCAGAACATTTGATGGAGTTGAACAACTGGCAATATTAGTAAGTGAATTTAGAAAGCAATGATACTAAACCTTAATTTATTTAAATGGCCTAAGTTGTTTACAATGTTTTGCCTAAATATTTTGAATTAATAATGAACTCTTTCTTGAAAAATTTCATCACCTCATTTCTGAAAGAATTTTCAAAAGCGAAGGGTGCTCGTGACAATAACAATCCATCTGACTCAAACATTGGGGTTGCGGTCGATCAAGACGCATCTCATCAAAACTACGGTTTTGCATCAGACCAAATCACAAAACTCAGTCCAGCAGGCATCGACCTGATCAGCAATTTTGAAGGGCTTAAACTCGAAGCCTATTATGATCAAGCAGGCGTATGTACCATAGGGTTTGGAACAACGATATATCCGAATGGTGTCCCAGTTCAAAGTGATGATCAATGTTCCGTCGAGCAAGCTAAACGCTATATGCATCATGACTTAGCACGTTTTGAAAAAGCAGTCAGCTCAGCGGTCAAAGTTGCACTGACACAAAACCAATTCGATGCTCTAGTGTCATTGACCTATAACATCGGGGCAGGTGCATTTAAAAATTCGACTTTACTCAGACTCCTCAATCAAGGCGATTATGCAGGAGCGAGTCAGCAGTTCGATGTATGGATTAAAGCAGGCGGTCAAACCTTGCAAGGGCTGGTCAATCGCAGAGCGGTTGAGAAAGCCTATTTCTTAAAATGATTTTTTAAAATATATAAATTGTTTTAGATGGATGACTGTTTCAACAAACTTTCTGCTATCTATCTTGAATCGTTTTTTGATTAGTCATCCTATTTTCAAAGGCATAAAATAAAGCTCTTTTCCAAATTAAAGCGAAACTCGTATGGCGTTCAGTTGGATTCTCTTTACCCTCATGGCTGCCTTTATGCAGGCATGGCGTAATGCATTTCAAAAACAACTGAGCACGACTGTTGATGTTTGGGGTGTCACCCTTGCGCGCTTTATCTTTGCATTACCATTTGCAGTGATCTATCTGAGTAGTTTGTATCACTTTTCACCTGTCACTGAGACTGTGACTTTTACGACAAAATATTGGATCTATATTTTGATTGCAGGGATCAGTCAGATTTTAGCAACGGCATTAATGGTGAAGCTGTTTAAGCAAAAAAACTATGCCGTTGGGGTGGGGCTTGCTAAAAGTGAAGCGATTCTCGCTGCCATTATTGGTGTGGTATTTCTCGCTGATCATTTGTCATTATTGGCATGGTTTGGGGTATTACTGGGTGCATTTGCAGTATTTCTACTCAGTCGTGGGCATGGCTTTACAGACTTTTCACCGAAAACGCTCGCGATTGGTATCGGCAGTGGATTGTGCTTTGCAATTACCTCATTGTTGGTTCGTGAAGCGAGTTTAGAACTCACCATGCTTCCCACCATTCACCGTGCGGCATGGGTCTTGGTGTCAGTGATTGGATTTCAATGCATCAGTATGTTGATTTATCTCAGCTTGTTTAGCCGACAGACTTTGATCGCGATGTGGCAAAGAGTAGGACTTACATTTAAAGTCAGTGTCTGTAGTTTTATGGCATCACTGGGCTGGTTTACCGCTATGAGTATGATGAGCGTGCCTGTGGTAAAAACTTTAGGGCAGATTGAGATCCTATTTAGTCTATTAATCTCCGCTTATTTCTTTAAAGAAAAGTTGGCAAAGGCAGAACATTGGGGCTTGGGATTGGTCGTGATTGCTGCGATTCTCGTAATTTGGGCTTAAGATAAAATCTAAAAAGTGATTGATTATTTTCAAGATTTAAACCTTTTATAATAAGAAAAGTGCACCAATAAAACACTACTTTGGCATGAAAAATGCTTACTTTTGATGCGTAAATTTATTCAACTTTAAATTGAATCGTGACAAAAGGAACAGCATGAAAATCTACACTCAAAGAATAGAACACATTTCAGAGGGACGCGATTTTGATACGGTAGAACTGAGCTTCGATACCCGTCAAAAGAGCCGATTTCGTGCAACATTAAACTCAGGTACAGATATTGGTGCAGACTTACCGCGTACTGGAATATTGCGTAGTGGGTCGTTTATTGCTACAGCGCAGGGCGACGTTTTACGAGTTGATGCGAAGCCAGAGCGCTTAATGCGCGTGTGTGCAGAAACTGATTTTGATTTATTAAAAGCAGCCTATCACTTGGGTAATCGCCATGTTCCACTGATGCTGACACCAACTGCTCTATATTTTGAACCGGATCATGTATTGGCTGAAATGGTCGAAGGGCTAGGACTGCGTGTTGATGAAGTGAATCATCCTTTTGAGCCTGAAAGTGGCGCTTATGCACAGCACAACCACGATCATCGCCTCAGTCCAATCAAAGCGATTCATGCGCATGCCCATCACTAATGCAACGCATTTACTTAAGCTACTGACACTGTCTTCAACGGCATTGCCTGTCGGGGCTTATTGTTATTCGCAAGGTGTGGAGAGTGCGATTGAGCAAGGCTTGATTCATGATGAAACATCTAGCATGGCATATTTTGAAGAAGTCTTGGAAATGCTGTTGGTACGCTTTGAATTACCCGTGTTAAAACGCCTGATGCAATTTCATGATGATGAAGCTCAGTTTAATGAGTGGGCAAATATCTATCGTGCCAGCCGAGAAAGTCGTGAGCTTTTGGCAGAAGCACAGCAGTTGGCATTTTCTATGAATGCTTGGATTCGTGATGTGCTGAAAATGGATGTTATCGTCAAAAAGCAGCTCGGTTTTGTTCCAGTTTATGCACAGCTTTGTGGACGTTTAGAACTGAACGAAGCCGATGTGCTGACGGCATATACCTTCACAGTATTGGAAAATCAGGTGCTCGGCGCGGTCAAAACAGTCCCCCTAGGTCAAATGAGCGGACAGCGAATTTTATGGCACCTACATGGACTCATCCCTCAAGCCATCGAAAAAGCATTAATGCTTGAGGATCATCAGCTCAGTAGCGCATTGCCCCAGTACGCCATGCTTAGCATGTCACATGAAACACAATATTCACGATTATTTAGATCTTAAAAAATTATTGAAAAATAGGAAGTTGTTATGACAGAGCGTTCTCCCTTACGTGTTGGAATCGGTGGGCCTGTGGGTTCAGGTAAAACAGCATTGACCTTAAATTTATGTCGTGAACTACGCAATAAATACAATATGGCCGTGGTCACAAATGACATCTATACCAAAGAAGACTCTAACTTTTTAACGCGTCATGAAGCGATGAGTCCAGACCGCATTGTCGGTGTGGAAACAGGGGGGTGTCCACATACCGCTATTCGTGAAGATGCTTCGATTAATCTTGCTGCGATTGATGATCTGTGTGAAAAGTTTGAAGGCTTAGAGTTAATTATTATTGAAAGTGGTGGTGATAATTTGGCTGCAACGTTTAGCCCTGAATTGTCAGATTTAACGTTATATGTGATTGATGTTGCAGGTGGCGAAAAGATCCCGCGTAAAGGTGGACCAGGTATTACTAAGTCGGATTTGCTCATTATTAATAAAACAGATTTGGCACCGATGGTCGGAGCAAATCTTGATGTGATGGATCAAGATGCAAAACGTATGCGTGGCGAAAAACCGTTTATCTTTTCCAATATGAAAACGGAAGATGGTTTGAGCGAAATTATTTCATTCATTGAAAAACAAGGTTTATTCAAAGCTTAATATTGGGAAGAATTAAAATGCGAATGATGAAAATAATAGGCATATTCATAGCTGCATTAGCACCAGTTTTGACCATGGCACATCCAGGTCATCATCACCATGAAGCTAGTTTTTGGACGGGGTTTGTTCATCCATTTACAGGGCTAGATCATTTGATCATGGCGATCAGTTTTGGTGTGTTGATGTGGACCATGACCAAGCAATGGAAAGTGATCGGTGCCTTGGGTTTAGTGACGGCATTGGTCGCGGGTTTTGCATTGGGTGCTCAAGGCTTGTTGAACAATAGTATTGCTGAATATGGCATTGTGGCATCGTTATTGGTTTTGGCTGTGGCACTATGGACGAAGTCCAATCAAGTTCTACCTGTGGCAGCGACGTTGTTGGCGACCTTCCATGGCGTTGCACACGGCACTGAGCTGGCAATGAATGGCAATGTTGCTGTGCAAATTCTAGGGATGATTTCAGCTATGGCTGTGATTTATGGTGCAGGTTTAGCTTTAGGTAAATTGATCTCTAAGTACGTACCGCATGGGAAGAAGATCATTGGTACGATTGCCGCTGTCGTGGCATGTATTGGTTTAGCTTAAGCTTTTGAGTGACATATGTAAAAAAACTCCGCACTATGAATAACGTAATGCGGAGTTTTTTATTGGAATAATGAAAATTAGCCTTTAGACAAATTTTCTAAGCTTTCCCAGCGCTCTAATTTTTCAAGCAATTGCTCATCAATTTCAGCAAGACGAGCAGATAGTTTCATCGCTTGATCATTGTTTGAAACAAAAAGTGAACCATCAGCCAGTTTGGCATTAATTTCAGCTTGTTCTTTCTCTAACGCTTCCATTTCAGCAGGAAGTTGCTCTAAAGCACGTTGATCTTTGTAGCTTAATTTTGCTTTTTTAGGCGCAGCTGCGGCAGCACTTGCTTCAGCTTTGGCTAATGCTTTTTTCACATCACTTTTTTGATCAACAGCAGTCTGATCTGGGCGTTGTTCTAGGTAGTCTTGGTAACCACCGATGTATTCATCGATATGACCTTTACCATCAAATACCCAAGTCGATGTCACGACGTTGTCCATAAATGCACGGTCATGTGAGATCAAAAGTAATGTGCCTTTGTAACCGCCAAGCATTTCTTCAAGCAACTCTAAAGTCACCATATCCAAGTCGTTTGTCGGCTCATCCATCACGATTAAGTTCGATGGTTTAAGCAATAATTTCGCCAATAAGATACGGTTACGTTCACCACCAGAAAGTGCTTTTACAGGCGTACGAGCACGTTCAGGAGAGAACAGGAAGTCTTGTAAATAGCTGTAGATGTGACGACGTCCGCCATTGATATCAACAAAATCTGAACCTTCAGAAACGTTATCTTTTACTGATTTTTCAAGGTCAAGTGCATTACGGAGTTGGTCGAAGTAAGCAACTTCCAACTGAGTACCTGTTTTAACCGTGCCGCCGTGTTCAAGCTCACCTAAAATGGCTTTGATCAACGTAGTTTTACCTACACCATTGTCACCGACTAAACCAATACGATCGCCACGAAGAACAAGGGTAGAGAAATCTTTAATAATAGGAGCATTGTCACCAAAGGCTACGCTTAGATTTTCAATATCAAAGACAAGCTTACCAGAGCGGTTGGCATCTTGAGTTGCCATGCTCACTTTACCTTGTTGTGAGCGACGTGCTTTTGATTCTTCACGTAACGCTTTTAATTCACGTACACGGCCTTCATTACGGGTACGGCGTGCTTTGATGCCTTGGCGAATCCAAACTTCTTCTTCAGCCAATTTTTTATCGAATAAAGCATTTTGCTTTTCTTCAGCTTCCATTTGCATGGCTTTCAGCTCAAGATAACGTGAATAGTTACCGTCGTAACTGCGCAAAATACCACGATCAAGCTCAACAATACGCGTTGCAATACTGTCTACAAATGAACGATCATGCGAAATGAAAAGAAGCGTTAAGTTGTTTTGGTCAAGTAAGAATTTTTCTAACCATTCAATACTTTCAACGTCCAAATGGTTGGTTGGTTCGTCTAGTAGTAAAACGTCAGGCTGAGTGAGTAAGGCACGAGCAAGTAGTACACGACGTTTACGACCACCAGACAGATCAGCCAAATCAGCATCAGGGTCTAAGCCCATTTTACTGAGGATAGAGTTCACTTTAGTTTCAAGTGCCCAACCATCCAATTGATCCATTTTGTGTTGTAACTCGCCCATGCGGTCACATGCATCCATATCACCGAGTACACAAGCTTCACTTGCTTCGTGATAAGCTCGCATCACCGTTGCTGCTTCACCTGCGCCATCTGCCACGATATCTGCAACACGACCCGAGTCCATCGGTACATCTTGAGCAAGCATGGAAATGGTAATGCCATTTTGCAAAGAGACTTCACCTGTGTCAGGTAAGAGGCTTCCATCAATCAGCTTGAGTAAAGTAGACTTACCTTCACCATTACGGCCGATCAAACACACTCGTTCGCCACGTTCTAAACTGAAATTGGCACCGTCGAGTAGGAAGGGTCCACCAAATGCAAGCTGGACGTCCCTTAAAGTAATATAGGCCATAATGTTTCCTGAAATCCCCCAATGAGGACTTATAATGTCGAATCAAAAAAATCTAGATGAGCAGGCGCCATTTTCCGCACCCATAGAAGATTTGCAAGTCCGAATTGCATTTTTAGATGAATTAGTTGATCAACTGAATACTCAAATTGCGATACAAGACCGTGAAATCACTGATTTAAAGAAACAAATGAAAATTTTGTACCAACGTTTTGAGGTATCTCATTTAACCGATGGCGTAGAGCCATTCGATCCAAATAGTGATCGTCCGCCGCATTACTGAGTTAATGATTCATTGATTTAACTGCATTTAAGCAAAAGCTAAACTGAAACAGCCGCTATTAAACTGCTATTTTGAGCAGACACCGCATTATATTTGACCTTTTTTGTAAAGATCGATGTAATAGCTTCATTCTAAATCTATTTTTTTGAAAAATGACTATGAACAATAAAGTTGTACTTTTGGATCTTGAGCGCAATATTCCGACAGTAAAATTCTATCGCGATATTCTTGAGCATTATGCAACTTTGTATATTTTCAGCAGAGAAAACAAATTTGAATTCCCACTCACAGATTTAACTGAATTTTCAAGTTGGGTCAGCAGTGGTCAAATCGTGATTTTAGATACTTTGCAAGCCAAAGAACAAGAGTATGAATATGCAGTGGTGGTTGGACAGCTTTTAGCTTTGATTGAACCAGAGTCACATGTTGAAGTGGTTTCTGCTGCTAGCGGCAGTCAGATTTTGGCAGATATGTTAGCTGCATCGGGCTTTCCATGCCGTCTTATTCAAGTCGAAACTGAAAAAAATACGACGACTACTAAAAAAGGCTTACCGCCATTGCACACTATTTTGGCTAATCCAGATTTGCATTTGATTAAGAAATATTGTGATGTGATCGCAATTGCATCGGGTAAACCAAGCTCTATGGCGAAGCTCAAAAATTCCATCATGAATATTTTGCAAGTCGATGTAGCGAAAACCAAGCAATTGATTGGTATGTTGATTAATTTGAAAATAGTTAAATCGGAAGATGATCAAATCTCATTTCGCAAAAAAATATTAAAGCAATGGCAGCAGATTGATCTCGACCAAAGTGATGCGGATCAGCAAAATCATTCGATTTTAGGCAGTAGCAAATTGGCTGAAGTGGATGCACTTTTGTCAAAATTACAGATTAATCCTGCACAGATGATTGAAGAGCTTGCGCAACTTCAGCAAAGCGACGTTGTGAATGATGTACAAAGTGATTTGCACAAAAACTTTGAAAAAATTGATCCTGTACAAATGGAAGTGATTCGTAAATTGAATCAAATGAAATCTCGAAAACCTAAAGATATCTATGCTTTGAGAGATTTATTGGAGCAATTATTTCCTAAATCTGATGTTCGATTGTTACTTAAAGAGATGATTGATAAGGGATATATTTATTGGAATGGTCACGATGTTATCTATAGTCATGAAATGTTCTTGAATTGAGTTTTTAAATATTTTTGTGGGGGAAAATATGAAAAAAATATTATTGCTAGATATAGAAAATGTACATAAAAGCGAAAATGAATTATTAAAATACTTAAGTCATTATCATTTTATCTATTTAGTTTATGCTAAATCACCTGTGAATTTTTCATTAGATGGTTTGGTTAAAATTTCCCCATATATTGTAAATGGCAAATTAAAAGTTCTTAAAATGCCAAAGATTGGGAAAGATGCAGCTGATTTTGGATTAACGTTTATAGCTGGACAACTCTCAACGCAAGTAAAAGCGAAAGAGTATTCATTTGAGGTAATGTCAAATGATCATTCAATGGAATATGTGGTTGATTTGTTGAAAATTGCTCAATTTGAAGCAAAAATTATCAATGAAAAACCCTTGGTATCTAAGCAGATAGCTAAGGATATAAAGCTTGAAATTGATGTTAAATTATTGGTGTTAAATTATTGCCAGAACCTAGCTAAAGAAACGTTTAGTAGACCAGCCAAATTAGATTCTTTAATTAATTCAGTAAAGGCAAATCTTAAAATTGAAAATGATGTGGCAAAAGTAGTTATTGATGAGCTAAAGGTCGTTAAGGCTATCAGAGTTAATGAAAATAAAATTTCTTATAATAATCCTTCAATTATAAAAGCAATCAAGATATTAACTGCTGAAACTGCTGAAACTGCTGAAACTGCTGAAACTGCTGAAACTGCTGAAACTGCTGAAACTGCTGAAACTGCTGAAACTGCTGAAACTGCTGAAACTGCTGAAACTGCTGAAACTGCTGAAACTGCTGAAACTGCTGAAACTGCTGAAACTGCTGAAATAGAGAAAAAATTGACAGCTTTACGCTTAAGATTAATGCCGTTTTTAAATACCACTAATTATGCACGGCCTAAATATTTGGCAGGTTTTACTGTTTTGCTCGAACGATGCCTTCCTAAAGCACAAATTGAAGAGGCATTATTTTTACTGCAAAAATACGACTTGATTCAGATCGATAAACGACAAGTTATTTATAGTCCAACCTTATTAGGTAATTAATTTCTTTTTTGAGACTTGCGTTTTATATTGCGCTTATGCAACTCTAATATAGGAACAAAAAGGTTGAACTATGGATAATGTTGGAATTTGGGTCACAGTTGTTATTGTGATTTTCGTGCTGGGCTCTATTTTTGGACTACGTGTGAATCCACGTGAAAAAGCACTGGGCATCATGCGTGAAAAAGCAAGAAAGATGTCGTTACATCCACGACTTGTGGTTGCACCTGACTGGACAAAAATTCCAAAAGCAACCGAAAGCCGTGCCAGTATGGTTGCCTACTATAGTGTAATCATCCCTGAAGGACGCTTGTTATTGATGCGTGCCATCGTCGAAGATGAAAAGTTAAAAGTCATTCATGGCGATGAAAAATTTAATAATTTACCGATTACATTAAAGGGCATTTATGCTATTGATATGCAGTCAAACTGTGTAGGACTCTATTGGAACGAAGAAACAGACCTTAGAGCGACGCAGTTAGAAGACATGAAAGCCTATTTGCATTCATTAGCTGAACTTTAATATACACACCAATCTAATAGGAATAACGGTTCATTATGGCGAACGCTCCTCGGTCCACATCCAAAAGCACCACAGCGACCTCTCCTGACGCTGGGAAAAAACGTGCCTTAGTGATTGTGGAGTCGCCTGCAAAAGCGAAAACAATCAATAAGTACTTAGGCTCTAATTACATCGTTAAATCATCTGTCGGTCATGTACGAGACTTACCTACAGGTGGTTCATCAAAATCTACAGAAAAGAAGCCTGCAACCCGTACCAAATTAACCGATGAACAAAAAGCTGAAAAAGCACAAAATGCATTGGTTAATCGTATGGGTGTCGACCCTGAACATGACTGGAAAGCAAAATATGAAGTACTTCCAGGTAAAGAAGGTGTCGTTGCTGAGCTGAAAAAACTGGCATCGCAAGTCGATGAAGTCTATCTGGCAACGGATATGGACAGAGAAGGGGAAGCGATTGCTTGGCATTTAAAAGAAGTGATTGGCGGTGATGATTCACGTTATCAACGTGTAGTCTTCAACGAAATTACCAAAAATGCCATTCAAGAAGCTTTTAAACAACCTTCTCGCCTAGATACCGATAAAGTGAATGCACAACAAGCACGTCGGTTTTTAGACCGCATTGTGGGCTTTATGATTTCCCCTTTATTATGGGAAAAAATTGCGCGTGGTCTATCAGCAGGTCGTGTGCAATCTGTTGCTGCAAAACTTGTGGTTGAGCGTGAACGTGAAATTCGTGCATTTATTCCAGAAGAATATTGGCAAGTATTTGCAGACACGCAATCTAAAAAAGATAAGATTCGCTTAGAAGCCGTTAAGCAAGGCGGTAAGACTTTAAAACTTCAAAATAAAGCACAAACGGATGCTTTATTGAATGTTTTAAATGATGCTGAATATAAGGTTTCAGTTCGTGAAGATAAGCCAACCAAGGTTAATCCAAGCGCGCCATATATCACTTCAACGCTCCAACAAGCGGCAAGTACGCGTTTAGGTTTTTCTGTGAAGAAAACCATGACCATGGCTCAGCGTTTGTATGAAGCGGGTTATATTACCTACATGCGTACAGACTCAACTTTCTTAAGTGATGATGCGGTCAATATGGCGCGCAATTACGTTGAGCTTGAGTTTGGTGAAAAATACATTCCAGCGAAACCAAATCGTTACGGCAATAAAGCAGGTGCGCAAGAAGCCCATGAGGCCATTCGTCCATCAAGTGTGACACTGAGTGGCGATCAATTGGTGGGTGTAGACCGTGATGCTCAGCGTTTGTATGAATTGATTTGGCGTCAGTTTGTTGCATGTCAAATGACACCAGCAGAATATTTATCTTCAACGATTTTAGTGGATGCCAATGGTGTTGAACTCAAAGCCAAAGGTCGTACTTTAGTTTTTGATGGTTTTACCAAAGTTCGTGGTGCCAATAAAGCGGATGACGATGTGCTATTGCCCGCGCTAAAGGTCGGTGAAGTACTTAAACTTGAGAAGCTTGATCCATCACAGCATTTCACGAAACCGCCTGCACGTTTTACTGAAGCATCTTTGGTCAAAGAACTTGAGAAGAAGGGTATTGGTCGTCCATCGACTTATGCTGCGATTATCTCAACCATTCAAGATCGTGGTTATGTGAAAATTGATAACCGTCGTCTCTTTGCAGAGAAGATGGGGGAAATCGTGACAGATCGTCTCGATGAAAATTTCAATAACTTGATGAACTATGCGTTCACTGCTGACCTTGAAAGCCAGCTCGATAAAGTCGCTGACGGCGAACGTAATTGGAAAGAGTTACTTGATAATTTCTATGGTGACTTCAAGAAACGTCTAACGACAGCTCAGGGTGAAAATGGCATGCGCCGTAATCAACCTGTAGAAGTCGATGCAGTTCACTGTAAAGAATGTAACCGTCCAATGCAGATTCGCACAGGGACGACAGGCGTATTCTTAGGGTGTTCAGGCTATAACTTACCGCCAAAAGAGCGTTGCAAAGGCACACTGAACTTAACACCAGTCGAGTCGTTGGCTGCATTATCAGATGATGATTCAGCTGAAACAGCAGATTTGATGTCGAAAAAACGTTGCCCTATTTGTGAAACGGCAATGGACAGCTATGTCATTGATGGTGGTCGCAAATTACATATTTGTGGTAATAACCCAGACTGTGCTGGTTTTGAACTTGAAGAAGGTGAGTTCAAAATCAAAGGTTATGACGGCCCAACTATTCCATGCGACAAGTGTGATGGTGAAATGCAGTTGAAGACCGGTCGTTTTGGTCCTTACTTCGCATGTAATAGCTGTGATAATACACGTAAAGTGTTAAAGAGCGGTCAGCCTGCACCACCACGTGTAGATCCGATTAAGATGGAACATCTGCGCTCTACAAAGCATGATGATTTCTTTGTACTTCGTGATGGCGCTGCAGGGTTATTCTTAGCTGCAAGTAAGTTCCCGAAAGTACGTGAAACACGTGCACCAAAAGTTGCGGAATTACGTTCGGTTGCAGAACAACTGGATCCTAAGTATCAATTTATTTTAAATGCACCAGATCAAGACCCTGATGGTAATCCAACATTGGTTAAATTCAGTCGTAAGAACCAAGCGCAATACATTGGTTCAGAAACGCCTGAAGGTAAACAAACCAAATGGTCTTTGGTTTATCAAGATGGAAAATGGGCTGAAGCTTAAGACTTAAAATTTTTTAAAATGCTGACTTCGGTCGGCATTTTTTTTGCTCAAATTTTATAGAGACGAAACTATCAAATACCGATATCAAGCAATTAAAAAATTCGTTATGAAAATGATGATTATTTAATCTAAGTTTAAAAAAATAAACAGTTGTTAAGTTTGTTTTATTAATAATCGATTAAATAAAATGATTGCTCTAAATAATTGTAACTAAATAGGAAAATATAGAGTATTTATATTTGCACTGTGAAATAATGTGAACCAGTTATCATTTTATTTGCGTGATGCCGAGGGTGGATCATTCTAATTGATCTAAAGAAAAATACACTCAAGAGATAAATGGCGATGTGGAAAAAGCTGAGAGTCTTCATACTACTGATTGTACTTGCTATCGTAAGTATCAATGTTTGGCGTGACTATAATCCAAATTGGGATAAGCCGATTATTGTACTTTTACATCCGATTAATGCGGATGGGCAACAATCGACTCAAAACTATATCCAAAGCCTTTCAAGCCAAGATCTTAGTTATGCTCAAGATTATATCCGTGACATGTCTGCGATGTACCGTCATCAGCCTGTCTCTGTGTATTTTCAGTTAGGTCGTGAACTTACGCAAGCGCCTCCTAAAGTCCCTGAAACAGATTCCGTGTTGCAGACGATCATTTGGAGTTTAAAATTCCGTTACTATGCTTGGAAACAACAAACTAGACAGGATGGTGCACCATCGGTCACGCTATTTCTGAATTATTATGATCCTAAAACCACCTCATCATTAAAGCATTCCACAGCTTTGCAAAATGGTCGAATTGGTTCAATTAATGTGTTTGCATCCAAACGACAATCTGAACAGAACCGAATTATTTTGGTTCATGAGTTATTACATGCATTAGGTGCAAGTGATAAGTATGACTTGTTGACAGGTTTACCTAAATATCCAGATGGTTATGCTAATCCTAATCAGAAACCATTGTATCCTCAGCTTAAAGCAGAGTTGATGGGTGGGCATATTGCATATTCTCAAACCAAATCAGTAATGCCCGAATTCTTAAATCAGACCGTGATTAACCCAAAAACAGCCGAAGAGCTGGGTTGGGAAAAATAGTGGTTGAACGTGAATATAAATGCTGACTTAAGTCGGCATTTTTTATCTGTGAAATTTAAGATTTAACTTTAAATCAGGTGGATTAAGGGTCTTAAAACTTATGTTAAAAAATCACGTTGAGCTTAATTATTCCTTTTTATAATAACTGTGGATAAAGGTGAATTTATCCACAGTCATTATATGTGTATAAAAAAATGATGCTTAGATTTAATACACATAAAAGCCATTTTTTGGTCATAATGAGAGAAACGATCAATCACTTGAGAAGAATATGAGAACGGTAGGGAATGATTTAGTCCGCCATCAATTACATGAAAATCGTAAATGGTATTTGGGTCTTGGCATCTTATTGGTGATTTTTGGATTGATTTTGTTGGCATCGTTGCAACTTGCCACCTTGTCTGTGGTATTCATCTTTGGTGTTTTAATGATGATCGGTGGCGTTTTGCATTTCATTGCTGCCTTTAAAATATTTGATGGCATGATTCGGTGGTTATGGGCTTTATTTGGTGTGCTGTATCTCGTTGCGGGATACTATGCTTTTACAACACCTGCAAGTACGGCAATTGTTTTGACGCATTTACTGGGTATTGTATTGGTCATTGCAGGGGCGATTCGAATCTTTAATTCAATCTTATTTCGTAAGTTTGGTGGATGGGTCTGGACATTGCTTTCGGGTATTTTGACTCTGGTTGCAGGTGTCTTAATCCTAACGACACCAGATGCACCGTTTTGGGTCTTAGGTTTATTTCTTGCAATTGATATTTTATTCCAAGGGATTAATTATCTGACTTTGGCATCTTATATTAAGTACCAACTCCCTAAAAGTTCAGCAGATGTATAAATCAAGATTATTTTAAAATCTGAAAAACATAGGTCTCGTAAGTATAAAAAGAGCATTTAGAATGCTCTTTTTTATTGCCTTATTTAAGGTTTCACTACATAGCGACTGCTAATTGCAATACGATTCCATGCATTGATGACAATACCCAGCCACTCAATGGCACTTAATTGCTCCTCTGAATAATATTTTTGAGCTTCTGCATACACTTCATCAGAGATTTGTTGATTAGAAATGAGGGTAAGCTCTTCAATTAAGGTCAAAGCAGCACGTTCATCATCTTTAAAATATTCAGTTTCACGCCATGCATTGAGTAGGGTTATCCGATCTATGCTTTCACCTGTCTTAAGTGCATCTTGAGTATGCATTCGAATACAGAAAGCACATTGGTTAATTTGTGACGCACGTAATTTAAGGAGGTGTGAAAATCCTTCATCAATTCCAGATTGATACACTTTTGCTGTCGCAATCTGATCAAGTTCTGCAACTTTTTTATAAAGATCAGGCGCTGTTTTTCCAAGGTTAATGCGTTGCATAGTTTGATCCACTTTTGAGAATACTAGAGAGGTATTTATAGAAAGAGAAATTATGGTTATGTTGTATTTAAAACTTACCTGAATAGAGATGGTATGACAAAGACTTTTATTCTTGCACCTGATTCATTTAAAGAAAGTATGACAGCAAAACAAGCATGTCAGGCAATGGAGAAAGGAATACGCCAGTCCATGCCAGATGCGACTTGTATTCATGTGCCCATGGCAGATGGTGGTGAGGGTACAGTAGATGCTTTGATTGCAGCATTAGGCGGTGTACGTATTGAATGTGAAGTAACAGGACCTCTTTCACATCAAAAGATTCACACTTATTTTGGATGGGTAGAACGGAGTCGAACCGCAATCATTGAAATGGCAAAAGCCAATGGTATTCAACTGTTGCAGCCTCACTTAAGGAATCCATTAAACACGTCAACTTTTGGTACAGGTGAAATGATTCGAGCTGCATTAAATTTAAATGCAGAGAAAATCATCATCGGTTTAGGTGGGAGTGTGACCAATGATGCAGGCGCAGGCATGGCTCAAGCATTGGGTGTTCACTTTTTAGATGAAAATAAAAATGAAGTTGGTTTGGGTGGTGGTCAACTCAATCAAGTCAAAAGCATTGACTTTTCTCAACTTGATTCACGTTTAGTGCAGACGAAGATGATCATTGCCAGTGATGTCAGCAATCCTTTATGCGGTGAAAATGGTGCTTCAGCCGTATTTGGACCACAAAAAGGAGCATCTGCGGAAATGGTGGAAATCTTAGATGCGAACCTGAATCATTTTTCAGATTTGGTTGAGTCAACTCTAGGGATTCACGTGAAACATCAAGCAGGTGCCGGGGCTGCTGGCGGTTTAGGTTTTGGACTGATGGCTTTCACTGGTGCAACCATACAATCAGGTGCTGAGTTAATTATTAAAGAAACAGGATTGGCTGAAAAAATTGCTCAAGCAGATTATGTGTTTACAGGTGAAGGCAGTATTGATTTTCAGACTAAGTTTGGGAAGACGCCTTGGGCTGTGGCACAAGTTGCAAAGCGTTTCAATAAACCTGTGATTGCCTTTGCAGGGCGAGTTGGAGATGATATTGATGTTTTGTATGATGAGGGTTTTAATCAGATTATTTCGATCAATCCACCTAACACTGATTTGAGTACTGCTCTAAAAAATGCGGAAATCAATTTAGCCAATACCGTTGAGCAAGTTGTATGTTCATTGAAAAAATAACGGTATTACTTCATATGATTAGGTTAGAAATCATTTATTAAAATTGATAATTTAAAATGTGGAAGATGTGAAAAAATATCTATTGGGTTTAGTTTTTAGAGTTCATAACAAAGAGGCTTAATTTGAGATATGAAGTGCTTGATCCTAAAACGATCAGAGTCTACAAATAGTCTAATTTTTATGTTCATGATGTGCTTGTGATAATATCGCAGTTTGATTTTTCGAGATATGAATTGGTATGTCACTTGCACAGCTCATTGATGAACTAAACCCTCAACAAAAACAAGCTGCGACAACTGAATCCAAGCACAGTTTGGTTTTAGCAGGGGCTGGTTGTGGTAAAACCAAAACCATTGTGGCTCGTGCTGCCTATCTCATCGATCAAGGTGTTCCTGCCAATCAAATTCAAATTTTGACCTTTACCCGTCGTTCAGCTAGTGAAATTGTGGCACGTGTAGAATTAGCACTTGGGGATCAAGCCAAAGGACTACGTGCATCGACTTTCCATACGTTCTGTATGTACCTTTTACGCCGTGTACCCAAAGCATTTGGCTTAGAGCAATTTTCAATTATTGATCGTGATGATCAATTGATGATGTTTCGTTTGATTCGCGGCAAAGATGATAAGAAAAATCCCAATTCATTGCCTAAACCTCAACAGCTATGTGATTTATATTCATTTGCTCGAAATACGCGTCAGAAATTGAGCTTGGCTTTAGAAAAACAGCTCCCTGAATTTTTAGAATACAAAGATCAAATTGCAGAGATCATGAAAGAGTATGAAGCGCGTAAACGTGCGCGTACTTTTCTTGATTATGACGATATTTTAGCTGTAGTGGCTTCGGGATTAGCACAGTCCGAAGGACTCACAGATTATGTTGCATCGCTTTGTCAGCATATGCTCGTTGATGAAATGCAAGATACTAATCCACTACAATGGGCTTTACTTGAACCCTTAAAAGATAAAACCTCACTGTTTTGTGTAGGTGATGATGCACAGTCGATTTACGGTTTCCGTGGTGCAGATTTTGAAAATATTCATCACTTTAAAGATCGTGTACCAGATGCACAGATTTTCAAACTGGAAAAAAATTATCGTTCTACTCAGGAAATTTTAAACCTGTCGAATTGGTTACTTGATCAAAGTGCAATTCAGTATGATAAAAAACTTGAGGCATATCGTGGGGATGGCATTAAACCCAAAATGCACATTTTCCCAAATGAGTTTGATGAAGCCAAATGGATTGCCATTGATATTAAAGAGCGTCATTTTTTAGAAGGTTCAGCATGGCATGAACATATGGTATTGGTGCGTTCAAGTTTTGCAGCACGTCACATTGAAGCAGCCTTCATTCAAGCCAATGTACCGTACCGTTTTATTGGTGGGATGAAACTGCTTGAAACAGCGCATGTGAAAGACTTATTGAGCTTATTGCGCGTGATTGCCAATCCATTGGATGATATTGCTTGGATGCGCTTCCTCACGCTTTGGAATGGCGTTGGTGATGTTGGTGCAAGCAAGCTCGCGCAACAGTTATTGGTTGAACCTACTGAAGCTGAGATTTTTGATAAGTTAGAAAAATTTGGGCGTATTCCTGAAAATACTTTGCTGATCATGAAGCAAATGTTGGTGCTGAAAACAGAGGTGCAAGCCTGTGTGACTTTGGGTGTGGAAGCCTTAATCGCTCAGCTTGAAGAAAACTATGCCAAAAAGGATTGGTCAAAACGGATTGGTGATTTTGATTTGGTCAAACAATTGGCAGCCAAACATGATCAGCTGAGTGAGTTTTTAGAAGAGTATGTCCTAGATCCAGTCTCTATTTCAGAGATAGAGCGTCAGTCTGAAGATGATGTGGTGACCCTCATTACCATTCACTCTGCGAAAGGTACAGAGCAAAAAGTATGTTATGTGGCAAATGTAACAGCAGGGCAATATCCACATGCACGTGCTCAAGGTAACTTTGATGAAGTAGAAGAAGAGCGCCGTGTCTTGTATGTGGCTTTGACACGTGCCAAAAATGAATTGATTTTGACGAAACAAAATCTAAGTATTTGGGCGCGTGATCAAGTGGATGAGCAAGGTCGTAAGATCGAAAGTTACTTCTTAAATGATTTAACCCGAAATTTATGTACCACCGAAACTCATTATAAAACCCGTCAGCAGACCGTAAAAAGTGCGTTAATCGAACGAAAGACGATTAATTTAGATTTTGGTATCGATCTCGATTAAACTAGAATGATTGCGCTGTTTATATTTATTTGCGAAATTCAAAAAGTCGATTAGGCGAGCGCTTTTTGATGAATTTGCCTATTTTAAGGTTTTAAGATGAAAATTTTAGTTCGTAATTTAGATCGTACTGTCCCACAAGCTGAATTACTTAAACTATTTCAAGCATATGGCACTGTTGATTCGTGTACTTTAGTGATGGATGAAGTTACTAAAAAATCGAAAGGTTTTGCTTTTGTAGAAATGCCTCATGGTCGTGAAGCTGTCAAAGCGATTAAAGGTTTAAATACTTTACGCTTACACGGTCAAGGGATTCGTGTAAAACAAGCTGAAGACAAGCCAGAAGACAAGTCTGAAGCTAAATAATGAATGTTTAAAATTTGATGGGAAAACATCATTTTTAAAGCAATAGAATTTAAAGGAGCGTAAAGCTCCTTTTTATTTGATTTTTTTCCGTGAGCGTATTGTCTGTGCAATGACTTAGTTCTCCATTATCAAGTCTTATCGATGGGTCTCATTTTAAATTGAATCATTAAAAATGATTTTTCAGATGAACTATTAAGAATAAATTAACAATAGGTTGCTTTTAAAAGTGTGACGCAGTTATCATTATGTTTCCATACTTAACCAAAAATTATGAGGAAAAATAAGAATGGCTATTCAAGAACTTACACAAGTAGAAGCTGAAGAAGTATCTGGTGCGTTCATCGGTGATATATTCCAGATGGGTGCAAACACATTTTCATCTGCAATTAATGCTATGGCACCGATCTGGACACCATTAAGTGTGATCCCAGGTATGGGTGCAGTGCACAATGCTGTTGATATGTTGTTTTTAGCTGGTGCTGAAGGTGCTTATGGTCTTGGTAAGGCTTTAGGTGGTTCACAAGAACAAGTGAAATTCCACTATCAAGAAGAAAAAGCCAATGGTGTATATAATCCAGCTGGTTTCTTAGGCGCATTGTCTAAGCGTTAATTCAACATTAAGTATGAGGTGTTTATGATTCAGATGTGGTTTCTGATGAAATAAAATCTTATTTAATGATTGAAGAGTCAGTTATGTCTTTGGCATAACTGATTTTTTTGTTTATGGGGGTTTGCTTTGGATTGATCTTTTTGTTCTGATTATTAATTTAAAAGTATATAAGTGGATTGATTAAGAGGTGTTAGATGTTAAGTAACTATTGTTAATTAAAACTTAATAATTTCTGATTACTCTTAGCTAGAGAGTTTTTGAATTTTAGGGGTTGAGCAAAAATTTAGATTTTATTGGGATGAATAAGTTTTAAGAGATGTATTAGGTAATCTGCATATTGAATTGCATTCAAGTAATTTACGTTAGCTTAGATAGTGATTTCAGAGTTGGATTGAAACGCTTATTTAATGGTTTTTAGTTATGGTGATCTGTAGAAACCTTGGATTTATGAAAATTGTGGATTGCGTAAACAAACAACACGTTTTAACTTATAACAGCCAAGACTCATATTTTTATTTAGGAAATCTCTCATGTCCCGCGTTGCTCGTTTTCATGCTGATCGCACCAATCAAAAATTATATTTTGCACGTCTATCGTGCCAGCAATCAGAACAAACAGAGCATATTCAGCAGGCGCAGTCTCATCGTGAAGCTGCGGTATTTCATTTGCATGGTGCTGTATTGGCATTTTTGCAAGAACTCGTTCGTTACTATCGGTTGAATGATACTGCACCGACACTGAAGTCAATTGAAGATTTGATGGCGGCGAAAGGGCAGGTTTCACCTGAGGTCAATGTGCTACAACAGCTTGCAAAGCATGGTTTTATCGCTGAGTTAAAACGTGCTTATCGTATGTGTCAGTACGCACCAGAGCCAAGTGCGCCTGAACCTGAAGATGAAACATCTTCAAACCTGATTATTAAAGTAACGCAGACGCCACAAGCATGGTTGCCTGATACTCAGATATTGCGTGAATGGCATCGTGATTTAACGCATCTGATTGATGGCTTTCGCAATGAAATGGTTGAGTTTTAAGTCTAACCGTGTCAGTTTAAATTGTGATGGTGCGTTATAGGACTTGAAATAGTGGTTCATCGATCACATATAAGATAGTCTAAGCGAAGCAAAGTGCATTCGCATTTTGTGACCATGTGAATCATGGAGGGTATATGTCTATAGAGCAGTTAAAAGAAATTTTTGGAACTCAAGAATCCATTCTTGAATTGGTTCAGCTAGAAGGTGGTGAGCTGGCTTTGCGTAATGCTGACTCTGAAAATGACCCTTTGGTGAAAATTCAATTCAATGATCAAATTAAAGCATTGATTGGTGATCAACTTCCTGTGGTTGCACAGCACATGGTTCAAGCTGCACTGTTTGCATTAATGGAAAAGCAAACCAGTGAATGGGAAGCAGAAGTGGTTGATGAAAAACCAAAATATATGAGTTAATGAATTCTGAAAATAAAAAACCGCACATCATGTGCGGTTTTTTATTTTAAACCATTTACATTAATGTGAAGGTGTCGTGTGATGTGCAATTTGAATTTGGTTGAGAATATGATTGCTCATATTTTTTGCCATTTCTTCTTTTGCGTAATACACCTCGCCAATATTGTCTTCACGAATGATTTCAGCCTCTTGTCGATTTTCAGCACAGACCAAGACTTGAATCTGTGGGTTAAGAATCTTTGCTGTATCCACAATTTTATGAATATCTAAAATATCCATCGGGGAAATCACCAATAGGCGTGCATGTTGAATGTGTGCTTGAATCAAGACACTTGGTTCAGTTGCACGACCGGAAACAGCAGCAATGCCTTTTTCACGCAGATTTTCAACGATTTCACGATTCTCTTCAGCAATGACGACTCGAATGCCATCATCCATGAGTGTTTTGGTAATACGACGACCAACTTCACCATGACCAACAATTACCACCTGATCGCGTAGATAGTCTTGAGAGACTTCATCTGGAAGCATGGCTAATGGGTCACCACTACGTTCCAGTAAGCGTGCTAAATGCGAGCGCTCACGAATCCAATTTTGTACAGGCTCAATAGCGGAGAACAAAAATGAATTAAGTGTAATTGAGAATAGCGCACCGGCTAAGATTAAGTTTTGTGCTTCAGGTGTGAGTAATCCTAAGGATAGACCTAGTGTTGCTAGGATGAATGAGAATTCACCGATTTGCGCTAAGCTTGCTCCAACGGTCAATGCTGTATTCAGTGGGTAGCGGAAAAATAAGACCAATGCCATTGCGGCAATAGTCTTACCAATCATGATGATGCCAATCACCGCAAGAATATGTAGTGGCTCTTCAATGATGATCCGTGGGTCGAATAGCATACCAACGGAAACAAAAAATAAGATCGAGAAGATTTCACGTAGAGGTAGTGTTTCTTCTTCTGCGCGGTGACTGAAATCAGACTCTTTAACCACCATCCCTGCGAAGAATGCGCCGAGTGCCATAGAAACGCCAAAAATCGCGTATGAGCCGTATGCAATCGAAACTGCTGCAGCAACCACCGTCAGCGTAAACAGCTCTCTAGAGCCTAAGCGTGCGACATATTGCATGATCATGGGTACAAGGCGTTTACCAATAATGAGCATGAAGGCAATAAAGCCAGCAACTTTAAGTAAGGTAATCCCTAGTGTTGCCCAAATGTTCTGATCGCCACTTTGACCTTCTAACGCATGACCACCCAAAAGTACAGCAGTTGCGGGTAGGAGAACCAATACCAAAACCATGACGAGGTCTTCGACCAGTAGCCAGCCGACCGCAATTTTCCCGTTGACGGAGTCAAGTAATCCTTGATCTCCAAGTGCTTTAAGCAGGACGACAGTACTTGCACAGGACAAACTTAAACCAAAGACAAGCGCCGCACCGAAACTCCAACCCCAATAAAATGAAACTGCCATACCGAGGAGTGTTGCAACAGTTATCTGTAAAATTGCACCTGGTAACGCGATACGTTTAACTTGTAATAAGTCTTTTAGGGAGAAATGCATGCCCACGCCAAACATGAGGAACATGACACCAAGTTCAGCAAGTTGATTGGCGAGAGCGAGATCAGCGACCACACCAGGGGTGTTTGGACTGATGATAATGCCGGCAATAAGATAGCCGATTAAAGGCGGAAGGCGTAGACGCGCAGCAATATAGCCAAAGATCAGTGCTAGACCAAAACCGACTGCGAGTAAAATAATGAGATCTACATCATGAGGCACTAAAAACTCCTTTTTTTGTGAAGAGGAGACAAACAAAATTTAAAAAAGCACGATTAATGCCAAATACCGCAAAGAAGTTTAACAAGCTGAATAAAAAAAAGGCAAAAAAAACGACCCAAAAGGGTCGTTTTTTCAAGAAAACTAAAATTATTTAATTTTAGCTTCTTTGAAGATTACGTGTTGACGGATTTTTGGATCAAATTTTTTGATTTCCATTTTTTCCGGCATAGTACGTTTGTTCTTAGTTGTGGTATAGAAATAACCTGTACCAGCAGAAGAAACTAGGCGAATTTTATCACGCATGGTTCAGACTCCTTAGATCTTTTGACCTTGAGCACGTAGGTCAGCAACAACCTTTTCGATACCCAATTTGTCGATAATACGCATACCCTTAGTAGTTAGACGAAGACGTACAAAACGTTTTTCGCTTTCTAACCAGAAACGGTGGTGGTGCAGGTTCGGCTCGAACCGGCGTTTAGTTTTGTTGTTGGCGTGTGAGACGTTGTTACCAACGACTGGACGCTTGCCGGTAACTTGGCAAACCTTAGACATGGTGTAACTCCATTGATTCAGCCAACAGCAAACCTGTATGGCCAGTCAAAATAAAACGGATTGAATTCATTCAAGGGGCGTTTTATACCAAAATTCCGCTTAAAAGACAAGCGGAATTGATAAAAACGCGGCATGAACTAGTGTGATAGATCATGCCTTGATCATTTAACGAAGAAAGGCTTTACGAATGATACTCGGAATCGGTCTATTAAATGGAGGGAGTACGTATTTTAAGCTAAATAGCTTAGGTACGGACATCACCGAACGTTCATTTGATAGACTAAAGAATCCTTCAGGACCATGATAACGTCCCATACCCGATGCACCGACACCCCCAAACGGTAAGTCATCTTGTGCAACGTGGGTCACGACAGCATTTTGCCCAAAGTGCCCTGAATGGGTACGGTGAGCGACATATTCTGCGCGAGCATCGTTAAAGTCGAAGTAGTATAATGCAAGAGGACGTGGGCGGTCATTAATAAACTCAATAACTTCGTCTATTTGATCATATTCTATGATTGGCAATACTGGTCCAAAGATTTCATTTTTCATGATTTCCATGTCAGCTGTGACATTGGTTAACAGTGTTGGTGCAATTTTACGTACTGAATCTAACTCTTCATTCGCAGGGTTAATCTCAGTTGCTTTTGCACCATTTTGCAATGCATCTTCAAGATAACCTTTAATACGTTTGTTCTGTTTATCGTTGATAATAGATGTGTAGTCTTGATTGTCACGTAGCGTTGGGTACATTGATTTCACTACGGCTTTAAAGCAACGAATAAATTCATTGGTTTTACCGCGCGGTAGGAATATATAGTCAGGTGCAACGCATGTTTGACCTGCATTCCATAATTTACCAAACACGACACGCTCAGCGACATCTTTCAGGTTAATCGATGGATGAACAATGACAGGTGATTTGCCACCTAGTTCTAAAATTACAGGAACTAGATTTTCAGCAGCGGCTTTCATCACTGTTTTGCCGACATTGGTCGAGCCAGTGAAAACCAATTTATCAAAAGCAAGATGACTGAACGTGTCAGAAATAATGCCGCCACCTGTGACTACTGCAACGATTTCTTGAGGAAATGCTTCAGCTAAAGCCGCTTTAAGAACAAAGCCAAAATGAAGGGATGAGCTTGAAACTTTGATCATGGCATGATTACCTGCTGCCAGCGCACAAATGAGTGGGCTAAGTGCAAGTAATAAAGGATAGTTCCAAGGGGCGATAATCCCAATCACGCCCATCGGTTGATAATCCACCCAAGCTTTTGCAGGTTGATGTAAGATGCCGATATGACGCTTAGAGGGTTTCATCCATGTGGTCAGATTTTTGCTGTAGTATTTGATCTGTTCTAAACACGTGAGTAATTCGCCAATTTTAGTTTCTGAAATAGCGCGGTTGCCGTAATCTTTATTGATTGCTTCAGCGATATCGTCTTGGTATTTGATGAGTACTTTCTTCAAACGTGCTAAACGTTCGATACGCTCATTGGCAGTAGGTAGGGGATAACGTCGATAGGCACTCTGTTGAAGAGCTAGAAGATCATGTATTTGTTGAACTTCTGGTGTATCAGTCGTCATAAAATTTGTTTTTGTTTGACTGTTCATGACCAGTACCACTAATGTAAGGGTTAATGTACATTTATTTTTAGAGTAATTACTCTAAAAGTCAAGTCTCTTTTGTGTTAGCACTTGCTAACATTTTTATTGGTTATAGATGGTATTAGGATGTCGCATTCCAAAACGTTAAAAACGAAAGACCGAATTTTGCAAATCAGTTTGCAACTTTTCAATGAACGTGGCGAACGTACTGTTACGACCAATCATATTGCAGCTGAAATGAATATCAGCCCAGGCAATCTGTATTATCACTTTCGTAATAAGCAAGAAATTATTAAAGAACTTATGGAGCAATATCAGCAAGAAACGCTGAATTTGTTGGCTCTACCTGATGACCGTGCAGTCAATGCGAATGATAAAATTCGTTATTTCCAAGTGCTTAGTAGCCAAATGTGGGATTATCGTTTTTTACATCGTGATGTATATCACTTGGTCGAAAATAACGATGATTTCCGTAAAATCTATCCAAGATTCGCAGGTAAAGTGATGCAACAGGGGCAGAATATTTATCAAGCCTTTGTTGATGCTGGACTGATGCAAATGACACCTTCAGAAATTGAAGCATTGATTATCAATTTATGGATCGTGCTGACCAACTGGACCAACTTCCTTTATATGTCAGGACATTTAAAAGATTCAAACAATCTGGATCAGAAATGGGCTTGGCAGGCGTTGCGTCAAATGGTGTTCTTGGAAGGACCATATTTGAGAGGTGAAAGCCGTCAGACCTATGAGCGTCTACTTGAAACCTTAGGAACATCCGAACTTTTTGCAAGTTTATCTGCGGATCGTCCTGATTAAAAAAATTGTGGAACAATTAACAGCCAAGAAAATTTGAAAGCTTTAGAAAAAGCGTTAGAATACTCGGCTGTTTTTCAATTTAACTGTTAAGTGATATAAATCAAAATGAACATGACTACTGCCAACACAGCACGTCTGCTGATTACTTGTGAAGACAAGCCAGGTATCGTGCAAGCTGTATCGAGCTTTTTGTATCATCAAGGGGCGAACATTACTGCGCTTGATCAATACGCGACTGAAGCTCAGGGCGGACGTTATTTCATGCGTGTTGAATTTGAACTTGATAGTTTGCAAAGCCGTAAAGAAAATATCACCCAAACCTTTGCTGCCAATGTTGCAGAACGCTATGAAATGCAGTGGCGTTTAGCATTGGTCAGTGATGTGAAAAAAGTCGGTGTCTTGGTTTCTAAAGTTGACCATGCATTACTTGAGTTATTGTGGCGTCATGCACGTGGTGGTTTACCATGTGAAATCACGAAAGTCGTGTCAAATCATGAAGATTTACGCGAATCAGTTGAGAACTTCGGTATTCCTTTTGAAGTTGTACCTGTGAACAAAGACAATAAACGTGAAGCTTATGCAAAAATCGATGAATTGATGCAAGGCAATGATTTATTGGTTCTTGCGCGTTATATGCAAATTTTAGATGAAGACTTCGTTGCGAAGTGGGAAATGAAAGTGATTAATATTCACCATTCATTCTTACCTGCATTTGTGGGTGCGAATCCATACAAACAAGCACATGAGAAAGGTGTGAAGTTGATCGGTGCAACTGCACATTATGTAACAGCTGATCTAGATCAAGGTCCAATCATTGAGCAAGATGTAGAGCGTGTCAGTCATGACTTTACGGTTGAACAACTACGTGATTTGGGTCAGGATGTTGAGCGTAATGTTCTTGCTCGCGCTGTAAAATGGCATCTTGAAGATCGTATTATCGTAGATGGTAATAAAACGGTTGTTTTTCAATAATTGATCACTCTTAAAGGTTAATCATGGATAATTTAAATAAAAGGCATACATTTAGTATGCCTTTTATTTTCTGATTAGAGTAGGATAAAGAAAACTTACTAAAAGCGCCAAATTAATAGTTGCAAATGAAAACACTTCTCATTTATTATTAGCGTGCTTTAATTGTGCTAACCGATGAGCTTGATTGATTCATCCTTTTTGATGTGTCGTCGCTTTTATTAGGTCATAAATTTTAATGAGTCAGTCTCCTGTTTCTACAATGCAAAATCCAAACGCGATGAAAAAGAAAGTCCTTGCAGCATTGATTGCTGTTGCCATTGGACACGTCGCTGTTTTATTTGCAGTCAGTCACATGCAAAGTCCTGAACTTAAAAAAATTGAGAAAGAACCACTTAAAGTCCGATTTGTTAAAATTACTGAAGATGCGCCACCACCACCGCCTCCCGCTGAACCTGTTAAACCTCAAGTACAGCCAAAACCTGAGCCGAAAGTGGTTGAGCCAACCCCTGTAGTCAAACCTAAAATTATTGCTGAAAAGCCTAAACCTAAAGTTGAAGCGGCTAAACCGATTGTGGTTGATGACAGCAAAGACAAATTGAAGAAAGAGCAAGAGCGTTTAGAACAAGAGCGTCTGACTCAAGAAAGAATAAATCAAGAACGTATTGAACAACAGAAACGAGAACAAGCTCAGCGTGAACAGGCTCAACGTGATCAGCAAGCCAGAGAGCAGGCTGAACGTCAACGCCGTGAGCAAGAAGCAAGAAATACCCCACGTAATTTGACACAAGGTCAGATTTCTTGGGTACGTTCTCCAAAACCTGCGTATACCAACCGTGATTTACAAGGTGCAGACCGTACTGTTGTGGTTTCAATCACGGCAGATGCAGCGGGTAAAGTAACAGATGTCAGAGTGATTCGATCAAGTGGCGTTCCTGCGCTGGATCAAAAAGTTGTACGTGCAGTGCAAAATGCAAAATTCAGACCTTATAAGGAAAATGGTGTGGCATATCCGTTTAAAGCGGAACAACCATTTGAACTTAAGTTGAATTCTAACGGCTAACTATTTATAGGAGTTCGAGTATGAACTTTTCAGTTTATTGGCAACATGCTGATGCAGTCAGTAAAACACTCTATTTTGTGTTACTGGCAATGTCGATTGCGACATGGACGATTGTGGTTCTACGCATCATGGGCACACGTCAGCTTAAACAAATTGCTTATGCTCAACTCTCAAAAGCAATCAATGGCTTAAAGGCTAAACTCGCACCTTTAGGCTTCGAACAGCGTAAAGCTGTTGCTGAACAAGCATTACTTCGTCAAATTGCACTTGAAAAAGCATCTGCTGAAAAAGGCATTGCGGTATTGGGTACGATTGCATCACTTGCACCATTTGTGGGTTTGTTTGGTACAGTGTGGGGTATTTTCCATGCGCTTGTCGCTGTTGGTAAAAGCGGGCAAGCAGGTTTGGCTCAAGTCGCGACGCCTGTCGGTGAAGCACTGATCATGACAGGTATTGGTTTGGCAGTTGCGATTCCTGCTGTAATTGCTTACAACGTATGTGTTCGTATCAATCGTACTTTAAGCAATGATTTGCAAGACCATGCACACAGCTTATTGATTGATACGATGTTGCAACAAGATTCATCTGCTCAAGCTGCACCAGTGAAAGTGAATCAAGAAGGTTTAGTTGGAGGTCAAGCTTAATGGCTTTTCAATTGGGTGAAGACAACGACACTGGTATGACGGAGATGAACCTCATCCCGTTGATCGATATTATGTTGGTATTGATGATCATCTTCTTGGTGACAGCAACCGTTGCTAACCCATCAATTCCATTAAGTTTACCAAAAACCACTGCTGAAATTATTGATCCGCCAGTTGAATCTGTTCAAGTGAGTATTAATGCGAATGGTGAAGTGGCTTGGGATGCAGAAGTGATTACACTTGATGAATTGAAAAAGCGATTTGATCAAGCGGGTACACAAGCACAGCAACCAACGATTATTTTAAAAGCAGATAAAGAATCACGTTATGACACTGTAGCTCAAGTCATGTCACGTGCGAGCGAAGCCGGGCTCTCAGACATTGCTTTTGCAACGGATAATTAATTTGTTTCTAATATAAAAAAGCGACCATTGTGGTCGCTTTTTTATATTAAGAATAACGAATTTAATCTTTCAGTAGATTTTGAAATACGCTACGAAGCTTATTAAGCTTGGGTGGAATCGAGAAGTTGCAATAACCTTGATTTGGATTGCGTGCAAAGAAATTTTGATGATATTCCTCAGCTTCGTAGAAGGTCGGGACAGGGCTAAGCTCAGTCACAATATTCAATCCATCCGCTTTCAATGCTTCAATCATTTTCAAAGATTGTTGATGCTGTTCTTCATTGAGATAATAAATTACAGAGCGATATTGTGTACCTACATCGTTACCTTGACGATTCAAAGTCGTTGGATCATGAATGGCAAAGAAAACATTGAGCAATTGTTCAAAACTAATTTGAGATTCATCAAAATCAATCATGATCACTTCGGCATGATTGGTTTCTCCAGTACAAATATCTTCATAAGTCGGCTGTAAGGTATTGCCCCCAGCGTAGCCACTCACGACTTTATTTACGCCTTTGAGTTGAAGGAATACAGCTTCGACACACCAGAAGCATCCACCGCCAAATAAAGCCTGTTGCATGACTAAACCCTAATGATATTTTCTCATTCTAATATTGGGGCAAATGGCATGATTGCAATGCGCATGCCAAATGCTCTTCTAAACAGTATGGAGTGACTTTAGATTAACGCGGTTGAATCACACTCTCAAACTGGAGTACGGGATTGCCGTGTTCATCTAGTAGACGTAAAGTTTTGTCATACACTTGGAAGCCTGCAACTTTGGCAAGTGCAGAATTATATTGATTTGCAAGCTCAGTCGTATTCATACACATCATTTGTGTAGCTGCGAGTTGGCTTAAACTGATTTTATCTTTATTGATGGCATACGCACCCATTAAGCGGTTACAGCCATCAGCGCCACTCACACGTTGTGTAGCAGCATCAAATTGGATACTTGGGACATTGTGTGCAGAAGGATCGGTTTTAAATTCTGTTGCGCCGATATGTGTCAAAATCCACGTTTTATTTTGGAGCTGATTCAAAGTCTCTTGCTGTTTTGTTGTTGTCTGAGTCGTTGCACAACCTACTGTAGTTAAAGCCACTGCGATAAGACTCGTTGTAAGTAATTTTTTTAGCATGATTTTCCCCAATGTTGTTGGTGTTCGTTTGATCTATATAAACAAATATTAATAAAAATCTCTAGAATAATGATGCATTTAATTGCAAATTAGCTACATTTTTATCGAAGAACGACTGTGAGCCTCTATGGTGCAAGAGCAGGGTTACTTTGCGGTAAACCATATCTTAAAACTTGAGAATAGTTTTCACTGCTTTGATGTTCAAATTTAGAAAATTCTTGGGTTCTCGGATTCACATGAGCTTTTTGATACCACGTTTTCATATCCCAGTTTTGATCGATTGCACCTAAGTCATTCAAATAGTTCGGTAGGTAGCCTGAAGCCAATAAGCGATAATCAGAAGGTAAAGGTTGTTTAGAAACGGCTTGAACCATGTCAAAAACCAAAGTGGTACAGTTACTGGTGAGTGTGTTGTACCATTTTGCTTGCTTACGAAGTTCATCTGATTTTGACAAATATTCTTCAAATAGCGCCTTCATCTCAGGTTTCGCCATATTGATGGGGAAGAAATAGACTTGTTCACCGCGAATATTAGAGCGGGTGTAAATGATATCTTTTTCATCGGAGGCGATTAAACTGAGTTCGAACTGACGAAAGAATCCACCAATCGCTGAAAAGTCTTCAGTCGCTTCTTTTCTAATCTCAATTGAAAATGTCAGAGGTTTCGCATTGGCAAAATCAAAACTCACTAAAGTGTGTGCGATTTGAGGTCCCATCCAATACGAAGTGATGATATTGACGCCTTGAATGTCATTTAAATTGAATTGACGAGTTTCCCAGTTTTCTTGAAAGCTGCCATCAGGATTCCATTTGAAATTACGCACATTGTGTAGGGTGATTACATCGCCTTGGCGTTCGTAATGCAGTGCTTGAGCGACTTCAGGGTTCCATTGGCGGTCTTGCTTAGCTTCAAGGCTGAAGTACCAAAATAGACTCAGAATAAAGGCGATAATATAAATAATGACGTCTTTACGGCGACTGAAAAAATGTTGGCTGATATAAATCCCGAGGACACTCAGGGCAAATGCAATCCAGATTCCAATAAGAACACGGCTAAACAGCCAACCCAATGGTTCTTGAATCCAGACTGCAAAGCACAGCCAAATCGAAGAAAGAATCACAAATGCACTAAAGACGACGTGGAGTAACCCCATACCGAGCGCTGTTAAAAATTCTTTCTTTCCAATGTTGTGCATAGGTATTGTTATTAAGTCTGTATAGGCCTTATTTTCGGTAAGTTGCGAACTCGAAAGCAATCCCAGTTTTGTCGTCTAAATGTTGTTCTGAAGCGACCTTTTTAAACTCAGCAGGTACAGCAGGGTAATGTGCATCACCTTGTACATCGAGTTCAACGTGAGTGAGTTCTAAACGGTCAGCAATTGAAATGGTTTGTTTAAAAATTTCACCACCACCAATAATGAAAATACTTTCAGGTTTTTCAGATGCTTTTACATCTGCAACTGCTTGAGTGAGTGCATCTTCAATAGTGTACGCGACTTTTGTACCTTCAAATGACCAAGAGGTATCGCGTGTAATGATCCAGTTAACGCGCTTTGGTAGAGTACGACCCATCGACTCTAGAGTCTTACGTCCCATGATCACCACACCGCCTTGGGTGATTTCTTTGAAGTGTTTTAAATCAGCTGAGATGTGCCATGGTAAGTCATTGCCTTTACCAATGCAGTTGTTCTGATCCATTGCAACCACGTGAACGACTTCTAAATTTTGAAATGCCATAACTTACTCAATATTGATCTTTAATAAATGAATTGCACAATAGCTATTGTATCGAAAGCCAAGCGAATCCTTTAAAAAAATCCTCCAATGATGGAGGATTTTAAAATAGATGCTGACTTTAAACCGCAACAGGTGCTTTGATGCCTGGATGTGATTCATAACCCATGATTTCAATATCTTCAAATTTGAAATCGAACAAATCTTTAATTTCAGGATTAAGCTTAAGTTGGCACAGTGCGAGCGGTTCACGGCTTAGTTGTAACTGAGCTTGTTCAAAATGGTTCGCATAGAGGTGAGTATCACCACCAGTCCACACAAAATCGCCAACTTCTAAGCCACACACTTGTGCAATCATATGGGTTAAAAGGGCATAACTCGCGATGTTAAAGGGTACGCCTAAGAATACATCCGCACTACGTTGATAGAGCTGACAAGATAATTTGCCGTTATGGACAAAGAATTGGAATAGCGTATGACAAGGCGGTAATGCAACATTGCCAGCCTCATTTGGGTTCCAACCAGACACAATTAAGCGACGTGAATTCGGATTGGTTTTGATTTCGTTGACTAACCATTGAATTTGGTCAAAACCGTCCTGTTCATACAACCCATTTTCTTTTTTAGTTGCACCGAAGTTACGCCATTGATGACCATAAACAGGACCAAGTTCACCTTCAGGACGTCCAAAACGAGCGGTCTGTTCTGCGGTAGACCATTCATCCCAAATCGAGACTTTATTGTCTTTGAGGTACTGAACATTGGTATCACCTTTTAAAAACCATAACAGTTCAATCACGATAGAGCGAAAATGAACTTTTTTTGTGGTTAATAAAGGAAAACCTTTCGACAAATCAAAACGCATTTGATGACCAAATACCGAACGTGTACCTGTACCTGTACGGTCGGATTTATCGCCGCCATTGTCGAGGATATGTTGTAGTAGGTCTAAATACGTTTTCATAAATTTCCTGATTCATTTGATGTGATGGGATAGCTTGACTAAGGATCCAATCATAAATTTCATTGGGCTCAGTTTATACTAATCTGACATTATTTTTAAGACATTGGTTTGAAGACATGTGTTTAAAGAGATTTGTCTGAAGAACGGGCTTTTGAATAGCCGCTCATTTTTAAATAATCAAAGGCTTAATTTCTATAAAAAAAGCACCCAATAAGGATGCTTTTCTTTCAATTATTTGATTCAATTTGCATTATGCTGTTGGTTGACCTGTATGAACAGTATGAATCAAATCTGTCAGATCATAACCAATAGATTGAGCATAGCTTAGAAATTCTTGTTTAGTGGCTTCATCTAAAGTCGGTTGACGGTGCAGAATCCATAAATATTTTTGATTGGGTTCACCGACCAATGCAGTTTGATAGTTTGAGTCAAGTTTTAAAACCCAATAATCGCCTTTGGTAAATGGAATCCAACGGAAACCTTCTGGTAAAAAGCTGACTTCTAGTTTTGCATTTTCAGCATCAACAATAGATGCTTCTCCAATAGATTCATCGAGTTGTTGATTTTTATCTAAACAGCGGTTTTGAACGCGAACTTTACCATCTTCATTTAAGCTATATACAGCCGAAATATCAGTGCTGTCTTCTGGTTGATATTTCATGGGCAAACGAGCAATTTCGTACCAAGTACCTAAATATTGTTCTAAATTAAAATTTGAAACGGTCGTTAAATCTTGACTCATTGTACTTTCTCCAACTGATTTCATTAGATACGTCATTTGAGTATAGAGATTTGAATCGAAATGAAGTGATGGAATTGTGTTGCAAAGCGTTGCTCTATATTTACAAATACATATTTATTTTCATTTGTTTACGCGATTGAATGATTTAGCGTGGTGCTCTATTTTCATAAAGCGTCACGATAAAAAATCCTAATGCTGCAAAACCGATACTCTGGAGTGCTAAAGAAAACTGATGACTTTCAGGAAGACTCAGGATGAGGAGCAAGAGTGCAAAAATGGGTGCAACGATGAGCCATTGAATCGCTTTATTACTTGGATTTTGGCTTTTAATTTTTAGCATGCATTCACGGGTTAAATGTAAACTAACACCAATCAAAAGTGCAAAACCGACAAACCAGATGGAGAGTTCAGCAGCTTGAGTGCTGAGATAAATCATGACACAGGTACTGATACAAGTAATCAGCTTAATTTGTCGTGTACAACGTTCTGAATACCAAAAATCCAAGATCATTTTTGAGTATGCTCTGAGTTGTTTTGATTGAGTAAAGAGAGTGGTGAAAACAGACAGATGGCTAATGCCATAAAGCCTAAACCTTGTGCGCCAGGTAAAAGAATTTCACCATTTTTCATATGCATAAACATCAGTGCAAGCAGTAAGGCAATTGGAATCCATGTCAGGAGTCGATACAGTAATCCTGTTGGCTGCGTTGCTGCAAAGTTTATTTTACAGTAACGACAAATGAGAAAAATGACACCTGTGCCCAGAAACATCAAAATCGCTTCAAGTGCTAAAGGATCCATCCAATACAGGATCGCTGTGACAGTAGCCACAGCAATAAAAAATGCCACTTTTTGAATAACAGAAACTTGAGGATTAAACCAAAATTCGAGCATATTAGATGTGAGGCTGATATAAATTTATAGTCACTTTAGCATAAATGAAGCGGTAATTTGAGTGTGAGAGTGCTATGGAAACGACACTGTATTGCATTAAACCTTATGCTTTATTGTTATTTTAAAACACATAAAAAAAGCGAGGGATGAGCCTCGCTTAATTAAAATCACAGAATGATTTGACGTTGCTTATGAATTATTTTTAAGCGGACCCCAATCATAGATTTTCTTTTGGTAGGCATACCACAGCATCCATAAACCAATCAGAATCATTGGCACTGTCAAGAATTGACCTTTACTCATCCAACCAATGAAGAGTTGTCCGTTGTCTGGTTCACGGAAGAATTCCACTACGAAGCGTGCGATACCGTAACCGATTAAGAACAATGCCGATACAGCAAAACGTGGACGCGGTTTAGAACTGAACCACCACAGCACGATAAATAAAATGAGACCTTCACACAGCGCTTGGTAAAGCTGGGAAGGATGGCGAACCAATTGAAGCGGATCGGTCGGGAAAATCATGCCCCAAGCAAAGTTAGGATCGGCAACTTGACGACCATACAACTCACCTCCAATAAAGTTACCAATACGTCCAAACATTAGACCTGTAGGGACACAAGGTGCGATAAAATCGAGCGTTTGGAACCAGGTCATTTTGTATTTTTTACACCACAGTAACATGGCAATCATGACACCCAAGAAACCGCCGTGGAAACTCATCCCCCCAGTCCATACTTGGAACAACCACAGTGGATTTGCGAGGAACTGATCAAATCCATAAAAGAATACATAACCAACACGACCACCGAGCACGACACCTAAGGCGCCATAGAAGATCAGGTCAGAAACCATGTCAGGCGTCCAACCACGTTGTTTAGCACGGTAAGTCGCAAGTCCCCAAGCAAATAAAAATGCGAGCAAATACATCAGTCCATACCAATGGACTTGCAGTGGACCCAGCGATATTGCCACTGGATCAATAGATGGGTAGGTCAGCATTCCTGTTCCTTGATATTGTGTTTTGAACAGATTTTAGCTGAAAGATATAAAAAATGTTGTACATTCAGTGTGTAATCTTAAAGAGAATCAACTATGTGTATCGTAGCGCTGGCGTGGCACGTTTTGGATGATATACCACTGTGTTTGATTTCCAATCGTGATGAGTTTTACCAACGACCAACATCTCAGATTCATGCATGGGCGCACAGTCCGATTATTGCAGGACAGGATTTGCAATCGGGTGGTACATGGATGGGGGTAACTAAAACAGGTCGTTGGGCAGTTGTGACTAATTTTAGAGATGGGCAAGACAAGAAAAGCTATCCCACTTCACGTGGGCATTTGATTCAACAGTTTTTAGAATCTGATTTAGCACCGATTCGCTTTGCTCAGAAAATTGAAGCCACGCAATGTGACTATGCAGGTTTTAATTTATTTATTGGGGATCGTGATCAAGCGGTGTATATGAGCAATCGTGGTGAAGCACCTCAAGTCTTGGCAAAAGGCGTGTATGTCACCTCAAATGGCCTCATGACCGAGCATTGGGAAAAAACCAAACATTTAAGAAAGCGCTTTACCCAAGAATTTTTACCGATGTTGCAAATCAGTTCAACATCTCGTGAAGAGATTGAATTTGCAGCATGGGATATTTTGCAAGATGAACGAAAAATAAGTAAAGCCTTACTGCCAAGTACAGGTATAGCCGAGGAGATGGAAGAATTGCTGTCTTCCACTTTTATTCAGAGTCCCATCTATGGCACACGATGTTCAAATTTACTGATGATGAAGAACGAGAATTGGACATGGCTTGAAAAAACGCAACAAGGTGAAGTGCAGGGTACAGTTCTAGAAATGGAGATAGGCATTCAATAAAAAATGCCGACAACATTGTCGGCACTTTTGGGGTTTTAAACTTTTTAGGGTTTAAAACAGGATTAGGGTCGAATCATGAAACTGTTTTTGGTTGGTTTGATTCTTCAAGTGCTTCACCTGCAATCGTACCACCGTCTTTACGGGTAATCACAACTGTTGCTGAGCGTGGACGGGTTGGACTGATCCCTTTACTTAAGTTCAACCCTGTTGGGTGATTCGATGGCCATACGCCACCTGGATGTTGAACATTGACAAAGATCGCTTTGTAATCAGGTGTCATGGTCACGCCCGTGATTTCACATCCTGCAGGACCTGTTAAGAAGCGACGTAATTTTGTATCGTCAAGCACAGCACCCGTTGGGGTTAATTGAGACCCAGCACCAGCTTTTGCACTATTGATTTTACCATCACCAATGCTACCTGGGAGTGCTGCAAGCATCATGCAGTTGGTCTCATCGGTATAGGCGCCATCATCGGTTTGAATCCACAATACGCCACGTGGGTCAAACCACATGCCATCTGGGCTTGAGAAGTCGTTGTTATTGCTTAAGCTCGATAAGTTAACGTTCGGCAGGGAGTCCGCTTCTGCACCAAACAGGAAAATATCCCAAACGAAATTCAGCGCAGTAACGGTATCACCTGTTTCACGGAAGCGAATGATATGACCGTTGATGTTGCCTTTATCCGCACCACCTTTGTCATTGTCAAAATAGCTACGTGGATTGGCTGCATCAATCGTATGATTTGTTCCGCGTTGAGAGTTATTGGTCAACGTGACATAAACTTCACCATTTTTCGGATTGACTGCAACCCATTCAGGACGATCCATTTTGGTTGCACCCACAGCATCACCTGCTAGACGTGCATTGATCAGTACATCGCCTTGATCTGCAAATTTGTATTTTGCATAAGCTGCGATCTGTGGATTGTTAATGTTCAATTCAATCCATTCACCCGAACTCTTTTGTGTCGCATCGTTAAAGTTGAACTTAGCCACATAGAGTTTGCCTGAGTTCATATATTTATCACCTGCTTTGTAGCCGGCATTGTTATCTTTTGGATCCCATTTTGCATCGGATACAAATTTGTAAATATATTCGCCTTGTGAGTCATCGCCCATATAGAAGGCAAGAGGTTGACCTGGAATCGCTCGGCTTACACGGCAGTCTTCGTGGGCAAAGCGACCTAAAGCAGTACGTTTAACAGGATATTCACGGTTATCAAATGGGTCAATTTCAACGATCCAACCAAAGGTATTGGTTGAGTTACGGAAGTCTTCAGCACCCGTTGCACCTGAAACTTTGGTTAACCAACGGTCATAAACGTCTTGAATGGCAAGACCCTGAATATCAGCGGTACGTGAGTCTTCAGTGGCTTTTACAGTGTGCCATTTATACGAGCTGTTTGAAGGGATTTTATAACGTGCCAAAGATTCCAAAGCATTGTTATCGCGGTTTGTATCATCACGTGAGAAATATTGATTAAAATTTTCCTCAGTGGTTAAGTATGTGCCCCAAGGTGTATAACCATTACCACAGTTATTGATCGTCCCTAAAGTAAAATCACCATTTGGACTAATCTTGGTTTTAAGTAGGTTATTACCTTTCACAGGCCCTGCAAAATGAATACGAGATGCTGCTGTAATTCTTCGGTTGAATACAGACGCTTTATTGATATTCATCAACTGTGTCATATTGTTTTTATGCACTTCAATGATTGAAACACCGTGACAGTTAATCTCGCGTAATGCTTCATCTTCTGAGCGAACGGCATCGCCTATCGTATTAACAACGGGATGTAGCACAGTCTTGTCATCGACATATTCGTGGTTCATCACCAGTAAACCTGTAGCAGACTGATTGGCATCAAATCGACTGTTAGTCATACCAAAATAGGTCATGCCATCATGGCATTCACCTGAACGACGCAGAAAAGATGCACCTGTTGGAATTTGACTCTCATTCCATTCACTTAAACCTTCAGAAATCGGATCACCTAGAGCATACAGAATACGAGCTTCATAGCCTTCAGGGACAGTGAATTGGTCACGTATATTTTTATCTACAGTTTTAAATTTAAGTGAAGCAGGTGTTTTATTGTGATCGGGTGTCGTAGGTGGAGTAGTATTTGGAGAGTCATTGTCATCTCCACAGCCTGTTAAAGAGGCTGCTAATGTAATTGCTGCTGCACCACCTGCTGTTTTAGTAATAAGGTCACGACGTGTAATATTTTTATTGAAGATATCTACAAATTCAGCATTACCAGAATTGTTGCTATCGTAATCATCATTGAATGGAGTTAAATCAGTCATCATCTTTTCCTAGCGTTCTTGCTTGGTCGTTTTTAGAAAGTTGATAACAAAGTAATCAGTCTGCATGACAAATAGGTGAAGGAAATATTTCAATAAAATTAAATAATATTTTTAATGCATCTAATAAAATAAAGGCGATAAAAATCGCCCTTATTGCTGAATTTAAAGATTGTAAGTCACTAATTAAGTTGTAATAAAAAATTATCGAGAACTAAATTTTAGTTATTAGTCGCTCTTCTTTTTTCTATCATTTTTCCTGCAAATAAACCAAGTTCAAATAGCATCCACATAGGGATGGCTAACATAATCATTGATAGTGCATCGGGTGGTGTTACAAACATCGAGACAAAAAAACAACCCACAATAATAAAGCGACGTTTTTCAACTAAGGCTTGAGTAGAAACTACGCCAATCAAAATTAATACTAACGTAATAATTGGGATTTCAAAGGTAAAGCCAAAGACTAGGAATAGCTTTAAACAGAAACTGAGATAGCTATTAATATCGGTCATTGGTGCAACAGTTTCAGGCGCTACGCTGATAAAGAAATGTAGAATTGATGGCAGTGCTACAAAATATGCAAAGCTGATGCCTGTATAGAACAGCACAATACTGCCAATTAATAATGGCATCGCAAGATTCTTTTCTTTTTCATATAAAGCTGGTTTTACAAAAGACCAAAGCTGATAAAGAATAAACGGCATTGCGATCATCAGTGCTACAAAAAAGTTTAACTTAAATGGTGCCATAAAAGTGGCAGTCACATCCGTTGCGATCATGGTCGATGCAGCGGGAAGTTGGGCTCTAAGTGGTGCAGACAATAACTGATAGGTTTGATTGGCAAAGGGTAGTAAACAGAAGAATAGTGCAATCAAAATGCCGACTATTTTGAACAAGTGCTTACGTAAAATCACCAAATGTTTGGTGATTGGCATCTCATCGAGTTGAATGGGATCAGTATCATTCGATGATTGCGTTGTTGGCAATGAACTCATACTGCCACCTTCATTTCTGTATATTTATTATCTAAATATGGTTGTGGAGTCGGCATGGTAATTTTATTTGGATGCATGACATAGTTTTTGGGATGAGATACCTGAATAAGCTGATAGTTCAAAGCCTGTAAGGTCTGCTTTGGGGGCAAATCAGAGGGCATTGTTTCTATTGGTTTCTGCAAATTTGACATCTGTGCTTGCATTTTGGCTTCAAGTTCTTGGATACGTTTCATCTCAGATTGCATTTGTTCTCGCAGTTCTGAGAGACGTAACTCACGGTCAAAGTCATTTTGAAGATTGCTCACAGTCCTAGTGACTTTGCCATACCATTTGCCAACGAAGCGTACAGCTTCAGGTAGCTTATCTGGTCCTAAAACTAAGAGTGCTATGATCCCGAAGATCAATAGCTCAGTCATTCCAATATTGAGCATGTCCGTCTCTTAGCTTTTGATCGTGGTTTGCTGATCAGTGCGCGTTTGGTCATGATCAAGCGTACGTGGTTCTTTCAGCTGCGCTGTAGGGGGGGCATCATCATCTTTAATTGACTTTTTAAAGTCTTTCACTGCACCACCGACATCTTTGCCTAAGTTTTTAAGTTTAGCTGTACCAAAAAGAAGTAACACAACGATCGCAAAAATTAGAACGTGCCAAATTGAAAGTCCAGCCATGATCAATTACTCATAAAATTTATAATCATTGATTTGAACAGCTAAATGTGACATTCAGTTGAAGTTAATATTTCAATTTAACGATATTGTATGTTTAGTGTAATTTAATTTTTGCATATTTGGTGCCATCATTTTGGGGTGCTTTTTATTAGGCTGTGTTAGCATACTTTTCAACTTTGATTGCGAATCGCATCATTAGCATGGTACTTCTACTTCCTTTAATCTCTTTTTTGATTGGCTTTTTCGCTGTTCGAAAGCTCACTCGATTCCGAGCATTTTTCGCGATGATTCTTGCGAAAGTTCTGATTCCATTTGTGATTATTTACAATATGGTTTTTTATCAGCAGGGAAGCATTTGGCTGATCTTTTTTAGTTTTAGTTGCTCCTTGTTGATGTATCTTATCTTCAAATATTTCTATAAAAATAAATTAACAGCACTTTGTTTAAGTTATCTCAATATGGCTTGGCTAGGATTTCCTTTTGCATTAGCAATCTTTGGTTCGCAAGCAAGTAGTGTGATGGTTGCGCTTTATATCGGAGGCTCTATATTTGGTAATATTTGTGCGGTGACAGCGCTGAGTCCTAATCCTCAATCGCTACAAGAAATAATAAAAAAAGTGAGTTTATCACCACCTGTGGTTGCGCTTGGTATTGCTGCTGTACTTTCATTGTGGGATTTTTCAGCTTATCAAAATCATGTAATCGTTCAGTCTGTTTATCAATGGGATAAGTGGCTGATGACGTTCACCGGCATGTGTATTTTGGGCATGTGGCTCAGTCATGTAAAAATTAAACGAGCTGACTTAATTCAAAGTGTATCGACTACCATTCAAAAACTGTGTTTGGGCACTGCCTTTTGCATCATTGCTATTTATCTATTTCCTATACCGAAAGATCTCATGACTTTTGCAGTGATGCTGATGTTTTTCTTATTGCCGCCTGCTGCAAATATTGTAGCCCTTGAGACGCATTATCGAGGCACAGGGGAGTCGGCTCGATATATTGCTTCTGGTACGGTGGTGAGTATTCTCTTTATTGGTTTATATGGCATTGTAGTCAATGCCATATTCAAGTTTTAAGTTCTTCCATATTTAGCATATAGAAAAGCTTTAAAAGCACATTATTTCGCTAAACTTGCTTTGAACAACTGCATAGCTTGTCCACGATGGCTAATTTTGTTTTTCTCTTCTTTTGACATTTCAGCACTGGAAATATTCAGCTCAGGAAGCCAAAACAAAGGATCATAGCCAAAGCCATTTTCACCACGAGCCTGTTCTAAAACTTCGCCTGTCCAAATGCCTTGGAAAATTTGTGGGAGTGGATCTTTAGCGTGTTCAACAAGCGCAAGAACACAGACGAACATACCTTCAATCGGTTCACCATTCTTGCGTAAAGGTTTTAAATCTGCCAATAGCTTTTGATTATTCGCAGCATCATCTCCGTGTTCACCTGCATAACGTGCTGAATAAATACCCGGCGCTCCACCTAGAGCAGGCACGCAAATGCCAGAGTCATCAGCAATTGCTGGTTTACCTGAAATTTTAGAGGCATGGCGTGCTTTAATAATGGCATTTTCAACAAAACTTAAACCATCTTCAATCGCATCTTCAATGTTCAACTGACCTTGTGGAATCACATCTACAGGAAGGTTGAACTCTGCAAAAAGCTTTTCGAATTCGGCGATTTTACCTTTGTTATTACTGGCTAAAACCAATGTGCCTTGAGACAGCCAATCTTGTGCAGACATGTTGAAAACTCTAAAATTTTAAAAGTTCATTCTAACTGAATTTCGAGCTTTCTGAATATGACGATTACGACTTTAAAGATTGAGAATAATGGGTTGCAATTCTCAAAAATAAATTAAAATAGACTGCTGAAAATTAAATATATTTGGTAGATTTAACTATGGGCAGTGCTTCAATAATGATGAGAAAATAGGTCGATTTTATGGATATGAATGATACCCACCTGATGGACCGTAATCAGCTTTATATTATTGAGCATGTAGAGCAATTATTAATTGAGCTTGCTTGTGATTCAGCATTATCTCAGCAAGAGCTAAAACAGCAATCACAAGTCATTTGTCAGCTGGTAGTGAGCTCTGAAGCGAAGCAGTATTTATTGCAATGTTTAGAACAACGCGATGAAACCTATTGGGATAAGCGTATTTATCAGCCGATTATCGATGTTCTAATTCATTAATCGAATTCAGTTTTAATTCTTTTATCTTTTGATATTTAAACTTTTAGATTGAAGCGGTATCTTTCAGTATTTATTTTCAGCAATTTAGGATTAGCCTAGCTAATTTGATGTATGCTGAATACCAAGAATAATGTTCAATAAAATGAGTGCCGTTTAGATCATTATGATTCAAATCGGTATGATTTAAAGAGATAAAAATTTAGAAAAAATAGTTATTCCGAATTTATGATACGGATTGATTACAATTAATTGATTACAAGAATTATAGGTTATTACGTGAAAATTTATTTAAGTCTTATGGTCTCAGTAGTGATGCTAACTGGGTGTACCAGTCCTGAAGAAAAAGAGCTGCAAGATATTCATCAGCAAGTGATTAAAGATGCGATTGCTCAGTATGAAAATATCAAAAAAACTGATGATAAAATTGAAATTTGTGTTTATGCAGGTATGGTGACCGCTGCTTATACTCAGGCGAATAATCAAACTGAAGCAGACAAATGGAAAATCATTGAGGATCAAGATTGCAAAAAAGCTGGCATCCCTATGGTATAGATGAAGACTAAATTTTTACTTTAGACAGATTTTAAAAAAGCACCCGAAGGTGCTTTTTTATTGTGATTACTGTGCTTGAATCCATTGATCTGCACGGTCACGCGCAGTACGAATTTGATCTGGCGTCAAGTTTGCAGCCAAGGCTGTTTTCTTGGTTTCAGACATATTCACAACACGGTTGTCTAACATGCCATCACGAGTAGAGAGTTCATACCATTGGTATGCACCCATATAGTTTTTCTTCTTCTCTTCCATCATGGCAAGATTGAAGCTGGCACGGTTATCACCATGACTTGCTGCTTTCTCAAAATATGAACGCGCTAAAGTTTCATTTTTAGCAGTACCTGTACCGTCTGCGAGCATACGACCCACATTTAGCTGAGCTGCAGCAATACCTTGGTCAGCAGCTGCTTTAAACCAAGTAAATGCTTGCTTCGCATCTTTAGCAACTGTCGTACCTTTTTGATAATGGGTTGCTAAGTAAAACTGAGCAGCAGCTTGACCTGCTTTTGCTGCTTTTTGTAGATCTGCCACATTCATGTGGGCATATTGCGCTGCAAGAGCAGATGTTGATTGTTGTTGAGGTACATAATCAGCATGAGCTTGAACACTCAGCATCCCCAAAAATAATGTACTACCTAAGAAGAAATTTTTCATATAGCGCTCACTCTATATATAGCGACTTCACCGAACAAATTAGGCAAATGCTTACTCAGCATAGTGCCTTGTTGATCACCATTTACGGCAAGTCGATCAATAATTTTTATCTGATTTTCAGCACAGAGTGCTTCAAAATCTTTAAATGTGCATAAGTGGATATTTGGTGTGTTATACCACATATACGGTAATGCTTCCGAAACAGGCATCTTTCCTTTCAAAGCTAAGAAAGAACGGGTCTTCCAATGTGCAAAGTTGGGAAAGGTAATAATCGCTTGTTTACCTACACGCACCATGTCTCTTAAAAGAACATCAGGCGCATCAACAGCTTGCAAAGCTTGTGCCATAACGACATAGTCAAAAGACTGGTCGGCAAAGCGTCCCAAACCAAGGTTTAAGTCTTGTTGGATGATATTTAACCCGCGACTGACGGCAATTGCAATCTTTTCCTGATCAATTTCGAGGCCGTAAGCACGAATTTGGTGTTTTTTGCCCATTTGTGATAACAATTCGCCATCACCACAACCGAGGTCGAGCACGCTTGAACCCGGTTTGATCCATTTATCTGCCAATTGTTGATCAATACGCATTACACAGTCTCCTTAGGTGTTGAAGCAAGATGGTCAGGGCCACCCAAGAAAGCTCTTAATGTTTTGACATACAATGGGATAGGGAATAAGAACGAGTCGTGACCTTGTTCCGCATCGACATCAATATAGCTGACAGGCTTTTGACACGTAATCAATGAATCAACAATCTCTTGAGAACGTTGCGGCGTAAAACGCCAATCCGTGGTAAATGAAACGACTAAGAAACGACACTTGGTATTCATCATCGCTTTATTGAGTGATAACTCATATTCACGTGAAGGATCGAAATAGTCCAATGCCTTGGTCATGATCAAATACGTATTGGCATCGAAGTTACGGCTAAATTGTTCACCTTGATAGCGCAAATAGCTCTCAACCTGAAATTCGACATCGAAACCATACATAAATTTGCCAGACTTTAAGTCACGACCAAATTTTTGTTTCATCGCTTCTTCAGACAGATAGGTGATATGACCTACCATACGTGCCAAGATTAAGCCACGTTTAGGATAGCTATCTTGCTCTAAGTAACGACCATGATGGAAATCAGGATCAGATAAAATCGACTGACGTGCTACTTCGTTAAACGCAATGTTCTGCGCGGAAAGCTTTGGCGCACTGGCGATGATGACACAATTTTTTAAGCGATCAGGGTAATCTACCGACCATTGTAAAGCTTGCATCCCACCCAATGATCCACCAATCACCGAATACCAAACATCAATACCCAAACGATCCGAAAGCATCGCTTGAGTCTTCACCCAGTCACGAACAGTGACAAGTGGGAAGTCTGGACCATAAGGGCGGTTTTCATTTTCAGGGTTCGGAGATGTTGGACCTGTTGAGCCATTGCAGCCACCGATATTATTCAATGCGACCACGAAGAATTTAGAGGTATCAATCGCTTTGTTTGGACCGATACATGCATCCCACCAACCGGCTTTTTTATCATCTTCATGATGATAACCTGCGGCATGGTGATGACCTGACAATGCATGACAAATCAGAATCGCATTGGATTTATCGGCGTTTAAAGTACCGTAAGTTTCGACCATCAACTCAAAGCGAGGAAGAATACGTCCACATTCTAAGGAGAGAGGTTCTTCAAATTGGAATTTTTCTGGGGTAACGATACCCACTGAATCAGCTGGAAAAGACACCGGAGCAATTCGCCTTAAATCTTTATATTGAATAGTAAAAGGATACCACTTGAGGGTATCCTTCTAAAGTCATTTTAATGTTAATTGATAGTGTGAAAACTTATACTGCAGCAGCAATCACTTGATCAGCACTTAACAAACCTTGATCGATCAAACGGTTGGTACTTGCAAGAATCGCTTCGATTGAAGAGGTCACGATGTTGTCATGGATGCCTGCACCAAATACAGATTTGCCTGTACCTTTCACTTGAAGTTCAATCAATGCCAATGCTTTTGCATTTGCACCTGAACCGATGCTACGCTCTTCATAGTTCACAACATCAATTGGTAACTGAAGTGCGTCTAAGATGGCAGAGATCGGGCCATTTCCTTCACCACGAAGTTGTTGGATTTGGCCATCTAAATCCATTTCAAGCTCAATGACTTGATTACCATTTTCATCGGATAAACGATAGTTTTTCGCAGAATAATGGGTATCTTTTGCTTCAACATAAGTGGTTTTGAATAGATCCCAAATTTGTTGAGCTGACACTTCAACGCCTTCGTCATCTGCAACTTGCTGAACCACTTGTGAGAATTCGATTTGTAAACGACGTGGTAAAACGACGTTGTAGTTCGATTCTAACAAATAAGCGATACCGCCTTTACCTGATTGTGAGTTCACACGAATTACCGCGTCATAATCACGTCCTAAATCTTTAGGATCGATTGGTAAGTAAGGCATATCCCAAATTTCTTCGTTCTTTTGGAACTCGAAACCTTTTTTGATCGCATCTTGGTGTGAACCTGAGAATGCTGTGAAGACCAAATCACCTGCGTATGGATGGCGAGGGTGTACAGGCAAGCCTGTGCACTCTTCAATCGTTGCAATGATTTCGTTGATGTTCGAGAAATCTAATTCAGGAGCAACACCTTGGGTGTACATGTTCAAGGCAATTGCTGCAACGTCGACGTTACCTGTACGTTCACCATTACCAAACACACAACCTTCGACACGGTCAGCACCCGCCATGATTGCCAACTCAGAAGCAGCAATACCACAGCCACGGTCATTGTGACAGTGAACAGAAATGATCACACCATCACGACGTTGAATATTACGGTGCATCCATTCAATTTGATCGGCATACACGTGTGGGCCTGAAACTTCAACCGTTGCAGGCAAGTTTAAAATCACTTTATTGGTCGGAGATGCTTCCCAAATTTCAGTCACAGCATCACAAACGTCTTTCGCAACTTCTAATTCAGTGGCAGTAAAACATTCAGGGCTGTACTGGAAAATCCAGTCTGTCTCAGGATATTGAGCAGCATATTCTTTGACTTTCTCAGCAGCATTGATGGCTAGTTTTTTCGCACCTGCCACATCTACATTCAATACTTTTTGGCGGAATGTTGGAGAGTTTGAGTTGTAAATATGCACGATGGCACGTTTTGCACCCGCCAAAGATTCAAACGTACGTTGAATCAAATGATCACGTGCTTGAACCAATACTTCAATATAAACATCATCAGGAATGTGATTTTCTTCAATCAATTTACGTGTGAAATCGAAATCCACTTGAGATGCAGAAGGAAAGCCAATTTCAATATGTTTAAAACCAATCTTTACCAACATTTGGAACATTTTGAATTTTTGATCGATATCCATCGGTTCAAAAATCGCTTGGTTACCATCACGGAGGTCGGTACTCATCCAAATCGGCGCTTTATTGATTTCATTATTCGGCCATTGACGGTCTGGCAAGTCAACACGTTGATACATGCGACGATATTTTTTACTTGGATCAGCCAACATCATGAGGTAACTCCTTGCGTAGGGTGGATTGCTCAACTCTTTTATAAAAGGCAATCGTTCTACTAAATAGATTGTGTCTATATATGTTTTTCACAAGGGTCTTATATAAATAAATATATGAATTCGTAAAATATTTTTGTATTTACTGACTCGATATATTCTCAAAACCTTGTAAATCTATAACTTAAAGTTTAATCGAGATCCTTCGAAATGTTTTCCCTATTTCTATGGATTTTAGTCGTATAACAATAAAGATTTTCTTATATAAATACAGATGTGAAAATATTTTTCAGATTTGTAATGTGTATGCCATTAATTTTCTAATTTGATCTAATCTACCAAGAAACGACGAAAGAGATTTAAGTAAGTTTAGTTGACAGATCACAGAACTAAACTGGAATCCAAAAATTGCAGCAATCAAGAATATCGAATTTCAAGATAATTGAAAATATGGCGATTATAACTCCGCCCATTTACGCATGAGGTTATGGTAGAGATTGGTCAATTTCATGACTTCTTGATGTTGATCACCTAATTCTATTCGTAAATTTTGAATGCTTTGATCGAGGTTAAACAGCATATGACGATTGGCTTCATCCCGAATCATGCTTTGCACCCAAAAGAATGAAGCAATGCGACAGCCAGCGGTCACTGCAGTGACTTCATGTAAGCTGGTTGATGGGTAGAGAATCATATCGCCTGCAGGGAGTTTGACTTCGTGATACCCATAAGTGTCCTCAATGACCAAATCACCACCGTCATATTCCTCAGGTTCACTTAAAAATACAGTGCACGATAAGTCAGTACGAAGCCTTTCATTGGTGCCCCGAATACGTCGAATCGAATTATCGACATGAAAGCCGAATGATTCTTGTTGTTCGTAGCGATTGAAAAGAGGCGGAATGATATCGAGTGGAATAGCGGCAGATAAAAATAGAGGGTGTTGCCCGAGCGATTCCAAAATAATCGTACTTAAATGTTGCGTAAGCGGATGATCTTCGGGTAATTGTTGGTTTTGTTTGACGTTCGCAGAAAGTGTGCCTGCGGTGACTTTACCATTGATCCAAGAGACCTGATCCATTTCATGACGGAAATATTGAACTTGTTCTTTGGTCAGGACATTCGGAATATGATGAATCACGATCTACAGCCTTTCAATGGTTTGTCATTTATTTAAGATAAAACTAGCCTCAAATTTGAGGCTATTCAAGCAAAACCATAAATATATTATGGTTTTGCTTTTAGCTTTGTAGTTTGACTTTAAACTTTAGAATTTAAAGTTTGCAGAAAGTACAGCACTACGACCTTCAGCTTCTGTTGCATAGTGAGAAGAATACGCTTTATTAAAATAACGTACATCTGAGAGGTTGTTTACATTAAGTTGTAGATCAACATTCTTATTCACGTTGTAACGTGCCATTGCATCATAGCGAACATAGCCTGGAACAAATTTGGTATTTGCAGCATTTCCATAAACTTTATCCATCGCCACTGCACCTGCGCCTAAGGTAAATGTCGGAGTTAATGCATAAGTTGTCCAAAGTGTTGCAGAGTTTTTAGCAACGTTTTGAACTTGATTACCTTCATTTGTTTCTTTTGGACCATCATCAACCAATTCACTGTCTAAATAGGTATATCCCGCTGAAACTGCCCATTTCTCGTTAATGTTACCGTTCACGCCCAGCTCAAGACCATCAACACTGGTTTCACCGATATTGCGGGTAAAGCCATCAGTCGTAACAGCACGGGTATTTTCTTTTTCAGTGCGGAAGATTGCAGCGGTTAGGTTTAATTTATCGTTCAATACATCCCATTTTGTCCCGATTTCATAAGTTTTTACTTCTTCAGGCTTCAGGTTGTTCATAGCACGTGCTTGTTCTTCTGTTGTATTACGCCCTGGAGCACCAATACCTTCTGAACCATCACCACCATCTACACCGACAGGGTTGGCAGATGTTGCAAAGCTTGCATAAATTGAACCATTTTCAACAGGTTTGAACGTTAAGCCTGCTTGGTAGTTGAAAAAGTCTGTATCGCTGTCAAGTTTAAGCGTGTCGCCTGCTTGAACTTTATTACTTGTCACATTTGAATTTAATGCACCATAAGTCATGACTTGGTCGGTTTCAAATTTATCCCAACGTACGCCTAGATCAAGTATCCATTGTGGATTGAATTCAATGCTATCTAGGAAGTAGACCGAAGTAGACTTAGACTCAATATTGTATTGGTCAGCGCCTTGAGTGCTTAATGTACCTGTAAACGGATATTGATTTGGATTGTTTACAGCAATACAGCCTGGACCTATTGAACTTGTAGCACTAGAACATGCATATGCTGTGCCTGTCGCATCTTTACCATTGATGATGTATTGCGTGCGATCAGTTTCTTGATTTGAATATTCAGCGCCTAGATTAAAACTGTGTTTTAAATTACCCGTATTCAGCTTTCCTGTTAATGCAAGCTGATCGGTAAATGTATCCGTGTCTGCTATACGAGAGTTAGCACGAGCCCAAACATTACCTGTTAATGCTCCTGAAACCTTGTCGTAGATATTCCCTTTTGAATCATCTGGATTGGTCCACAGATAATCATTTTTAGATTTGTTATAAACGGCAGTATTTGAAATAGTCAGGTTTTCTGTTAAATCATGTTCTAATTTAATCGTACCTGATTGATTTTCTTGTTTTTGGAAATCACGATCTTTCCAACCATAGTAAACCCCTTGTTCAACATCAATCGGTTTTCCATTGCCATTTAAACTAGTGTAATCAGGGTCTGTTGCTTTGCTTGGCTTCGAAAAAGGATTGTTATACGGCACACCTGAATCTGGAATGTCATCTGTTTTTAAATAGTAATAAGCTAGCGTGGCACGAGTAGGGGTGTCTAAACCAAAACTAATACTTGGTGCAATACCTGCACGTTTATATTCAGCACCATCTTTTTGGCCTGCTTTTTCATTTTGATGGCCCAGTACTGCGACACGCGCAGCAACACCATTTCCGAAATCTTTGTTGCCATCTAAAGTGATACGTGCGTAAGCATCAGTACCACCTGCAACTGAACCTTCTAAAAAGTCACCTGATTTGGCAACTTTAGAAATCATGTTGATGCTACCACCAGAAGTACCCGCACCACCCATTGCAGAAGCAGAACCTTTGGTCACTTCAACTTGTTCTACGGCAAACATTTCACGGTTTTGTGAAGTTGCATTACGAATGCCATCAACATACATCGAACTTTCAGAGTTATAACCCCGAATAAATGGACGGTCACCATTTGGGTTGCCACCTTCACCTGCACCAAGCGTAATCCCAGGAACACTACGTAATGCATCGCTTAGTGTCGTTACTTGAGTGTCTTGAATAAGTTGTTTTGAAATAACAGAAACGGATTTAGGGGTATCGAGCAGGGGGGCAACAAATTTTTTATTAGAAGATTGGTTTACTTTTAAACTTTTTTCGGTTTGAGCTTGGCTTTTAATGGTGTCCAGTTGGGTTACTTGATCTTGTGCAATCGTATGTCCAGAAATGGCTGTTAAGGAGGTAACAATCGCGGAAGAAACGATTTTTTTACGAGTTTTGATAAAGTCCATTTCGAACCTGAAGTTATCGAGAGAAGAGGATCAGAATAATAATGATTCTTATTTGATATTTGTTGAGAGGGATATTGGTAATCTCGATTCTTTGTCTTAAATGAAAAGTTTCTATGAATGTAATGGTGTAACAGAATATATTTAAGTGAATGAATTTCCTACATATAGGAAAAAGCATTGTTTTGATGATTTTGTATGGCTATTTTTAATATGGATTTAAAAGGATTTTTTGTTTAGTAATTTATTAAATGAGAAAATAAAAAACCCTACCGAAGCAGGGTTTTAAAAGCTCTAACTTGTTTAATTAGAAATCGTAAGAAATTGATAACCAGTAATTGCGTCCAGGTAGGTATGTACCTGTTGTACTACGGCCAGTAGAAAGGTATTTATAGCCTGTAACATCATTTAAAGTCGTATTTTCTGTAAAGTCTTTATCCAATAAATTATTTACAGCCATATTGACACGTACTTGGTCATTCATCGTATAACTAGCGCCAAAGTTAAACAGGTTATATCCTGCAAATTGGTTACCGTACATCTTGTAAATTTCTAAGTTATCGCCAGAAGTCGGTGTGCTTGTGAAGCGAGTACGACTAGATTTGTATTCGTGTTGCAACCATAGATCAAGATCAGGGTTCACATGCCAAGTGGATGTTAAGTTAAAGGCATCACGTGGATTGTTGTTGTAGTACAACCCTTCATTTTCACCATCGGTGACTTCACTTTTCGTATAGGTATAAGACGCTTTAATATCCCATTCAGGTAAAACGTTATATTGAAGTGAAGTTTCTACGCCGTAAACTTTCGCTTCTTGAGCATTTATATCTTGTGAACAGTCGGCAACAGGACAAATCGCTTGTCCAGAAAGATCATTACTAATAATCGCGTCTTCAATCTGATTGTAAAAACCAGTTGCTGTAAAGTTGATTTGATCAGTAGGTTGAAGGTTGAAACCAAGCTCGTAGTTTGTAGACGTTTCAGGCTTTAAATCGGGATTGCCAAAGATATAAGTTGAACCTTGGCCACTCATATCGACTAAACCATTTTCAAGGTCTTTAGGTGTTGGCGCTTTATAACCTGTGCTTACTCCACCTTTGATGGTGAGGATATCATTGGTATTCCATACTAAGTATGCGCGCGGGCTAAAATGACCGCCAAAGCCTGAATGGTCTTCGTAGCGTCCACCAAATGTCAGTCCTAAACTTTCTGTAAGACGCCATTCGTCTTCAGCGTAAATTGACCAAGAGTTTTTATCAAAGGTATTTTTACCAGTAATATGTTCAGCAATATTGTCTTCAATTTCCATTTTTTTAAATTCTGCCCCAAGCGTTAGCTTATGTGCACCAATTTCTGAAATGATATGACTGTCTGCAATTAAGTCTGTACTTTTTAAAGTACGGTCAGTACCAATCAGTGGATTAATACTGCCTTTAGGAAAAGCTTCAGTTGGCAAAGTACGACCATCAGTTTCGGTTTCGGAATGACTTACATATGATTTCCATACACCAAAGTCATAGTCACCATCATGACCTATAGCAAATTGTGTACGTGAAAACTCTAACTCATCTTTATAGCCATTTGCTTTTGCAGGAGTATCCTTGTTACCCAAGCGATTATCATCATTTGAGTAGCTTTGCTTTGATGTGAAGCTATCTAACCAGAGTGAATTTTCATCGTTAAGGTTGAAGGTTAACTTTCCACCAAGATCATAGTTTTCAGCCTCTGTCGGGCGTGGATCTCGGCTTGTACCATCATTAATTCGCTCAGAGCGGTTACGGTCATAATAGCTACCACGAAGTTGTAGGCCTACTTTCTCACTAACAATTGGGCCATTGAGAAGAAAACTGGTTTTCCATGAGTCAGACTCACTTTTATCTTCCATCAGATTGCCGCTGATGGTTATATTACCATTCCATTCATCACTTACTTTTTTGGTGATGATATTAATGACACCGCCCATAGCATCTGCACCATATAGTGTAGACATCGGACCACGAATAACTTCAATTCTCTCAATTGCCGAAAGTGGAGGCATAAAACTAGTAGATGCTTCTGCAAAGCCATTTGGCATAATATTTTCAGAAGCAGTTGTTTGGCGACGACCATCAATTAGAATCATCGTGTCATCAGCTTTCATCCCTCGCATGCTGACGTTCAAGCCACCAGTTTTACCAACTCCGTTTCTGACATCAATACCTGGAACATCAGCTAAAAGATCTGCAATGCTGGTCGCATTTTTCTTTTCAATATCTTCTGTTGTAACAACACTAATCGAAGCAGGTGCATTTTTAATATCTTGTTCAAAACCTGCCGCAGAAACAACAATTGTAGAAAGCTGTTGTGCATTTTTTACTTCTGATTCTGTTGTATTGGCAATAACAGAAGTACTTGTCACTGCTAAAAGAGCAAGTGTTAGAGGCTGCAACTTGAAATGACTCATAGATTCGATCCTAAAGGTATGAGTAAGCTTTGAGAGAGCTGATTAAATTTGATGCAAATATTAATGATAAAGTTTATCATTTGCAATAAAAATAATACAAAATTAACTAAGTATGAATAGAATAAGAAACTTATTTTATGGCTAATCAGGCTCAAAGCTAATAAAACAGTGGTTAAAAAAAGGTATTTTGTATATCTTTGATTGTTGTCATATAATGTGGCACTTAAAAAATTGCAATCACTATTTCTATATCGAGGAAGCCATGCAAGTAACTTCTGAAGCGGTTTCGGGCGTTGCCCGTCGTTTAACTGTAACTGTACCGACGAGCCGTGTGAATGAGCAGTTTGAAGCTCGTTTAAAACGCACATCTAAAACTGTTAAGATCAACGGCTTCCGTCCAGGTAAAGTGCCACTAGACGTTGTACGTCGTGAGTACGGTGCTGGTATCTACAACGAAGTTGTGAATGATGTTATTCGTGACTCAGTATTCCAAGCGATTCAACAAGAAAAAATCAATGCTGTTGGTATGCCAAACATTGATAAAGTTGAAAACAAAGACGACACTCTAGTATTTGAAGCGACTGTTGAAGTTTATCCAGAAGTTGAAGTTAAGTTCGAAGGTTTAGAAGTAGAACGTAAAACTGCTGAAGTTGGCGATAAAGATGTGGATCAAATGATCGAAAATCTTCAAAAGCAACGTGCAGGTTGGGCTGAAACTAAAGGCATGGCTAAAAAAGACATGCAAGTTACTTTCGATTTCGAAGGTTCAGTTGATGGCGAAAAATTTGAAGGCGGTTCTTCTGAAGACTTCAAACTGGTACTTGGTTCAGGTCGTATGATCCCTGGCTTCGAAGACGGCATCGTTGGTATGAAGAAAGGCGAAGAGAAAGTTATTGATGTAACTTTCCCAGAAGACTACCAAGCTGAAAACTTAGCAGGTAAAGCTGCTCAATTCAAAATCACTGTGAAACTTGTTGAAAAGCAAAAACTTCCAGAAATTGATGCTGAATTCCTTAAAATCTTCGGTCTAACTGAAGAAGAAGGCGTTGAGAAATTAAAAGCTGACGTTCGTAAAAACATGGAACGTGAAGTGAAAAATGGTCTTCGTAACCAAGTGAAAGGTGCAACTTTTGATGCGCTTGTAGCTGCAAATGAAATCGAAGTTCCAGAATCTATGTTGTCTCAAGAAATTGACCGTCAACGTCAACAAATGATTCAACAGTTCACTCAACAGTTTGGTGCTCAAGGTGCTAAAGCATTTGATTCAAGCATGCTTCCAGATGAATTGTTCAAAGAACAAGCTGAAAAATCAGTTAAATTAGGCGTGCTAGTAAGCAAAGTATTAACTGATGCTAAGCTTGAAGTTGACGCGACTCGTGTTGAAGCGTACATCGAAGATATGGCTTCTTCTTACGAAGATCCAACTGAAGTGATCGAATACTTCAAAAATGATGAAAAGCAACGTGCTCAAATCGAAGGCGTTGTGTTAGAAGATCAGGTTGTTGATTTCATTTTAGCTTCAGCTAAAGTATCTGATACAACTGTAAGCTATGAAGAATTGTTAAAAGAGCAACAAGCTCGTCAACAACAAGGTTAATTCCTCTTCGTTGTGAAAAAGGCGCTAACAAGCGCCTTTTTTTATATCTTGATGATCGATAAGATGTCCTTTAATCACATAGTATATGCAAAATAATTCTGATAATTAATGGGGAATATTTTGCATTTTCACTCATTATCCCTCATATTGTGATTATGTGTTGAGTAACAAGAATTCAGGAATAAATAACGTATGTATGTTCCACAAATTGATAACGCACTCGTGCCAATGGTGGTTGAACAGTCTTCTCGTGGCGAGCGTTCTTTCGATATTTTTTCACGTCTTTTACGTGAACGTGTGATTTTTCTAACAGGTGAAGTTGAAGATAACATGGCGAATTTGATTGTCGCGCAAATGTTATTTTTAGAAGCTGAAAATCCTGAAAAAGATATTCATTTATATATCAACTCACCAGGTGGATCTGTGACTGCAGGTATGGCAATTTACGATACCATGCAATTTATCAAACCAGATGTGGTGACTTACTGTATGGGGCAAGCAGCATCAATGGGTGCATTCCTATTAAATGCCGGCGCTAAAGGTAAGCGTTATTGCTTGGAAAATGCTCGTGTGATGATTCACCAGCCACTAGGTGGTTTCCGTGGTCAAGCATCTGATATTGAAATCCATGCACGTGAGATTATTTTCATCAAAGAACGTTTAAACCGTTTGATGGCAGAACACAGCGGTCAAGACTATGAAACTGTTGCACGTGATACAGATCGTGATAATTTCATGACAGCTCAAGCTGCGAAAGAATACGGTTTGGTTGATGAAGTTCTGTCAAAACGTCCACAAAATTAAGCTTTAAAAGCATAGATTAAGAAATTTGGAGTGAAAATGTCTGAAAATCCTCAAGGACAAAAGCATTGTTCATTTTGCGGTAAAACGCAGTCTGAAGTGGGTAAGCTCATTGCAGGCGAGGACGCTTACATTTGTAATGAATGCGTAGATGTATGCTTAGATTTGGTTCAGACGAGTCAACAAGTTGAAACAGGTGAGTGGGCAACGCGTCCACTTCCTAAACCACATGAAATTCGTGCTGCACTCGATCAGTATGTGATTGGTCAAGATACTGCAAAGAAAACGCTTTCTGTTGCGGTATATAACCATTACAAACGTCTGAAAGTGACTCAATCTGAAAATAAATCAGAAGAGCGTGTAGAGCTTGCGAAAAGTAATATTTTGCTGATTGGACCAACAGGTTCAGGTAAAACCTTACTTGCACAAACACTTGCTCGTCTACTTGATGTGCCTTTTGCGATGGCGGATGCAACTACATTAACTGAAGCTGGTTATGTAGGTGAAGACGTTGAAAACATCGTTCAAAAGTTACTGCAAAAAGCAGATTATGATGTAGAGAAAGCTCAAAAAGGCATTATCTATATCGATGAGATCGACAAGATCACACGTAAGTCTGAAAACCCTTCTATTACACGTGATGTGTCAGGTGAGGGTGTTCAGCAAGCGTTGCTTAAAATGATCGAAGGTACGGTTGCATCTATTCCACCACAAGGTGGTCGTAAGCATCCGCAACAAGAGTTCATTCAAATTGATACTTCGAATATCCTGTTCATTTGTGGTGGTGCATTCTCAGGTCTTGAGCGTGTAGTACAACAGCGTCAAGAGAAAGGCGGTATTGGTTTCACAGCTGATGTGAAGAGCAAAGACGATACCAAGAAAGTATCAGAATTGTTCCGTCAAGTTGAAGCTGCAGACTTAGTGAAATTTGGTTTGATTCCAGAATTCATTGGTCGTTTGCCTGTAATCGCAACGCTTGAAGAGTTGGATGAAGAAGCGTTGATGCAGATTCTGACTGAGCCTAAAAATGCATTAACACGTCAATATCAATACCTTTTCGAAATGGAAGATGTTGATTTGGTGTTTGAAGACTCTGCATTGCGTGCCATTGCGAAGAAGGCATTAGAGCGTAATACAGGTGCTCGTGGCTTGCGTTCAATTTTGGAAAATGTACTGCTTGAAACCATGTATGACCTGCCAAGTCGTACTGATATCGGGACTGTTGTTATTAATGATGCAGTTATCAATGATAACGCAGAACCTGAATACAAAGCAGAGCGTCAACCTAAGACTGAACAAGTTGTTGAAGAAAAAGTAGATTTGAAAATTTTAGACAGTAAATCAGCATAAGTGCTGTTTATGATCTAAGGATCAAATGTATTTCATCTGAAAGGTGGAAAAAGTGCGACGTTTTCCACCTTTTTTATTTTTTATCTCGAGTCTAAATGTTAAGCTCAAAACATAAAATAATTTACAATCAAACAAAATAAGAAATACGTGATGAGGGAAAATCATGCGTTATTTGGCATTTATACTTCTGGCAAGCAGTGGCTTAACTGCGTGTAGTCATTCACCAAGTCAAGATACAGTTGTTGAAACTCAGATTATTTCGACTTTAGATCCTGTAAATTTTGCAGAAAAACCCAGTTTTATTGCTTCAAAATTAGATCAATATAAAGTTGCTGGATTTTCATTAGGTTCTTGGGTTAATCAGGAGCCGGGACAGTATTTTAAATTAATTAAACCGCAAAATGAAAATGCTGCTGTGTTGTATTTGTACCGTCCAGACAGTAAATGGAACCGTCAAGAAATCGTTGCGCCAAGTTTCTTTTTAAATGGAAAGAAAATTCCAAGTTTGATTAGTAACCACCATTATTGGATTGAGTTGGCTGAAGGCGATTATCGCCTGAGTATTAGCCGTCCTTTAACTGTTGTGCATTTTCAAAAGCCATTGGCAGCAAATTTTACGGTTAAAGCTGGTGAGCAATACTTTCTCAAATATGAAGAAGAGCAGTTCCGTGGTGGACCAAATGGCGATGCAGATTTATTAAGAGTGGGGCCTTTGATGCAAATGCCTACGCGTCAAGCACTCAAAGAAATTGGCATGACTCAGCTAAAATCTCCGGGTCTTAATTATGTCGCTCAAGTGAGTCCAGCTGGTAAAGTGATTAAAACCAGTGAAAAAATTGACATTGGTAAATACAAAGCCAGTGATGATGTCCGTTTAACACAACCCTTTAAGATTTATGATCCACGGACATGGTGATTCAGTTATTTAATGATTAAGAGATAGTTAGATTATTTATTTTCTTCTTCAATAAGAGGCTCCATGACTTTTTTGAAGTCTTCCATAAATTGCGCTTTTTTCTTCGGATCTTGTAGCATTTGTTCAGCTAAAACTTGTGATTGTTTCATGACATCTGACATGACTTGAACACTTTTTTTATTTATAGATTGTCCAAGAGGTGTATCTAGAAATGCAATATTGGCAAGCGCTTCTTCTTCAGTAAAAGTGTTTTGAAAACTTGATTTAAGCATGTCATAGAATTTGGGATCTTCAGTAATATCACTGGTCATCTTTGCCATTAATGCTGAAATTTTATCAGCTGCCACTAATTGTTTAGCATTGAGCTGTTCTGAACCAAAAGCATCTTTCAATATCATTTTTGCTTGTTCATCAAACATAGGCTTCATTTCTTTATTGGTTGCTGAAATAACACCCTTTACATCGGAAAGTAGCATTAAGCGTTCAATGGTTTTATCTTGAGCTGGAGCTGCGTGAGTTGTACAGATTGTAAATAAACTTGTTGTTATCAGTAAAGTTGAACCTATAAAGTTATGTAGGCGATTTCTCATTGTATTTTCTCTTATGGAATTTAATAATTTGTATAGATATAAAGAATTGTAACGGTTGCTAAAACCATCTCATATTATATCGAAACACGTATAAATACGAATTATTCTCATAAAAAAGCACCCTAATCATAGAGTGCTTTTTATACTTCAGATAGCTTTTAAATTAGTTGGCAGCGGCATCCACAACTGGAATTTTACCAATCTTCGCTTGCCAGATTTTTGGTGCAGTTGCGTGAACAGAAGTTCCGTTTACATCAACAGCAACAGATACAGGCATATCTTTTACAACGAATTTGTAGATCGCTTCCATACCTAAATCAGCAAAAGCAACAACTTCAGCTTCACGAATCGCTTTAGATACTAAGTAAGCAGCACCACCAACAGCCATTAAATAGGTTGTTTTATTGTCTTTAATCGCTTCAATTGCCGTAGGGCCACGTTCAGCTTTACCGATCATGCCATAAAGGCCAGTTGCTTCTAAGACTTGGCGAGTGAACTTATCCATGCGCGTTGCTGTTGTCGGGCCAGCAGGGCCAACCACTTCATCACCAACAGGATCTACAGGACCTACGTAGTAAATAAACTTACCTTTAAGATCTACAGGAAGCTCTTCACCATTGTTTAACATGTCAACCATACGTTTGTGCGCAGCGTCACGACCTGTATAGATTGTACCGTTAAGCAATAATGTATCGCCCGGTTGCCAAGCATTCATTTCTTCTTGAGTAATGTTGTCTAAGTCAACACGTTTAGAAGTTGAAGAATCCCAAGTTACTTCAGGATAATCTTCAAGTTTAGGCGCAATAATATTTGCAACGCCTGAACCATCTAATGTGAAGTGTGCATGACGAGTTGCAGCACAGTTAGGAATCATACCTACTGGTTTACCAGCTGCATGACATGGATAATCTTTGATTTTGATGTCTAAAACAGTCGTTAAACCACCAAGACCTTGTGCACCGATACCTAAAGCATTTACTTTTTCGAAGATTTCGATACGAAGCTCTTCCATTTTGCTTTGAGGACCACGACGAAGGAGTTCGTCCATGTTGATTTCTTCCATCAATGCTTCTTTCGCAAGCATCATGGCTTTTTCAGCAGTACCACCAATACCGATACCTAACATACCAGGCGGACACCAGCCTGCACCCATAGTTGGTACAGTTTTAAGTACCCAATCCACGATTGAGTCAGATGGGTTAAGCATAGCAAGTTTAGATTTGTTTTCTGAACCACCACCCTTCGCTGCAACAGTAATATCTACTTTGTTACCAGGAACCAGTTTGTGATAGATCACAGCAGGGGTATTGTCTTTTGTATTTTTACGACCAAATGCAGGGTCAGCTAATACAGATGCACGAAGCACGTTTGAGTTCTCTAAGTAACCTTGGCGAACACCTTCGTTAATTGCATCGTCTAAGCCCATCGTTAAATCAAATTTAACGTCCATACCCACTTCAACGAATACGTTTACGATACCAGTATCTTGACAGATAGGGCGGTGACCCTCGGCACACATACGTGAGTTAATTAAGATTTGCGCGATCGCATCTTTCGCTGCTTTGTTCTCTTCACGATCGTATGCACGGCTCATCGCTTGGATGAAGTCTTGTGGGTGATAGTAAGAAATGAACTGAAGCGCATCTTTAACCGATGTGATCAAGTCATCTTGCTTGATAATAGTTGTCATACAAATATCTCTTGAGCGGGCTGATAGCTAGCGGGCTAAATTATAAGACAAAATGATTCAATTGTGGTTTTTTTGCTGAGGATTTGGGCGAAAGTTTAATGTTCTACATTTCCACTCAAGCTTATTGGAGGGGAACAGCGATGTAATGCAATTGAAATATTTAATTTGATAGCCATCAATTTTCAAAGGTGGCTATCATTTTTCACATTATAATTTTTTCCAAATCAGTGACGTTGAATTTTGACCTGATTGAGACTTCGCATTGACTCTCATTTGATCTTGATTGGAATTGAGTGTGGCATCAATTTCATACACTATTCCATTCTGAGGATTCAACCAAACGCCATGAGAATATTGACGAGCTTGTTTGGTTTTTTTAAGCGCTTTTAGTGTTTGCATGCCAAACAACGGCTGATTTTTAAATGCTCCCTCACATGCAACACAAAGGTCAGACGATTGTGTATTAGGGCGTGGATACGCCTTATTAATGACACCCAAGTACTGTTGTGAGCTGCTCTCTTTACGAATAATAATATCTGAAACGTAGTAGCCTGTACGTTGATCAATAATTTGCCAAGTGCCGATCAAAGGATCGATTGGAGCTGAAACTGCAAAAGATGATGCTGTGAAAATAGAAAGAAAACCGATTAATTTTAAAATCATCGCGCGTATAGAACCGTTAAAATGGAAAGGATTTAAAAATTGAAAAGTATAGTATTTGTTGTGCTAAATTAAAATAAAAAATGATTAAAATTAAAAGTTTAATTGAATTTTATAAAATAAAAAACCACCTTGAAAGGTGGTTTTTTCAAGCGATGAACGTTTTTATGCAGATTGTTGTTCAGACTGAATCGCTGTTAAAGCAATGGTAAACACAATGTCATCTACCAAAGCACCACGAGATAAGTCATTTACTGGTTTATTTAGACCTTGAAGCATTGGACCAACACTCACCACATTGGCAGAACGTTGAACTGCTTTATAGGTTGTGTTTCCTGTATTTAAATCAGGGAAGATAAACACATTGGCACGACCAGCGACTTTAGAGTCTGGAGCTTTAGAGCGACCAACGCTTTCAACCGATGCTGCATCATATTGTAATGGACCATCAATCAATAGATCAGGACGGCGTTCTTTTGCAATACGAGTCGCTTCAGCCACTTTTTCAACTTCTGCGCCTGCACCTGAAGTACCCGTAGAATATGAAATCATTGCGATACGTGGATCAATACCGAATGCTTTTGCTGAGTCAGCAGATTGAATCGCAATTTCAGCCAGTTGTTCTGCATTTGGATCAGGGTTAATTGCACAGTCACCGTAAACATAGACTTCATCAGGTAACAGCATAAAGAATACTGAAGAAACCAATGAGTAGTCAGGGGCTGTTTTAATCAACTGGAATGCAGGACGAACAGTATTTGCTGTGGTGTGAACTGCACCTGAAACTAAGCCATCAACTTGATCTAATGCAAGCATCATTGTGCCAAGGACAACTGTGTCTTGTAGCTGTTCACGTGCTTGAATATCGGAGAGTTTACCTTTGCGTAGCTCAACCATTTTTTCGACATATTGCTCACGAATACTGTCGGGATCAATAATCTCTAAACTGTCAGGAAGGGTGATGTTCCGCGCTTTAGCAACTTCAATGACAGCTTCTGGTTTAGCAAGCAAAATACAGTGTGCAATGCCACGAGACTGACAAATCGATGCTGCTTCAATGGTACGTGGTTCATCACCTTCAGGTAAAACAATACGTTTTTTCGCAGCAATTGATTTTTGAACCAATTCGTGACGGAACGCAGAAGGGGATAAACGAGGTTGATATGAACCATTAATGAGTTGGGCAATCCAATCCAGATTAATATGGCTTGATACAAAACGAGTCACTTGTTCAGCGCGTTCAGTATCATCAACAGGAATTTCATTGCTGAGGTTTGATAGCTTTTGAGCAGTATCAAATGTACTCAGTTGTGTATGTAAGATCGGTAAACCTTGTTTGATCGCAGTTTGGCAGAAATCCATGACTTGTGGATTTGGCGCATATTGCTCAGTCAATACTAAACCAGCCAGTGGAATGCCATTGCTACTTGCGAGACTACCTGCGAGTAATACATCAATACGATCTGAAGCACTAATGATCAATTCACCTGCAACAAACTTATGCAACTCGTGTGCAATGTTTGATGCAATTAAACTGCTGTGTAAAACACGGCGCTGTTGTGCTTCACCTAAGTTAATCCATTCAGCTTGAATATGCTGAGCAATATCAGACATGCGCGGTACGCTGAGAGTGTTGCTGAATGGTACTAGACCAATCACAGGGAGCTTTTCAGAACCAATTTGAGGATGTGTTTTTTGAATCGCCTGTACAAAGTTACTGGTGTCATCCACTAAACGTAAATTCGGATCCATGGTGACAGGAATCTGAGCTGACTCTTCAGATAACCCTTTAGTACGCATGAACAATACGCCAGCAGTTCGGCTATTCGATGCACCGCCCAAATGACGCAATTGTCCTTCTACTTTTTCAGCAGCTGCAACAGGATTTTGAATATCAGCATTACTCACAATAACGACTTTAGCATCTAATGCTTGAGCCAATTGAGCATTGAGCTCTGAAGCGAAAGCATCACGACCGTTTGGAACTAATCCCTCAACAATAATCACATCATGATTTTTGGCGATTTGACGGTGTAGATGTACAGCAGCTTCAAGTAACTCATCACTTTGATCAGCATTAATCTGCTGAATGATCTTGCTGTAAGCAATTGGCTCTACTGTTTCGTTTTTTGAAACATGGCGAAATAATGCGGTTGTACGATCAGCCGTTGTATCGTACTGTTCTTGAGAAAAGGGTTTTAAAAATCCTGCTTTGATTCCTTGGCTTTCTAGCGCAAAGATTAAACCTAAGCATGCTGACGTAAGTCCTACGCCTTCTCCAGTCGGTACAAGTACAATCGTTTTCATAACATCTATTTCAAAAGTTTAAATGAGAGGAATGCTGAATTGAAGGCAACTTATACAGTTGCTGCTTCAGGCTTTTTTGTCGTTGAATTTTCAACCCCACGTGCTACAACATTTGAGGTTTCTTGCGCGATACGACCTTCTTCATCTGTTGGAACTACCCAAATTTGTGGTCCAGTACCTGCATCAATTCGGCCTTCTGTACCACGTTTCAAGTTGTCATTTTTTTCTTTACTGAAGTTGAAACCGAAATGCGGTAAGTAAGACATGGTTTTTTCACGGATGAATGCTGAGTTTTCACCAATACCGCCAGTGAAGAACAAACCATCTAAACGTGGTAAACCACAACTTAAAGCAGAAAGAGATTTAGCTAAACGGTAGCAGAATACCTCAATTGCCAATGCTGCATCTTCATTGCCTTGCTCTGATGCTTCGATTAAAGTACGCATGTCATTTGATAGGTCAGATAAACCCAGTAAGCCTGATTGGCTATTCAGCATTTTATCAATTTTATAGATATCCCAGCCTAAGTTTTTCGCAAGGAAGCTATGAAGACTTGGATCTACATCACCACTACGTGTACCCATGACTAAACCTTCTAATGGCGTTAAGCCCATAGAGGTATCTACACTTTGACCATTCCAAATTGCACAAGTCGAGCTACCGTTGCCTAAGTGAGCTGTTAACCAACCACCTTGTTTGTAGCTGCCAGCAAGTTCTGAACCGCGTTCAGATACATAGGCATGACTTGTACCGTGGAAGCCATAACGACGTACGTTATGTTCTGTATACAGGAATTTAGGTACTGCATAGCGATAAGCATGAGCAGGCATGGTTTGATGAAATGCGGTATCAAAAACAGCAACTTGAGGCAGGTCTGGGAATAAACGACGCGTTGCTTCAATACCCACTAAGTGTGCAGGGTTATGCAGTGGTGCAAGTGGTGTTGCATCACGAATAATATCAATAATATCTTCAGTGATCAGTTCAGCTTGAGTCAGTGTGCCACCATGTACGATACGATGACCGATTGCATCTGGTTTATGATTCGCTAAACGAGATAAACCAACTTCTAATGCTTCTTTATGATCAGCATTTGGGATATGAATATCGACAGGCTCATTGCCTAAAGTCACACCTTTAATACGTGCATTTGGCGTACCTAAATTTTCAGCAAGTCCATGAATGCGGAAGTTTTGATCTTTGAGTAATAAAGCAAACTTAATTGAAGAAGATCCGCAATTGATGATAAGAACTGAGTTAGGCATGGCGTATTCCTTGACTGGCGATTTTAGTATTAGCTTGTTGTCGTACCAATGATCATAAATGCTGTATTCTTGATCTGGTTGCATTTGTATCACGCAGTATTTTTTTGTCCTAGATAGACTTTAGGTGATTAGACTTAAGCATTATCGACCCAAATCATAATAATAATTAGAATTTATCGGCTAACAGTTTTCATTTATTATCTAAATACTGGGTGTCTACCTAGGTTAAATTTTATCTGCGACTCAATTTTTGTATGGCATGTTTTTTATAGCGCGTACAACATAACATGCTTGTTGTTTTTTGAACAAATAGTACAGATCAAATTATTCTTTTTTATATTTTATTTCAGACCAGCGTACGATCACATAAGCAAATAAAGACACCATAAAAAACAATAACATCATCCAAGCCAGACCCTGTAAAGTTTCGATGATGGTTCGATAAATTTCTAAAACCCAACGCTCTTGAGTTAACTCGATAATCACACTTTTTTGATTTTCACCTGTCCCTGTATAGGTTAGCGGACTAATGTATTTTTCCATGTCATAAATACGAATACCTGATGATGTTCCGACCACCATACCTGCAAACTTGGTGTATTTCGCCCACGCATTATGAATCGGATCATGGATAATACGTGCAAGAATACTATTGATCGAGCCTGAAAACAGCCACATGACCAAGAGTGAGACACTAAGTGCTAAAACAAAAGTGGTAATAATGAGGTAGTAGAACATACAGACATCCTAATATTGTTATTACTAATATAATCGTTGCTAATTATGGTTATTGGGTGGTGCTATAGAGCTTGAGGATACTATAAGCAGAATGTTACATCGAACTGCGGATAGCTGTGTATATGAACTGTTTAAGCTTAAATGAAAAATGCGCCATAAATTTAGTTATGACGCATTTCATGCTTGTATAGTGCTAATGGTTTATTTATTGGCGAATTTGTCCATCACCCAATACGATCCATTTTTGAGACGTTAATCCTTCTAAACCAACTGGACCACGAGCATGGATTTTATCGGTAGAAATACCAATCTCAGCACCTAAACCATATTCAAAACCATCTGCAAAGCGTGTTGATGCATTCACCATCACTGAACTTGAATCGACACGGGTTAAGAACTTACGCGCCGTAGTGAAATTTTCAGTAATAATAGAATCGGTATGGTGTGAGCCATATTTGTTAATGTGAAGAATAGCCTCTTCCAAACCACTGACAATTTTGACCGCCAGAATTGGACCTAAGTATTCTTCATACCAGTCTTCTTCTGTCGCTGCGGTAACTGAATTACCTAAAATACGTTGTACGTCGAGGCAACCACGTAACTCAACTTGCTTCTCAGCATACAGCTCAGCAACCAGCGGTAAAAACTCATCCGCAACTTTGACATCGACCAAAAGCGTTTCCATCGCATTACATACGCCATAGCGATGAGTTTTAGCATTTAGTGCAATTGGAAGGGCTTTTTGTAAATCGGCCTGCGCTTCAACAAATACGTGGCAATTACCATCTAGATGTTTAATCACAGGAATCGTCGCTTCATTGGTAATACGTTCAATTAAGCCTTTACCGCCACGTGGAATGATCACGTCTACATATTCAGACATGGTGATCAGTTGTCCCACAGCAGCACGATCAGATGTATTGATCACTTGCACTGCATTTTCAGGCATGCCTGCTGCTTCTAAGCCATGCTGAATCGCAGCAGCTAAAGCTTTATTTGATTCTAATGCTTCAGAACCACCACGTAGGATAATGGCATTGCCCGATTTAATCGCTAATGATGCAGCTTCTAATGTCACGTTTGGACGTGATTCGTAGATCATGCCAACCACACCCAGTGGTACACGCATTTTACCCAATTGAATGCCTGATGGACGGTAAGCCAAATCCGTAATCTCGCCAATCGGATCGACCAAATTCATGACGTCTTTTAAACCGTCAAGCATCCCTTGAAAGCGTGTGGGGGTAAGTTCTAAGCGATCCAGTAATGCGCTGTCCAAATTGTTGTCACGACCTTTGGTCATGTCGATAGTGTTGGCAGCTAAAATTTGCGATTCGCTATTTTGCAAAGCAGTGTAAATAGCAGATAAAGCATGATTTTTTTCAAATGTAGAAGCAGCAGCCAAGAAGCGAGAAGCCTCTCGAGCATTTTGACCCAACATTTGCATATACTGTTCGATAGACTCGTGCATAGCGGTATGGTTACTTAAAAATCTCACTTAAATAGTAGCAGTCGATGGTATAACAATCTATGTTTATTCCATAAAAATCGGCAATGGATAAAACTTGTAACCATTTTGTGGTGGCAAGGTTGTGTAAAAAAGATAAATGGTTGATCCGATGATTGCGCACTATTCATTCATTTGTATAGAATGAATAGTGAATGCTGAATAAGTTGCACAATAAAAGATATTTGAGAACGTCGTCTAAATATGTGGCTTGCAAATTAAAACTATAAGGCCAAATGGAGATAGGGAAATGAATTCCATTATACAAATGGACTCGGAAATGTACCCGAATACATCAGGGTTTAATTTTTTCGATATATACAATAAAAATAGCTTCAAACAACCACCACGTATCACTTGGATTGATGGTTGGAAAGTTGAGTATATGGCGATTGCTGATCCTGCAACGATACACAACACCCCGATTTTGATTGTTGGTGGTGCATTTCAAACCTTTAGTTCTTATAAATATTGTGTGGAACAGCTTTTTGAAAAAGGACCTGTGATTTTAATTGATTTGCCATCTTTGGGTTCAAATCAGCAAATTCATAATCGTGATACAGGTCTATCGGCAGGAAGTTTGGAAATTTCACAACTTTCAACCATGCTCGGTACTTGGTTAGATATTGTCGAAATTTCAAAAGTATCGGTTATGGGAATGTCCTTAGGCTCCGTGGTTGCATCTTGCTTTGCGGCTCAACGTCCAGAACTGATGGATCGTATGATTTTGATGGGGGTGATGCAAAAGACCCGTAAAAGTTGGCGCATGCTGTTAGAAGAATCGCTCATGTTGATGAAAGAACAGCGTATGGATGAGTTTGGACAAGCTGTGATTTTGTATTTAGTGAATCACGCTAAATTGGATCGAACTCGAATGTCACCCACGGCAAAGCGTCTTTTCTTTAAACAAATGGCTGAGTTTAGTAATACTGAGCAAGAGCGTTATGAAATTAACTGCAATCGTTTACTTCGACTAGATGATGTTCCGATTCCGACATGCAAAACATTGGTGGCATGTGGGCAGTTTGATAGTTTTACATTGCCCTATGAAAATGCCAACTTTGCGTTGCAATGTCCAGATGTTGAATTTGCCATGATTGCTAATGCAGATCATGTACCGCAACTGCAACGTCGCAAAGAAACCATGAATCTGTTTACGGCATTTTTAAAAGAACAGTCGATTCAAGATATTGATGGGATTATTCCACTTAATCGTCAACAAATGCAAGATTTAGAACGACGTGGTGAAGAGCGAATTCTGGTATCACATCCGAAAACACGTATGTCGCATCGTCTTTTAAATAAAGTGATTGATGTTGAAGTTGTTGATATTAACTATTTCGGAGTGCTATTCAATGCATCATCCTCTGAAATTGAATATATCAATCAACATGCTCGTGATTTGGCACTTCATTTAGAAGATGAAGACGGTGAATTTAAAGTCGAATGTTTAATCTTTGAAGCGACTAATCAAGGTGTGCGTGCTTTATTTAAGCATGGATATTTTGAAGTGGCAGATCGATTACTCAAATTTATTACACATCAAAAGAATCGTATCGCAGAAGTGGTTTAAGCCACTTCTAAACGCTAAAAGATTCTATTTCCGCGCTAAAAATAATGAGGTGTAAAAACAGTGGCTTTTCATTAAGCCAATTGTGCATGAATCATCCAGACTAAATCACCTAAATGCTCATTTGACTCGATTTGATCAGGTCTTTTACTTTCTTGATTAAAGTAAGGTGTTGGCTGAACGACATTAATCTGCGTGAAACCGGCATTTTGAAAGAATGATCTGACTTCAACTGGATCAATAAAATGAAAGCTAAAAGCACTTCGAGACATTAATTTCAGTAATTTACTACTCGACCAAATCACTTTAGCCAGTTTGTTTTTAACGGGTTCTGGGTAGATGTCGGTCAAATAATGTAATGCTTTAAAAGGCGAACCATATTGCACAATTGATTTAAGTAACTGTTGTAATAATTTTTTATCAAAGTAGTTAATCAAACCCTCACTGATAATTACTAATGGTCGTTGTGGATCAAAAACAGCAAATGCATTTTGAAAATCTTCTGTAAATAAATCAGCAGATAACATTGCAGGACTGAGAGAATCTATTTGTGTCAAGGCAGCTTGTTTGGTTGCAGCCATATCAGGTAAGTCGAGTTCGCGATAATCAATCTGTGGGAAATGTTGTCTAAACCACCAACCGCGTGGTGATAGTCCTGCTGCGATTTCTAAGACTTGAAGGTCTGGATGTTTTTCGATGAGTTGAGTTAGATGTTCATCAAGTAAGGTGTGGCGGGTTTTTAAAGTGGTACGCATACTTCCACCAATATATTTCTCCGCAAGTGTTTCCACTGGATTGGCAATCATTGCCAAAGACTTACCTTTGGCTGTCGCAAGGGCAGGATGTGATATGCCCATTTGAAACCAGATATAACCTGTATAATGTGCAGTAAATGAAATATGTCGATGTTTAGATAAGTTAGATTTGGATCGTGAATTAGACTTTAAATTAGACATAGTTATCCTTGTTATGTGATTCTTTATTCTAGTTGTCTTATTTCTATCATGTTTATCGTATAAAAAAAAAGGAACATTGTTGATGTTCCTTTTTTTGTTTAGATAGAATTTTTAAATTCTTCTATGACTTTTTTGACCGCTTGCCATTCATCACCTAAGTCGAGTTGCTCTCCAATGCTGATTTCAGGAATACGACCGCGCATACGTTCCAATCGCTCTTGATTTGGTAACGGAAGCTCAGTAATCGCATCCAGCGCTAAGCATGCAGCTTCTCGCTGATTGCAGACCAAGCCCATATCACAGCCTGCATTCAATGCAGCTAGAATTCGTGCATCAGCACCACCAGCAACACATGCCGCTTGCATGGTAAGGTCATCTGAAAACAGAACGCCATCATATTGAAGTTCTTCGCGGAGTACTTTTTGAATCCAGTATGGCGAGAAGCCTGCTGGATTTGGGTCGATATTTGGATAAATCACATGCGCAGGCATGAGTGCATCAAGTTGAGGTTGGAGCTGAATGAAGCTCTGCATATCATTATTATAGATTTCGTCATAACGACGGTGATCAATTGCAGCTGCTACATGCGAGTCAGCTTTAACCGAGCCGTGACCTGGGAAATGTTTTCCTGTATTCGCCATGCCTGCACGTTTCATTCCTTGCATAAATGCACGAGCTAGAGGGACGATATCCTTTACATTTTTGGCAAAAGCTCGGTCGCCAATCACATCACTGACATCATTAATGTCTAAAACAGGTGCAAAGCTAAAATCAATACCGACAGCAAGAACTTCAGTCGCCATGAGCCAGCCACATTTTTCAGCAAGTTCAATAGCTTTTTCAGCATCTTTTAAGTAAAGTTCTCCAAACTTACCCATTGCTGGAAGTAAGGTAAAACCATTTTTGAGACGTTGAACTCGACCACCTTCTTGGTCAACGGCAATTAAAATATCTGGTCGAACTTGACGCATGTGATCGGTGAGTGCGCGAACTTGTTGAGGTGATTCAATATTTCTGCTAAATAGAATCATGCCACCGACTTGCGGAGCTTGTAAGAGTTGAATATCTTCTTGATTTAGTTCTGTGCCCGCAATATCGAGCATCAATGCGCCAATCATCGTAGAGTCCGTCATTGTATTTTTAAAAGAGAAAACAATACCCGAATTCTGCAATGATTTGCTACATTTTCTCATTAGAGAGTATGATAAAAATACACGGCATATACATAAAAAATTGTTTAAGATTTTGAATATCAAGCATTCATATCAGAAAAACAGTATTGAAATTGGTTAATCCAAGGAAACACAAAGTATTTATGAAACTACAAACATTAGCTTGCGCAGTTGCGATTGCAACAGGTGGTTTATTCTTTACTCATGCGATGAATGATGCGATTGCGGCGAGTGAGCCTGCAACTTCGACAGCTCAAAGTATTCAGCCATCTAGAGAGCAAGCCTTAGTTTCACGTCAGCTTGCAACACTGGTTGATCGCCAACACTATTTAAATATGCGCCTCGATGCTAATACATCGAATCGTATTTTAGATATGTATTTGGATAGTCTAGATCCAGATCACAGTTTATTTCTCGCAGATGAAGTTAATAAATATAAAAAGAAGTATGGCTCAACTTTTGGAGCAGCTTTAAAAGCTGGGGATTTGTCAGGTCCATATACCATTCATGAGCAATATCGTGAGCGCCTGAAACAATTCTACGAATTTATGCTGGCTGAGTTGAAAAAACCTCAGAACTTAAAACAAACTGATGTTTATATTGAAACTGATCGTGAAAAAGCACCGTATTTCGATAAGCGCACTGAACAAGAAGCACAATGGCGTAAAATGTTGGTGTCTCAGCTGATTAACTTGACCATCACCAAAGAAGAAGAAGCGGCTAAACAGTTGGCTTTAAAAAATGATCCAAGTTTGGCTGATGGGCAAGACTTAACCGCGGCAGAAGATTTGACGCCTGTCCAAACCTTAACAAAGCGCTATACACGTCAACTTGAACGTATGGCGCGTATTAAAAGTGATGATGTCTTAGATAAAACATTAAATGCAATGTTGGCGACTTATGATCCGCACAGCAACTATTTTCCACCCGTAGATGCAATGGAATTGAACCGCCAAACAACGCTACAGTTAGAAGGTATTGGTGTTTCGATTCGCCCTGATCGTGGTAATGAAGACTACACCAAAATTGAAACGATCGTTGATGGCGGTCCTGCAAGTAAAACAGGACAGGTTAAATCAGGTGATCGCATCATTGGCGTTGCACAAGATGGCGAGAAAATGGTCGATGTCATCGGTTGGCCAAGTTCTGAAATTGTAGGGCTTATTCGTGGTAAACGTGGTACTAAAGTGACGGTTAAATTGCTTGGTGCAGGTGCTGCCATGAGCCAAGCACGATCAGTGACTATCGTTAGAGACGTGATTCAAGAAGAAGATGCTGGTGTGCGTTCACGTACCGTTGAAATTACCCGTGATGGTAAAAAGCATGTTTTTGGTGTGGTGGAAATCCCATCGTTCTATTTGAACTATCGTGCGCGTAGAGCAGGGGCAGATTATCGTTCTGTGTCTGAAGATACCAACAAAGCATTACAGGCTTTGGCCAATAAAAATGTCGAAGGCATTATTATTGATCTTCGAAATAATCCGGGCGGTTCACTGGAAGAAGTGGCCAAAATGCTAGGACAAGTCATTAAGTCTGGGCCTGTAGTACAGATCCGTGATGGTAATGGTAATGTAAGTGTGTTTGAAGATACCGATGGTGGCAAACAGACATACGCTGGCCCTCTAGCTGTGATGATCAATTTGGCATCAGCATCTGCAAGTGAAATTTACTCTGCTGCGATTCAAGACTATGGTCGTGGAATTGTGATTGGTAGTACGACGACAGGTAAGGGAACAGCTCAAGTTCAGCTTGATACTCTAGCTCATGGGCAAGCAACGCTCACACAGCGTAAATTTTATCGTGTGACTGGTGGCAGTACTCAAAATAAAGGGGTGATTCCAGACATCAAACTCGTCGATATTTATGATGAGGAGTTTGGTGAGCGTAAGGCTAAAAATGCATTGGTATGGGATACTATTGCAACAACACCATTTAAGCGTGAAGGTGAAATTGAAAGCTATATTCCTAGTCTAAGCGCAAAATCTAAGCAGCGTGTTGATGCAGATGCACAGTTCGAATACTTAGAAGCACGTAAAATGATCGCTCAAGTGGCGAAGGAACAAAAGAAAATTGTTCTAGATATAGACAAACGGAAGGCTGAACTGATTGCACTTGAACAGAAAACTTTAGATGCTGAAAATAAGCGACGTACGGAAACAGGTAAAAAGCCTTATCCGAACTGGGAAAGTTATCAGGCTTCAATGGATGCATTGGTTGAATCAAGATCTAAAATCAAAGCAAATCAAAGACCTGCACTTCCAGAGGAAGAAACTTTTGTGACGGAAGCCGCAAATGTTTTATTGGACTTAAATCACTTGAAAAAATAACTAAATTTGCTCTTTAGTTTAGTTAAAAAATGGCATATTTTTATATGCCATTTTTTATGCGATCTCATAAAAAGAACTTGACCTTCAATGAGATGGTGATATTGTTGTAAGCGATAAACGCTCATTAAAAAGTTGAACCTTCTTACATTTATAGGCTGTATTTTTGGGGTTTAAATAAAAGAATAATTAGGTTCAGGAATGGAATAGTCTTTATATGATTCATATGAGTTATGATTACGCACTTGTAACAGGTTCTGTCGTGGCGGCAGTAATTACCTGTTATGTTGCTATTTCATTACAAGAACTCATATTCTCAAATTCTAATTTATCACGTAAAAAAACGCTCTTATTCTTTAGTGGTCTAGTTCTAGGTTTTGCCATCTGGGTGATGCATTTTGTCGGCATGCTTGCCTGTCATTTACCTGAAGGCTATAAATTCTCTCCAAGTGTGACTTTCTTTTCTTATGTCATTGGTGCTGCTGCTTCTATCTTTGCCGTTTGGCTCACGACACGAGAAACATTGCCTTTAAGTCGTTTGGTGCTTGGCTCTTTTGTGATGGGTATTGGTATATCGGGAATGCATTACACAGGAATGGTGGGATTAATCATTCCAGGCCATGTGATTCATTACAATACAATATTAGTCATACTTTCAGTCTTGATTGCAATCTGCGGTACAGGTCTAACCTTCTGGTTGTATTTTAAAGTTAAACAAACAAATTCGAATCATTTCATCTTAAAACTTACGGTTGCCGCATTGTTGGCGATTAGTATTGTGGGAATGCATTACACAGGCATGGCGGCTGCAAGCTTCCATACCATTCAAGAAAGTATTAGTGCAATGGCAGTGCAAGAAGGTCCAGGGCTAATGCTCTTTGTGATTATTGCCATTACTTGTCTGATTTTGGTTGCATCATTTGCAGTAGCGATTTTGGAATTAAGATTAGAAGACCGAAATTTACAACTTCTACGCGTCAATAAAGAACTCGAAAGCTTAGCCTTACAAGATAATCTGACCAAACTTCCAAATCGTTTATTCTTGATTGATTACACCACATCGCTTTTTTCTCTGTATAAATTTTCCAATAAAAAAATCGCATTTATCTATATCGATCTAGATCGTTTTAAAGCGGTAAATGATGCGTTTGGACATCACATTGGTGATGAATTGTTGGTGAAGCTCGCTCAGCGGTTGCATGCATTATTAGAGCCTGATCAAAAGTTGATTCGCATTGGTGGTGATGAGTTTCTAATGGTTCTTGAGGATTTTAAATCAGAGCGAATTGAAGCTGTTGCTGATGAAATTTTAAAAAATATCCAAGACGGTTTTAATGTTGCGGGTAAAGATATCAATGTATCTGCTAGTTTGGGTGTGGTTTATTATCCAGATCACGGCACCAATTTACATGACCTATTGATCAACGCAGATGCAGCGATGTTGCAGTCGAAAGAGCAAGGTCGTAATACGTTCAGCATTTTCAATTACTCACTTGATCAGCAAGAGATTGCTCGAAGCCAATCTAAGTTAATCAATGATCTGTACAAAGCTGTAGAAGAACAACAATTTGTCCTATTTTATCAGCCCAAATTTACTGCGGATCTTAAAATCTGTGGTGTAGAAGCATTGATTCGCTGGAAGCATCCAAGTCTAGGTTTACTTGCACCGAATATGTTTATTGAAGGGGCTGAGCAGACTGGGCTTATTATTAAAATGGGTTATTGGGCACTTGAACAAGCTTGTAAGCAATTACAGCTTTGGACAGCACAAGGGCGTGCATTTGCCCCGATTGCTGTCAACTTGTCAGCAGTTCAATTTGAACATAAGCAACTGATTGATACCTTAGCCAATCTGATTAAAAAATATAATGTCGATCCAAATCATTTAATTATTGAAATTACTGAATCTACAGCCATGCATCATATTGATGTCAGTATTCGTACTTTTGAAAATTTACGTAATTTAGGTATTTCTCTTGCGATTGATGACTTTGGTACAGGGCATTCAAGTTTCTTGTATTTGAAAGATTTACCTGTAGATGAACTAAAAATTGACCGTGAGTTTATTCGCAATTTATCGGTTGGTTCGAAGGATGAGATTATCCTTCGCAGTATTATTGAATTGGCGAAGCGATTAGGTTTAGTGGTTACTGCAGAAGGAGTGGAGACGCAACAACAAGCTGATATTCTTAAGTCATTGGGTTGCCAACAGTTCCAAGGGTATTTATTGGGGATGCCATTGCCAGTGGATCGTCTAGAAAGTACTTTTGAAAATGTGTAAAGCTATCATTTCAATAATTTGCTTATAAATTCTTACCTTCGAATAAACCTTTTATTTTTTCTAAAATTAAATCTCAATCAAATATTTATAGTACTTATCTATAGATAGTTAACACCTCAAAAAAAAGACTCCTCATACCCATATTCTCAACCATTATTTTTTAATATTCAGCATCACAATTTGCCGATGATGATCAGAAAATAATAATGATAAATCTGATACAATACTGCCAATTTTTAAATTTGATCAGCACTTGATCTTGAAGCTGCTCTTCTGCGGCAGGTATTAACCATGAGCTTTACAGATGAATTAGCGGCGCAAGTCGCTCAACGACGTACATTCGCTATTATTTCCCACCCCGATGCTGGTAAGACCACCATGACAGAAAAATTACTGTTATGGGGGCAAGCGATTCAGGTTGCTGGTATGGTAAAAAGCCGTAAGTCTGACCGTGCAGCAACATCTGACTGGATGGAAATGGAAAAAGAACGTGGTATCTCGATTACGACCTCGGTGATGCAATTTCCATTTAAAGACAAAATGATCAACCTACTCGATACACCGGGACATGAAGACTTCTCGGAAGATACGTATCGTACCTTGACGGCTGTAGACTCTGCGTTGATGGTGATCGATGGTGCGAAAGGTGTCGAGGATCGTACGATTAAATTGATGGAAGTATGTCGTATGCGCGACACGCCAATCATTTCATTCGTTAACAAAATGGACCGCGAGATTCGTGAACCGCTTGAATTATTAGATGAAATTGAAAACGTCCTCAAAATCAAATGCGTACCTTTGACTTGGCCTTTAGGTACAGGGCGTGATTTCGCAGGTGTTTACAACATCATCGAAAAGAAATTTTATGTTTATAAAGCGGGTTTTGGTTCAACGATTACAGATATTGAAGTTCGTGATGGTTATGATTATCCAGATCTACGTGAAAAAGTAGGTGACTTGGCTTGGGCTGCATTTGAAGAATCACTTGAGCTGGTTGAAATGGCGAATGAGCCGTTAAATGCTGAAGAGTTTCTTGCTGGTCGCCAAACACCTGTATTGTTTGGTACTGCTTTAGGTAACTTTGGTGTTGATCATGTACTTGATGCATTTAGTTTGTATGCACCAGAGCCAAAAGCACATCCAACTGAAGCCCGTAAAGTTGAAGCAACTGAAGAAGGTTTTACAGGCTTTGTCTTTAAAATCCAAGCGAATATGGATCCTAAGCATCGTGACCGTATTGCGTTTATGCGTATTTGTTCAGGTCGCTATGAAAAGGGCTTGAAAATGAAACATGTACGTCTAGATAAAGATGTACGTATCAGTGATGCATTAACCTTCCTTGCGGGTGATCGTCAGCACTTAGAAGAAGCTTGGCCTGGTGATATCATTGGTTTGCATAACCACGGTACGATTCAGATTGGTGATACCTTTACTTCTGGTGAAAAACTTCAGTTCACAGGTATTCCTCACTTCGCACCCGAAATGTTCCGCCGTGTACGTTTAAAAGATCCATTGAAATCAAAACAGCTTCAAAAAGGCTTGAAAGAGCTTTCTGAAGAAGGTGCAACGCAAGTATTCATGCCACAGAACAGCAATGATTTAATCGTGGGTGCTGTTGGTGTGCTCCAGTTTGAAGTGGTTGCATATCGCTTGAAAGAAGAATACAAAGTGGATTGTATTTACGAGCCGATCAGTATCAATACGGTTCGTTGGGTTTCTTGTGATGATGAGAAAAAGTTTAACGAATTTAAGAAAAAAGCACATGATCAACTGTCTTTAGATGGTGGTGGTCATTTGACTTATCTTGCGCCAAGTCGTGTGAATTTACAGTTGATGCAAGAACGTTATCCTGATATCAATTTCCGTGCAACACGTGAACACTAATACAGTTTAAATACGTATATTCATAAAAACAGCTTCTTTAGGAAGCTGTTTTTATTTCAAAATAGCTTATGATCTTTGGGATGTATTCAAGGACCGTCTGCTGTGAAAATGGAAATGAACAATTCAAAATTTATAGCTACATTTTTTAAAGTATGTTTATTCAGCTTATGCGTTTCGAGTCTGGTGGCTTGTGATTCTAAAAATAAAGAACAGCACGATGCCTCATCTAATATTGATTCGGAAAAACAGCAGCAAACAGAGATTCTTCCATTTTTAAATATTCAAGAACAACCTGCTAAATATGCGCTGCCTTTTTGTGAAAAGAAAAATTGTATTGAGATGGATATTCAGACCATTCAGACACAAGATGCATGGATGAATCAATGGATTGCAGAAAGTCAGTCACACGTCATTCAAAATCAGATTGGTTTGAATCAGGCGATGACATTACAACAAGCGATCAATGCATATGTGAAAAAATCAGATGCTTGGCAAGCTGAGTTTAAAACCAATCATGCTTATGAATTGCATTTGAATACTCGGATTGCTTCGCAACGGAATCAATATGTATTATTACAGGTGATTGTGAATAGCAAACAGCAGAGTATTACGGTTAAAGACCGGGGTTATTTTTTTGTGGCTGATCGTAAGCTACAAAAGAAATTGAGCCTACTGGATGTAATTCAAAACAATCAACAAAATGCATTAAATGAAATGATTCAAGTGAAATATACTGAGTGGCAAGCGGATCAAAGTTCAGATGTGCAGAAAGCAGCGCCTAAAAAACTGTATTGGGGACAAAGCGATTGGTTCTTTGATGGTGAAGGTGTTGGGCTACATTATCGTGCCAATGAAATTGTAAAAGATGGAACTCAGTTGGATATTTATCTGACCAAAGAACAAACTGCACAGGTGTTGCGCCCAGAAGTGCTTGAAAAAATGTTTTAACTTTTTATAAAGATAGGCACTGTAATATTCTATAAAAAATATTCAGACAGATTTAAAACAAAGGTATCTAAACCTATACAAATGAAGCTTGAGCATGCAAAGTGACAGCGCTAGGCTAGGATTTTAGATAAAGCGATTGCCTGATTGGGATCAAGAGATGTTGAAAATTAATAAATTAAGTTTAATGCCGATGCTTAGCGTAGTGGCATTGATGAGTGCCTGTCAGCCAGTCGATAAAGACAAAGATGCCAATAAGTCGCCGATTGACCAAGGCTCAGTATCCGAACCTGTAGTCGAGCAAATTAAACTCATTGGTTCGACGCAAATGATTCCTGTGGAAATTGAACCCTGTCGTGGTAATGGTTGTCCACAAATCCGTATTGATCGTTTAAGTACCAATCAGCCTGAATTAGACAAAGTCATTGATGCAGCGATTATACAAATTCTTAAAACCACCATTGAAGTCGATACCAAAGAAGAAAAAGCATTGCCTGATTTAAGTAGTGTATCTGAGGCAAATGCGCAAACGTCTGTAAGTGAAGCGAAGCCACAGAGTACTGCTGCTCAGACCTTGGCACAGCAAATACAACCTTATGTAAATAACTTTTTAAAATTAGATGATGAGCTGAAAAAACTGGGTGTCAATCACGAAATTACATTTAGTGTGAGTCCGAAAATTTTAAACTCTCAAGAGCCTTTAGCCACTGTCGTGATCAATTCAAGCCACTATTTAGGTGGTGCACATGGTTCTTCAGCACAGCATTATTACAATTATGATTTAAAAGCGAAAAAGTTGGTTGAGTTGAATCAATTACTTGAAGCAAATAAATTGGTTGAGCTTAAACAATTGGCGCATGATCAATTTAAAGCATGGGTGATGGATAATAAATTGGCGGAAAATGTTCAAGACTATGAACAAGCTTGGAAGTTTGAGCTGAGTCAAAACTATTACTTGGGTAAACAAGGTTTGATTTTACAATACCAAGAATATGAAATTGGTCCTTATGTCGTGGGTTTGCCTCGTTTAACCATTCCTTATGATCAGCTTAAAGGGGTTTTGAAACCACAATATCTTCCTGAGGCGTTTAAAGAGCAGCAGGCAAGTTCAGAAGTCGTGGCTAATCAAACGTCATCAACGCAACCCGCAACTGCTCAGACTACGAAATAGCCCTGATGAGTTTTTTAAGTCCTGTTCCTTTGTTTGATACGCATACACATTTTGATGTATCAGATTTTGATGCCGATCGAGAAGAGCTTGCCCTCAAAGCAAAACAGGCAGGGGTGGATGCACTTATCTTAATAGGTTTTCTGCAAGAGCGTTTTGATACCTTAATTCAAACGCATCTTGCATTGAATCAATTGAAAGATGCGCCGAAAAGTTATTTAGCCCCTGGGCTTCACCCTTTTTATATTGAGCAACATCAAACTCAACATTTGGATGCATTAGAAAAGGTATTAATGGAAAATGATTGCGTTGCTATTGGTGAAATTGGTTTAGACACCTTTTTAAAGCAACATAAGCAAGCTGATATGCTGGAGAAGCAAAAACGCTACTTTTCACGACAAATTGAAATGGCACAACATTTCGATAAACCCATTTTACTGCATATTCGCAAGGCGCATGCTGAAACGTTAGCGATACTCAAAAAGCATCAGTTTAAGCAGGGTGGAATTGCGCATGCTTTTGGTGGTGGTGTGGAAGAGGCGAAAGCCTTTATCAAATTGGGATTTAAATTGGGAGTCACAGGCCAAATCACGAATCCTCAATCTAAAAAATTACATACTGTGGTTCAAGAAGTAGGTATTGAGCATTTGGTCTTGGAAACGGATTGCCCGGATATGACGCCATTGTGTTGTCAGCTTTCAACGGAACATCGTACGCGTAATACACCTGTCAATTTACCCTTTGTTTTGGATGGATTGGTTGACGTGTTAGGTGGTGATCGTGAGCAAATGGCAAATCAGTTATGGGTGAATTCCATAGAGGCATTGCATTTGAAGCCTTAGGGTAAAGCTCGAATTGAACAAACAAGACAGATCGAAATGTACTTAGATTAACCAAATAGTGAGTTGCTTCGTTTCAAAGTGTTATGTTTGCTTGAATGTTTAATCGAACTGACATATGTTAATGTCAGAATGAAATGTAGCTCTAATGAATTTATTTAATTCCAAATCTATTGCTAAAACTATTTCTAAAAAATACTCAGTTCTCCAAGCCTCACACCAAAAGCAGTGGGGCTTTTTTTTAACTGTGATTTATTGATCCATTTATTCAGATACGATCATCAGATCGAAAATGCATTTTTCGTGGCTGAATTTGTTAAAATGAAATTTGTATTTTTAAGATCGATTTGAGTTATGACTGAAGTTCTCCAAAATGATGAATATGAGCGCCGTTTTGCAGGTGTAGCCAAAATTTATGGAGAAGACAGTTTTAATCATTATGAGCAGAGTCATGTCATGGTCATCGGCATTGGTGGTGTAGGGTCTTGGGCTGTCGAAGCCTTGGCTCGTACAGGACTAGGTGAGTTGACATTAGTTGATATGGATGTCATTGCTGCATCAAATATTAATCGTCAATTACCTGCCATGACCACAACGTTGGGTCATGAAAAAATTGAAGTGATGGCAGAGCGTTGCCGTGCTATCAATCCAAGAATTAAAATTAATTTGATCGATGACTACCTCACACCTGACAATATTCAAGATGTTCTAGCGAATACCCCTGATTTGATTTTAGATTGTATTGATGATGTGAAAGCAAAATTTGCATTGATGTTACATTGTCGTTTTAACAAGATTCCTTTGATTGTCTCTGGAGGCGCTGGGGGCAAACTTGATCCGTTGAAAATTCGCGTAGCAGATTTATCTAAAACTGAACAAGACCCCATGCTTGCAAAGCTTCGTACACAATTACGTAGCAAAGGGATTTGTAAAAAACCGAAGGAAAAGTTTGGTATTACTTGCGTGTACTCGATTGATAATCCATTCTCAAGTGCTGAAGTCTGCCCAAGTGCAGGATTGCGCTGTGGAGGTTATGGCTCAGCAGTTGTGGTTACGTCGAGCTTTGCTATGGTGGCAGTTTCAGAAGTATTGAAAAAGCTAGATCAGAAAAAAGCACAGCAATCAAAATGTTTAAAATGAGTTGATCAATTCAATTTCATAAAAAAGCCCCTATTTAATCGGGGCTTTTTACATTTAAGCTTCGGTTTGATTTGCTTTCAGTTCACTTGTTTTAAGTTCATTCTCTTTTAAATAGTCTTCAGTACGTTGCATCGCTTCTTTGATATTGGTAATTGCATTTTCAACATCAGCAAATGTTTTGGCATTACCACCACTTAAAGCCTGACGCCATTTACGAGCACCGGGTAGATTTTGGAATAACCCTAAAATATGACGTGTGATAATTGAAAGTGGTGCGCCTTCTTGCATACGTTTCGCAATATACGGCATCATTTGATCCATAATATCAAAGCGATTTGGCATGTCTAAATTCCACAACTGCCCCAACTCTGCTAAAAGGTAAGGATTGTGATAAGCCTCACGACCAATCATCACACCATCAACATGCTTTAAATGTTCTTGAGTTTCGGCAAAGGTTTTTATGCCACCATTGATTTCAATCAAAAGATTTGGGCGGTCTAGTTTTAAGCGATATACATCTTCATAACGTAAAGGCGGAACATCACGGTTTTCTTTTGGTGACAAGCCTTGAAGTAATGCAATACGTGCATGGACGATAAAGTTATCACAGCCTGTCTTTGCTACCGTATCGACAAAATGTAGCATTTCTTCATAGGAATGCATGTCATCAATACCGATACGATGTTTTACCGTCACAGGAATATCAACCACATTTCGCATTTCTGCGATACATTCAGCAACTAAATCTGGTTCTGCCATCAAGCAAGCGCCGATTTTATTGTTTTGTACACGATCACTCGGGCAACCAACATTGAGGTTGACTTCATCATAGCCCCAGTCCTGTGCCATTCGAGTACAGGTCGCAAGGTCTTTCGGATTAGAACCACCAAGCTGTAAAACAATGGGATGTTCTTCGTTGTTATAGTCTAAATGACGATTTGCCCCGCCATGGATAATCGCGCCTGTCGTGACCATTTCGGTATACATGATAATGTTCGGGTTAAATAGACGAGCAAAGAAACGATAGTCACGTGTCGTCCAATCCATCATCGGTGCGACCGAAATACGAGGCGTTAAAGATTGGATTGATGACATAGACGAGATCCGAGGCGAAGAACATAAAGAGCGCAGAATTATACGAGTTTTCGACAGAAATCGACAGTCTTAGAAAAAGACATACATTGAATGTAAGCGACATAACAAAATCAAAATTGTGAAATCTTTAAAATTTAAGTATGTTGATTCAATAAGATGTAAAAATAAGAGGTCGTGATGATCTATGTACTCGAAGAAATTTTTAAAAGCAGTAAAAATAATAATTCTGAACGATTCAACTTGAGGGTTCAGCGTTCACTGAGTTGGCTTAAGAAAGCAGTATTGATGGAACAAGATAAAGATCTTCAGTTTTTAAGCTTGAGGGTTTCTTTTAATGCAATCTATGCAGAAGATGTAGAGCGTAAAAATCAGCAAAAAGATCATATCAGTCAATTTTTAGCGCTAATCTCACGACAAGACCAAACACAGCATTTATCTCAAATGGTTTGGGGGAAGTTATTCGAGCCGATTCAAAAAATACTCGCTAACCCTTATTCTTATCAAGCCTATTGGGACTATCGCAATCAGGTTGTGTCTCAAGTGACATGGAAGGAAAGCTTTGAACATGAGAAAAAGCTTATTCACGATGTATTCGAGACTAAAAATTTGAATGAAATCCTGTCTGTAGTATTGAATCGAATGTTGACGATTGAACATCAAATTTTACAAGGCGGTTCAAGCTATAACAGCAGTATTAACCGACCTTTGATCAGTCAGTGTTGTGAAATATTAATCGCATTGATCCCTGCAATTTTAGAATTGTTAATTAACAATGCACAAAAATGGCACTTCTTAAAACCACACTATCCTGTGGTACAAGTTTCATAGTGCAAGATTCTGTATCAAATATCTTTCTATAAAAGTAACTGCAAAAAGCCCCTAAGAGGGGCTTTTCTATTTGTGATATTTTTGAGTAAATCTAGGTTGTTATGCGATATTTTGACGACGGATAAAACGTAAATCAAGTAATGCAAAAAAAGCAGCACATATCACTAAGCCTACGCCGACGAGGCATGACATTGCCCAGCCACCATGATGCCACGCATAGATCCCTAAAGCAGAACCTGCAGCACCACCGATAAAATAAGAGGTCATATAAATCGAGTTGATTCGAGATTTCGCATCTGGACTAAGTCTGAAAATAATATTTTGATTACTGCTATGTACTGAAGCGAGCCCGAGATTGATCAGACCAAAACCAATGATGTAACTGATTAGATACACCTGACCAAAATATAAGAAGATCCAGCTGGTCGCTAGAATACCAATCCCACTCCAAGTGATGGTTTGGGTATAACCGCGATCTGCAAATTGTCCAATTTTTTTAGTTGATAATGCACCGAAGATACCGACTAAGGTGAGTAGACCGATCATGACATCGGACAGTTGGAAAGATGAGCTGAGTAGTATCGCGATAGTGGAAAACAAAATACTCATCGTGGCAAATGCAAAAGCACCTATGCATGAGCGAAAGATCAAACGCGGTTCATCTTTGAGTAATTGCCCCATCGAACGGAAGATACTGGCATAACTCATTTTACTGCTTTTGATATAAGGCAGTCGAAGGTTCAGAACCACGGCTACCATGAGCATGAGTATGCCACTCACAATATAAATCAGTTTCCAATTGAATAAATTTGACAGTAAGCCAGCTAGACTTGTTGAGATGAGAATACCGACAAGTAATCCACTCATGAGTAAACCAACCACTTCACCAGTTTTTTCAGGTTTCACTGCCATGGTCGCAAAAGGAATCAGAATCTGAGCCGCAACAGAAAACAAACCTGTGATGATTGTTCCTATCCAAAGCATTTCAAGATTGACTGAAAAAGCACAAATAAATAATCCTACAGATGCCAAAAACATCAGCAAGGGAATAAATTTAGTTTTATTGAGAATGTCGCCCATCGGGACGATGAACAATAAACCCAGTGCATAAGATACTTGGGCAAATGTCACATTCAATGCTACATCAGAAGCAGGTGCTTGAAAGTAAAGTTGAATAGAATTAATTAAGGGTTGTGAGTAGTAATTTGCACCTGCGCAAATACCACATGCAATTGCCATTAATAACAACAGTGCTTTGTCCTGACTAATATCCTTCTGATTCAGATGGTCGAGGTCATACTGCATTTTTTAACATCCTTGTGATCACCTTAAGCACAATAAGCTGTTGCTTCAATCTCAATCAGCATATCTGTAGTTGCTAAACAAGGAACAGGTATGAGAGTACAAGCAGGAAATTTCTTATCTTTCCATATTCTATTCATTTCGTGAATTAAAAGCTGATGTTTTTGTGAATCATGCTTCACGATCAGTATTCGCAAAATTGCGATATCTGAGAATTGCGCTGTTCTATGCTTCAATGCAATTTCAATATGATGAAATGCATTAATGAGTTGTTGATTGAAATCAACGGGACAAACACCATGAATATTCTCACCACCTTGACCTGCGATATGAATAATCCGTGAGAAATTCTTTACTTCTGCAATATGGCTGTAGCCATAAGGAATAGGGTCATATAAAGCCGATGGGTTGTAAATATTCAGAATGGGATCTTGTGTATTGTGATTAGAATTTGACATGACAAGGTGACATTTAAAAGATTATGAGGGATTATCAAAGCTCTAGTTAACTTGAGGTCAAGTGCTGTGGTAGAAAATTTAGGGCAGTGGTTAAGTATTGGTGCATTAGCACAACGTAGTGGCGTTTCAGTCGCAACACTAAGGTTCTACGAAGATAAGGAGCTTATTTGGAGTACACGAACTGAAGGCAATCAAAGACGCTATCAGCGATCGATGTTACGTCGAATTGCGATTATAAAAGTTGCCCAGCAAGTTGGAATTAGCCTTGCTGATATCAAACAAGAGTTTGAAAATTTACCGAGACAAGGTGTGACTGGTCAAAAAGATTGGCAGAAAATGTCGAAGAGCTGGCATGCGCTATTAGATGAAAAAATTATCAAATTACTACAACTGCGTCAGCAATTGGATTGGTGTATTGGATGTGGCTGTTTATCTATGAATGAATGTCCGCTCCGTAATCCAAATGATCAGCTAGGAGAGCAATCCGCAGGAGCACATTTTAATCAAATATTATTTGAGTTTGATAACAAGCACTTGATCATTAAATAAATGCTCAACATTATGCGGCGAATAGTTTGATTAAAATAAGAGTGTATTTAAGTCGAGCTTTTAACGACCTAATCTACTTTTTGACAACGAGATGATCATCACGCCAACAATATTCAGTGCACAACCAAACCATTGGATGATATTCATCGATTCACCCAAAAATAAAGTAGCTAAAATAATCGTTAGGATCGGTCCGATAGAACCAATCATGGCTGTTTGTGAAGCTCCAATTCGCGCAATACTTTGAGCCACCAGTAAGGTTGGAATCACGGTCACGCCAATACCTAAAGCAATGCCATACCAAATCACGACATCGGGAAGTTGCATGAGAAGTTGTACAGGGTTGGGTGTTGCAATGACGTAATGAGCCAGTGTTCCGATACAAGCAACACTTAACGCCAAACCTGTGAAGTTCCAAGAGCCAAATTTTTGAATCAGTTTAGGTGTGAATAGGAGGTAAATCGCAAAACACACCGCGCTTGCAAAAACCAAACTTGCACCGAGCCAAAAATTACTTTCATGCGGTACATTGCTTTGCTCTTGCCACATCACAATCACGGTTCCGCCGTAACTGAGTGCAATCGCAATCATACTTTTTAAGCTTAATGCTTGTTTATAAATAAAGCTTGATGCTAAGACCGTTAAGGTTGGATAGAGAAATAGAATAATTCTTTCTAATGAAGCACTGATATACATCAAGCCTGCAAAGTCCAACCAACTCGAAATATAGAAACCGAGTAAGCCTGCAAAGATGAGAAGTAGCCAATCTTGACTGCTTAAATTTTTATTATGATGCCGATAGAACCATGCAATCAATAAAAAAAAGGGTAAAGCACTCAGCATTCGTAAAGCCATCAGGACTGTGCCATCAACTAAACTTGATAACTCATAAGCCTGTTTAATGAAAATAGCTTTGGTACTAAAAAGGAATGCGGCAGATAGAGCGAAGACCGAGCCCAGTTGAGTGCCTGATAAGGTGACTTTCATTTGGATCTACAGTTTCTCTATATAAAATTTTTAAGCGTGGAATGAAATGATTACCCGCAGAGTGGCTGTTCAGTATATGGAATTTTGACCAATGAATAAAATAATAAAAGTTGATTTAGTCGATAGCAACCAGGCATCTCTTTCAAATCTGAATCTTGTACATTTAAGTCGTTTAAATATTGTCAGTTTAAGAATAAAGGTTTTAGCATTCGAGTAGATCAACTCATTTCAATCGCTATTGGTTTTGTGCACCAATTTGGTTCAAAATTAGAATTTTAGTGTTAAGACATCATCAAACAAAATGCAGATACAAATTAAATGCATCAAATTGTGATATTTGTGATTAATTAAAATGCTTGTTTGTTGTGCGTTTTAAGCATTTTTCTTATGCGAAGTGCATTTTAAATATATATGAATAAAAGTATTGACCGAATTGACAACGAAAAAATTAATTAAAGGTCATGCGAAATACTCACAATGATCAAAGAAATGTCATTAAAGCAAATGGATAGTTTGACTGAATTTGAAAGCTCGAGTACATATGATTTTAGGTCATTTTTTAGAATTGGTATTTTTGTCGAAAAAATCGAAAAAAATGTCAGAAAGATCAATTCGGCATTCGAAATTTAAATATTCTTTCTATAAAAATGTGCATTGATTTTACTTTGTGTGAAAAACAATCAAATTTAAGTCGATTTGAGACAATTTTTTCGACTTTAATCTATTAATAAATATTTTTATAGATAAAAAAGTGTGAACTCATCGTTCGAAATATCCCCATTTATTAAATAAATATTGGGTGGTATTTTAAAAAAGTTCAATTAGAATCAAAAAATTCGTATGAATTGTATCCAGAGGGGAGCATCACAGGTTGTGATGTTTACTTAAGAAAAATTAGCTTGAGGAATGCTCATGCAGATCGGAATCCCTACTGAAACTGTCGTCGGTGAAACTCGTATTGCTGCGACGCCAGAAACAGTAAAAAAATTAATTGGCGCAGGTCATAGTGTCGTTATTGAACGAGGAGCAGGTGTAAAAGCTGCTTATATTGACAGTGCTTTTGAACAAGTTGGTGCAACAATGACCGACGATGCATATACAGGTAGCCAATTAATTTTGAAAGTTCGCGCGCCACAAGCGTCTGAAATTGATAAATTATCAGCGAATACATCTGTTGTTGCAATGTTTGATCCCTATCGTAATCCTGATTTAGATCAGTTTGCGACTAAACAGATCTCTGCATTTGCATTGGAGCTTTTGCCTCGTACTTTATCTCGTGCGCAAAACATGGATGTATTGTCCTCTCAAGCAAACTTATCTGGTTATAAATCAGTATTACTTGCTGCTGCTGAATATCAACGTATGTTCCCAATGCTCATGACGGCTGCGGGTACTGTAAAACCTGCACGTGTGGTGATCATGGGTGTTGGTGTGGCGGGACTTCAAGCAATTGCAACGGCGAAGCGTCTTGGTGCAATTGTTGAAGCAACAGACTTACGTCCAACTGCGCGTGATCAAGTAGAATCACTGGGTGGTAAATGGTTAGACGTGCCAATGTCTGACGAAGAAAAACAAAAAGCTGCTGATGCTGCTAAAAATGGTTATGGCTGGATGCCGGGTGAACAGTACATTCAAGATCAAGCTGTAATTGTGGATAAAGCTGTATCGAATGCCGATATCGTGATTACGACTGCTTTGTTACCAGGTCGTAATGCACCACGTTTAATCAGTGCTGCAACAGTTGCCAAGATGAAACCAGGTTCTGTCATTTTAGATATGGCGGTTGAGTCTGGCGGTAATGTAGAAGGCTCTGTGAATGGTGAAAATGTTGTCACTGAAAATGGCGTGAAGATTTTGGGTATTCCCAATATTCCAGCCACTGTTGCTACAGAAGCTTCCGCGCTCTATGCACGTAACGTATTCAATTTCGTTGAAACACTTTTTGATCAAGATAAAAACTTCAAAATCAATCAAGAAGATGAAATTCAAAAAGCATTGCTTGTCACGCACGGCGGCCAAGTGCTGTTAAAACGTGGTTAAGGAGACTGATCATGGTTGAAACAATTACAATTTTTGTGCTCGCAATCTTCGTAGGATATTACGTGGTTTGGGGCGTTACACCTGCACTTCATACACCGCTTATGGCTGTGACCAATGCACTTTCTTCAATCATTATTGTCGGTGCGATGATTCAAACTGTCGGACTTCCAATCATGGGCGTTGAAGGCAGTGTCGATTTCCAAACCATCAATGTGGTTAGCGTCCTAGGTGCGATTGCTGTGTTCTTGGCAAGTATTAATATTTTTGGTGGCTTTGCAGTAACTGCTCGAATGCTAGAAATGTTTAAACCTAAGCAAAAGAAAAAAGAGGGTTAATTCATGGAAATGATTCGAGAATATGCGGATTGGTTCTACCTGATCGGTGCCGTACTTTTTATCTTAACTTTGCGTGGTTTGTCAGGTCCTAAAACTGCAATTCAAGGTAACCGCTACGGTATGATCGCAATGGCGATTGCTGTATTGACGACTTTCTTTGTTGCAGATAAACCTGTCGTTTGGATGATTGTAGGTGCAATGGTGTTGGGTGCAATTGTTGGTATTGCACGTGCACGTACAGTACCAATGACGCAAATGCCAGAAACGGTAGCATTGATGCACTCATTGGTCGGTTTGGCTGCAGTATTGATTGCGATTGCTGCAATTATTCACAACAACAAACTCATCGAATTAGGCCCAGACCTGCTGGCTGCAAATGGTGTAAATTTCCATGAAATGAGTCGAGTTCATTTATTTGAACTGTTTGTTGGCTGTTTTGTCGGTGCGATTACCTTTACAGCATCAGTCTTTGCCTATGGTAAGTTAGCCGCTAAGAAATGGGCGAAAACCATTTCAGGTGGATGGGTAAAACCTGTTCAAGCGATTATCTTTATTGCGATGTTAGGTTTCGGCGCTCATTTCTTCCTGACAGGTAACATGAATTCTTTCTGGGCGATGACAGGTCTTGCACTTGCATTCGGTTGGGTTTGGATTGCACCTGTGGGTGGTGGTGACATGCCAGTGGTCGTTTCGCTCCTTAACTCATTTTCAGGTTGGGCTGCGGCAGGTATTGGTTTCACTTTAGAAAACAATATGTTGATTGTTGCAGGTTCTCTAGTGGGTTCATCTGGTGCGATTCTGTCTTATATCATGTGTAAAGCAATGAACCGCTCAATCATCAACGTTTTGTTTGGTGGTGCGATGGGCGGAACAGCAGTTGCAGCAGCAGATAGTGGTGATAAAGTTCAACGTAATCATCGTTCAGGTTCTGCGGATGATGCAGGCTTCTTGATGTCAAATGCGGACAGCGTTGTGATTGTACCGGGCTATGGTATGGCGCAAGGTCGTGCACAGAATGCAGTGAAAGAGCTCGCAAATATGCTTAAAGAACAAGGTGTAACGGTTCGTTTTGCAATTCACCCTGTTGCGGGTCGTATGCCTGGTCACATGAACGTGCTCCTTGCTGAAGCGGATGTTGCTTATGAAGATATTCTGGAAATGGATGAGATCAACTCTGATTTCCCAGCAACAGATGTGGTTTTAGTGATTGGTGCAAATGACGTGGTGAACCCAGCTGCAAAAGATGATCCAAGTTCTCCAATCTATGGGATGCCAATTCTTGAAGCGCACAAAGCACGTACGATCATGGTGATCAAGCGTTCAATGGCAACAGGTTATGCAGGTTTGGACAACGATTTGTTCTATAACGACAAGACCATGATGATCTTTGGTGATGCGAAAAAAGTGGTGGAGGATATGACTAAAGCCATTAATGGTACAGGTCACTAATTCACGATTTTGCAAAGTGATAAGAAACCACCTTCGGGTGGTTTTTTATCTCCTATGGATCTCTTAATCATCCAAATGGCTCGTCCTAGATTTTTCGATCTTATTCGTAGCGCATGGCTGATTATAGAATTTAGATTAAAGTTCTAATATTTTATTATTAAGTGATAAAAATGAATCAGATAGATTGAAAATAATAAACAAGATGGCACTATTTTTGCAAACCCTGAGTGAAATTTGGGGGAAGTATGAAAATAAGTAAAACGTTTTGGTTGATGGTAGGGTTGTTATTTACATGGGTTAGTTTGCCTGTGTATGCAAATGAACAAGCCACTGCTATAAAGAATATTCAGGAAATCCGTATTTCACTCGATAGTGTGTGGGTGGTTATGGGGGGCATCTTGGTGTTCTTTATGCAAGCAGGTTTTGCATTGGTCGAAAGTGGTTCTGTGAGAAGCAAAAATACCATCAATGTACTCATGAAGAACTATATGGATGCCTGCTTGGGTGGGTTGGTATTTTGGTTAGTTGGTTTTGGGTTGATGTTTGGTTTGAATACCACAGGGTGGTTCGGTTGGAGTCATTTTGCACCGAATGATATGGAAAGCTGGAATTGGAATCTGCTGTTCTTCCAAATGATGTTTGCAGCAACTGCAACCACCATTGCAAGTGGCGCGATGGCAGAGCGTATCCATTTTGTGGCTTATGTGGTGAGTGCGGCGGTGGTCAGTGGTTTGATTTATCCGATCTTTGGTAGTTGGGCATGGGGCAGTCTATTCGATGGAGAAGGTTGGTTAAAAGCATTAGGCTTTATTGATTTTGCTGGTTCAACTGTCGTGCATTCGATTGGTGGTTGGGTTGCATTAGCAGGGATTATTGTACTTGGGCCTCGTTTAGGGCGTTTCGGACGCAATGGTGAGCCACACTATATTGCTGGACATAATTTATCATTGGTGGCTTTAGGTGGTTTCATCCTGTGGTTGGCGTGGTTTGGATTCAATGCCGCATCCACAGTGAATGCAAATGTCAGCATTGGTCGTATTGCACTGAATACGCATTTGGCAGCTTGTTCAGCAGCTGTTGCTTATTTCTTATTTGCGTTGCTTATGCGAAAAGCCATTTTGATCCGTACCACGATTAATGCTTCTTTAGGTGGCTTGGTGGGTATCACTGCGGGTTGTGCAACGATGAGTCCTGTATTTGCGGTGTTTACAGGTTTAATGGCAGGTCTGATTGTCAGTATTTTACCAAGTTTGATTGAAAAAATGCGGATTGATGATGTGGTGGACGCCGTAACTGTACATGGATTTTGTGGTGCGTGGGGAACAATTGCGGCAGGGTTGTTTTATGAAACCAATATGTTCAATGCTGAAATTGTGGGAGTGCAAGCAATTGGTGTAGTCATGGGCTTCGTTTGGGGCTTTGGGATTGCATTTATCGTGTTTAAAGTTTTACACGTTGTTTTAGGTGGTTTACGTGTCAGTGCTCAACATGAACAGCGTGGTTTGGATTATACAGAACATGCAGAGTTGTCTTATCCAGAGTTTCAAAAGGACATTACTTTTGAAACTGATGATTTAACTAAACGTCATTGAGGACTGGATATGACGAATGAAACATTAAGTATTCTGCAAAAACGTGAGGCGATTGAACGTGGTCTGAGGGGTTATCTCAATCATCGACATATTGAACAAGCACTTGAAAATTGGGAGAGTAAGTATGGAGATTTACCTTCATTTGTTTTAAATCGTTTCATACATGAAATTTGCGATACAGAGGAATTAAAGACGCATCGTAAAGACATTTTAAAAACAGTCTTGAATGAAATGTCTAAAGTTGAAAAGCAAATCAAAAGCCATTCCGTAGAACAAGTTATAGAACAAGACTTGATTGAAAATATTGAGCTAAAAACCAACTTATCGAATGCTTTTTTCTACTTTGTGAGGGCTGTGGTCGCGAATATTCCTGCTCCAGATCGTTATGATTTTAGCAGTGATGTAAAACAGCAATTGAGTTCAAAAGGCTTAAGGGTAAGGGCGGATCGGAATCTACAAGATTTCGAGTTTTTAGATGTGATTACTGCTCTAAATTATCCTGTTTTAATCACGGTGCTTTATGAAAATTATTGTATTTATTATGGACCTGCCAAAGCAGACTCGTTGTATGCAAGATTAAAAAATGAGGTCAAGAATGAATTTCCTCAGGTAGATTTACACCAACTCATTTAATGTAATACAGGGGGGTATTAAATTTATTTTTAAAAATTTATCCAATAAAAAAGCGACTTAAAAGTCGCTTTTTTATTTATGCTACAGGTTCTGCAGCGGCATTGCGCCATAAGCTTTCTAAGTCGTAGAATTTACGCGCTGTCGGAAGCATGACATGAACAACAACCAGACCTAAATCCACAAGGATCCATTCTGCATCGCTTTCACCTTCGATACCGATCGGACGGAAGCCAGCTTTACGTGCTTCATCAGCCACGTTATTTGCTAGAGACTTCACATGACGTGTAGAAGTACCTGATGCAATCACGATAGCATCAGCAACGTTACTAATTGCTGAAACATCAATCGTAGTAATTTCTTTCGCTTTAACGTCTAGCAATGCTTCTTTAACAACAGCCAAACATTGTTGAACAGATTGATTTTGAGAATTCATTGAGAGTTCGTGAGAATTAGAAGCGCCGGGCGATGGTTCTAAATTCATGAGAAGTGTTTTGTCCTGACTATAACTCATCTTTCACTATAGCGCTTTTACGCTAAAATTTCAAATTTAGTGGATAAAACAATCAAGCCATTCAGTTACTCACTTAAATTGAAAAGTATTTATCTTTCCAATCAAACGAAGTTTCAGATGAGGGTTGGGGTTTATATTCAGCCGCCACAAAACCCTTGTAGTTGCTTTGATTTAAATAATCAAAAATCTCCGCATAGTTGATATTCCCTGTATCTGGTTGATGACGATGAGGGCAATCAGCAAATTGGATATGACCAATATCTTGAATATTTTCATGTAAAGCCTCGAGAATATTCTCATTCATCATTGCCATGTGGTAGCAATCAAATTGCATTTTTAGGAAAGGATGATTCACGGCTTCTAACATTTCTTGAGCTTGTGCAATATTTTGAATTAAAAACTGTGGCATATCTATGCCATTAATCATTTCAAAAACAGGCTGAATACTGTTATCAGAAAGTCTGATTGCAGCAAATTTTAAATTTTCAGCCAAAGTCGTCAAGCAAGGGAGGAGATCTGCATCTTCTGGCTGTTTTCCTGCAAGGATATTCACCGTAGATACTTTTAAAGCACTTGCGTACTCAATCGCAAGTTCTACAGCTTGTGCAAATGCAACTTCCTGCCCAGGGATCCCAGCGATTCCATTTCCACCTTGCATCAGATCACCTGCGGGAACATTGATCAAGCAGAGTCTCAGCTGGTGTTCATCTAATTGTTGTTGAATGGTGGCAATATCTAATTCATAAGGAAATTGAATTTCGATATTTTGAAAACCATGTTTTTTTGCCAAAGCAAAACGTTCAACCAAAGGAACTTCAGTAAATATCATCGACAAATTTACAGCCAGTTGCATCATGGAAGCGTTCCTTTCGTTATTTCTATATCAAAGCATTAAAATCATAAAAGCAATAAGTAATGGATGGAGGCTGTGCCTATTTTTCAACGTGTTGAATCACTGTTGCCAAATCTTCTTCAGCATGACCAAGTTGTTGATGTGCTGACAACTGCGAAAATGCTTGTTTGGCAACAGGAATGTCTAAGTCAAACTGTTCAGCCAATTTCAAAGCATTGTTTAAATCTTTAGATAAAGTTTTGACTTTCCATTGCACTGGTTCAAAAAGATGTGTTGCCATACGTGGGGCAAGTATCTGAAAAGGTTTTGAGTCAGCAAATCCATCGGCAAGTGCTGGAGCAAGTAAACGTGTATCGACACCTGCTTGACCTGCGAGTGCTACAGCTTCAGCGATCAATGTGCTGTTTGCCGCAACGATCAATTGATTACAGATTTTAGTTGCCTGTCCTGTACCTGTATCGCCCATACGGGTCACACGTTGCGAGAGTACAGCATAGATGTTGCTTAAACTTTCAATCACATCTGCATCACCACCAGCGAAAATTACCAAAGAACCATTTTCAGCACCTGCTGTTCCACCTGAAACAGGGGAGTCAATCCAAATGACATTTTTAGATTTGGATTCTTCAGCTAAGCTTTTGGTTTTATCCACAGATAAACTTGAGAAATCCACAATCACTTGATGTGTAGCTAAATTGAGCTTGATGAAATCAAATACATTTTGCACAGCATCATCATCAGATAAGCAAATCAGCACAATAGGGTAGTCGCTAATTGCTTCCAAATTAAGGAGTTTGGCACCTTGAGCTAAAAGTGAGTCACATGCTTTTGCTGTTCGATTCCACACGGCAACCTCAAAACCTGCTTGAAGCAATCGAGTTGTCATACGACTTCCCATTAAGCCCATGCCTAGAAATGCGATTTTAGTCTGTTTGGTATAGCTCATAGCAACTCTTATCTGATTCTAGCTGAGTGATATTGGGTTAAAGAATATTAAATATTCTAGCCATTTTATTTAAATTGGCGTGGTAAAAATTGAACATCCGGATTTTTATCCTTCTTACGTGCAATTTGGCTGTTCTTACCTAAAAGTAATTTGAGTTGCCAAATTTTTTCTAAACGCAGTGATTTTTTAGGCTGATGTTCCATCGCATCGAGTACTTGTTTTACCGCTGCTAATGCATCTGGAGAACGTTGTAGCATTTCTTCTGCGATACATTGAGCTTTAACCAGTGGTTGCTCATCTAGATGTGTCACTAGTCCAATTTCTTTTGCATAGTTGCCATCGAAAATACGAGCAGTTAATGACAGTTCTTTAGCTAGATCAATACCGATCACGCCCTTAATTGAACGTGTTAATCCCATATCAGGTACAAGTCCCCAACGAGTTTCCATAATCGACATTTGCGTTTTAGGGTGCACTATACGAATATCTGCTGCCAGTGCCAATTGCATGCCAGCGCCAAAGCAATAGCCTTCAATCGCTGCAATCACAGGTACAGGAAGTTCTTGCCAAATGAGAAATGCTTTTTGGAATAAACTTTGACCGGGTTTAATTAACTCCCAAGCGGCATAAGCACGATTTTTAGGATTGTTGAGGTCAGCAAGGTCAATGCCTGCGCTGAATACTGAAGCCTCACCTGTAAGAATTACACAGCGAATAGTACGATCTTTTTTGATCTTTTTAGCGCTATCGACCAATGCTTGAAGTAAGGCAAAGCTCATTGCGTTACGTTTTTCCGGACGGTTTAAATAAACCGTCGCAATACCATTATTTTTTTCAATACGTAATAAATCCATGATCTCTACTCGTGATTATTGTGTTATTGCTCAAGCATAGCATGTGTCTGATTGGCATACATGACAGCAGAGTCATCTCATTTTTAGCGTGTATTAGCCTTTTATAAAACAACAAGATCAGCGACTTTCAAACTCATTTCAGTCTTAGTTTTAAAGTGTTTAGAAAATCTGTTTATAAGCCATTTCAACAGCATGGATCGCATGTTTCATTTTTTCTAAGCGTTGCATAGTTTCAGCGATAAATTTTTCATCGGCTTTACGTCGTTCTTTTCTCAAGGTAGAAACGAATTGTTCAAACTCACCAGTGATCACTTGTAATTGAGGCGTACCTACATAACGTGTTGCACCATATAAACGATGTAATACATGTTCTAGTTGTGGGTAGTCTTCCATTTCAATCAGTTGTTCAATCTCATTGAGCTCCGTTGGAAAGCTATCTACTAACATTTTTAATAAATCTTGTGCTAAATCTTCTTTATTGGCTGCCAATTGAATACATTGTTTCCAATCTAAAATATTGGGATCAAGTGTGTCTAAACGACTGGTCTTCTCTTGTGATTTTGACGGTTTAACAAAATTATCACTGGTCCAGTGGGTCAAGATTTGAATAATTTGATCCATCTGAATTGGCTTTGTTACATAGTCATCCATACCGACTTTGAGTAATTTTTCTTTTTCATCGGCCAGGGCATGTGCGGTGAGCGCAATGATCGGCATCTTCATGCCCTCAATGGTGGATTCCAAAGAGCGAATAGCACGTGTGGTATCAATACCAGACATGACTGGCATTTGAATATCCATAAAGATCAAATCAAATGGTTCAGCGCCTTGTTGGATGCGATCTTGAATAATTTGTAATGCTTCTTGTCCACTTTGCGCTTTGGTCGTTTTGACATTGATATCGCCTAAAAGTGCTTCAAGTACGATCAGGTTTGGTAAATGATCATCCACGGCCAAAATATTCAAATCAAGGGCTTTGAAATCATCATGTTTTTCAGCTTCAAAGATTGGCTTGTTTTCTAAGAGTTGAATCAGCGAAGAACGGCTCAGAGGCTGATACAAAGGACGTGCTTTATATTCATTTAACATATTTAAATCGAGCGACATTTGATAGCCGTAGATGGCAATATGTCCTTGATAGCGACCACGGATTTCACGTAATAAAGCTTGTGTATCACCACTATGATCGACAATCAGCCAGGTGTTGTCGATATCAATGTCTGATGAATTGAGACGGCTAAATAGATCTAAAATAGATGCCGACTCAACATGCTCAACTTGATAATTTTCAAGATAATGGCGTAATACATTGGCTGTTGCAGGGTGTGCTAAATACGAAATGACTTTTAATTCAGGATATTGTGGGTGGATAATCTCTTCTTCATCCACTTCAAATTGTGCAGTAAACCAGAAAGTTGAACCTTTTTCTGTAGGTGCACGTTCTTGATTGTCTTCAAAACCAATTTGACCATGCATTAAGCTGACCAATTGCTTGGAAATGGCTAAGCCTAAACCTGTACCACCAAATTGACGTGTTACTGATGCATCTCCTTGTGAGAAGGATTCGAATAAGCGCTTACGGTCTGTACCGCTTAAACCAATGCCGCTGTCTTGCACACTGAAATGTAGATGACATTGTCCGATGTCATCATGTTCCATTCGCGCACGAACAATAATTTCGCCATCTGGAGTGAATTTAATGGCATTAGAAATCAGATTGGTCAAAATTTGTTTAAAGCGTAAGGCATCACCAATGACTTGTGGTGGGACATTGTCAGCAAAATAAAAAGCCATATTGATATGCTTTTGTGCTGCTAAAGGCGACAACATGTCCATCACATCAAAGATGGCTTCTTCTAAATCAAAAGAAGCTTTATCCAGTTCAAGCTTGCCTGCATCAATTTTACTGAAATCCAGCACATCATTAATCAATGCCAATAGGTGTGCAGAGGATTTACGAATGGTTTGCAAATACAGGCTTTGATCATTGCTTAAATTATCTTGACGCAATAACAAATGAATAAAGCCATCAATACTGTTGAGGGGTGTTCTTAACTCATGACTGATATTGGCCAAAAACACAGATTTAGCCTGATTCGATGAAATCGCTTGGTCACGTGCTTGTTTATAGGTGATGTTTTGTACTTCAAGTGTGTCGAGTGTGCGACGTAAATCATCTTCAGTCTGTTCTGTATGTTCTTTAAGTTCTAAGAAGCTGAAATGTAATCGTTTTACAACGTTGGCAATATCGCGCTGTAACAGTCTTAACTCACCTGTACTGTTAATCACCATGTGTTGATCAAGCGTATCAGCATTCAAGCGTTGTAATTGCATGCGAATTTCGTACATTGGAGCGATCCAACGTCTTGAATAGAAATTAAGGCATAGCAATAACAAGAGTAGAGTTAATAAACCTGTTGTGATCAACACAATAAAAACACGGTATTGAGAGATCGCAAGTGGTTGATTATCCAGTTCAATTACTAACCATTTTTTGTCAGGATGTGTACCATTGAGTTGAAGGCCATAGAGATTACTGTTGTCTGATCTGATGGGTCCGAAAAAACTGCCTTTGGACGGAGGTTTCGGCCAAGTCCTTTGATTTTGATAGCCGAGACCCAAATAGTTTTTTTGATACTGATCAATAATGGAAACGCTCAATAAATATTTTTCATTGAACATATTCTGCAAAATGGTTTTCGCACGATCTTGTTGCTGTATGGATGGAGAGGATTCGAGTACCACAACAACCTGTTCAGCCGTATATTTATAACGACTTAAAATCGCATTGGCAGCGAACTTTTGTTCTGATTTGGCTGAGTTATTGGTTTCAGATAAAACCAAAGCAGAGCCGACACTGGCAAGTACCGCAATAGGTACAAAAATCAGTGCGATTAGTTGACCATAAGCATGGTTGAGTTTTAGGCGTTTGAAGAGTTTGTTGTTGAAATTCGACATGTATTGAGCGGCTCATTCCCCATGCACAGGATATTAGCACGCTTTAACAAAAATGCTTGAGCTTTAATCACTTTCGATAAAAAGCCTGTGAAGTTAATGCAGTTGCATTCATTTTTTCATACAATAGCCGCACCTCGATCTAGGTGCGAATAATGAGTAATACACAACCTGATTTCTTAGCAGACGAATTTTTGTTAGACCACTATGTTGGAAAAACCCCACTGGTGAGGTTGCAACGTCTTGCGAATCATACTCAAGCGACAGTCTTAGCTAAATTGGAAGGCAACAACCCGGCAGGTTCTGTGAAGGATCGTCCTGCATACAATATGATCATGCAAGCTGAAAAGCGTGGACAAATTAAACCGGGCGATACGTTGATTGAAGCGACGAGCGGAAATACAGGCATTGCTTTGGCAATGGTGGCTGCAATGCATGGCTACAATATGAAACTCATTATGCCTGCGAGTTCAAGCCAAGAGCGTAAAGATGCAATGCGTGCTTATGGGGCTGAATTGATTGACGCTGAAAATATGGAACAAGCGCGTGATATGGCGCTACAAATGGAAAAAGATGGCTTAGGCTTAGTCTTAAACCAATTTGGTAATCCTGATAATGTTGAGGCGCACTACTTGACTACGGGTCCAGAGATTTGGAATCAAACAGGTGGGAAAATCACTCATTTCGTGAGTTCTATGGGAACGACAGGCACGATTATGGGGATTTCAAAATACCTAAAAGAGCAAAATCCAGACATTCAAATTATTGGATTACAACCTTCTGAAGGTTCGAATATTGCTGGAATTCGCCGTTGGCCTCAAGAATATCTTCCAACGATTTTTGATGCGAAACGTGTTGATCAAATCATGGATATTCCACAAATTGAAGCAGAAAAAACAGCACGCCGTCTTGCACGTCAGGAAGGAATTAGTGCTGGGACTTCTTCTGGTGGAGCAGTTTGGGCATCGATTAAAATTGCGGAACAGAACCCAGATGCTGTGATTGTGTGTATTGTGTGTGATCGTGGTGACCGTTACCTTTCAACAGGGTTATTCTCTGTTGTTGATGAAGATTAATCGAAACGATTAAAAAGAGAGTATATATGCGTCTTCCAGTTTTAGTGTTCGATATAGAAACCTTGACTGATTTAAAATCGGGAGCGCATTTATACGGCTTAGATTTACCTGAAGCAGATCTTGAAAGTGCGCTAACGAAACTGCGCCGTCAAGATTCAGGCATGGATTTTCAGCGTTTGCCTTTGCATGAGATTGTCTGTATTTCTGGGCTTTGGATTGATGAAAATGGAGCAATGAAGCTATTTTCATTTAGCCGAGAAAATCTCACTGAAGCTGAAATCTTGAAAAAGTTTTTGTCCATCTTTGATAAGCGAAACCCAACTTTGGTGAGTTGGAATGGATCACAGTTTGATTTACCTGTGATTTTGTTTCGTGCTATGTATCACGGCTTATCTGCGCCAAGTCTGTTCGATCAAGGCGAAATTGATACGCAAAAGCGTTATAATAACTATCAGAACCGTTATCACCACCGTCATATTGATCTGATGGACATTATGGCGATGTTTAACGGTCGTCATTTTCAAAAGCTAGATGATATTGCACATTTACTTGGTTTTCCGGGTAAACGTGGACCATCAGGTTATTTGATTCCAGAGTATGTACGCAATCAACAGTGGCAGGATATGACCAGTTATTGTGAAGGCGATGTACTCAATACTTGGTTGGTTTATTTACGCTATCTTTTATTAAAAGGGCAAATGTCGCCTGAAGATCATCGTTTATGGATTCAAGCCACGATTCATTATTTACAGGGTCAACCACAGCAAGCAGAGTTCTTGCAAATTTGGAAGACTAACTCACTCCATACTGATTTTACATCATCAGATTTTTCGACTCAGTCCACTGATCAGCATTAGGTAATCCTTTGAAACATAGAGCTCCATCTCGCCCATCTCAACTTCCACGTTATACCTTTCAAGTTGAGAGAATCTCACATGAGGGGCGAGGGATCGCACACTATACCGAAGGAACGGATCATCCAAAGGATAAGCAAGGTAAAAAAGTATTTATCCGTTACGCGTTGCCTGGTGAAACTGTCGAAGCTCAAATTACGCATCAAGCCAAAAAATTAGAAGAAGCAGATTGCGTTCAGTTGGTGGGTGATCCTAGTCCACATCGCGTAGAGCCAATTTGCCCGCATTTTGGAACATGTGGTGGTTGTAGCATGCAACATATTCATGCGGATGAGCAAATTCGTGTCAAGCAAGATGTGCTTAAATCACATTTAGAGCATTTTGCTGGAATTCAACCACTTGAATGGTTAGCGCCAATTCTTTCATTACGTTCAGATTATCGTCATAAAGCCCGTATCGGTATTCGTTATTTACCAAATAAAAATCAGCTTTTAATGGGCTTTCGTGAAGCACAGAGCAACCGTTTAACAGAGATTAGAACCTGCAAAATCTTAGATCCGCAGCTTGATCAGGCCTTACCAGAAATTCACTTATTACTCGAAAGTCTAAAAGGCAAATCGGACATTGGTCATATAGAATTAGCAAAAGGCGATCAAGATATTGCACTTTTGGTTCGACACATCAATAAATTGAACCAAGATGATGTCAACCGTTTAAAGAAATTCGCGTTAGATAAACAGTGGCAATTGTATTTGCAACCTAAAGGTATAGATAGTTTACATCGTGTAGATGATGCACAAGCAGAGATGCGTTTGCATTATCAATTACATGAATTTGACGTTAAATTTTCTTTTAAGCCAACAGACTTTACTCAAGTTAATCCAACAGTTAATGCTCAAATGATAAAGGTGGCATGTGAATTGCTACAGTTAAAACAGGGCGAAAGAGTTCTAGACTTGTTCTGTGGGTTGGGTAATTTTTCACTACCATTGGCACGTAAAGTCGGTGCGGAAGGGCTTGTAGTCGGGGTTGAGGGTAGCGAAGAAATGGTGAGTCGCGGTACAGAAAATGCACTGAAAAACGGCATCACCCATGTTAAATTCTATTCGCAAGATTTAACACAAGATTTTTCGCAACATTCTTGGGCGAATCAAGGCTTTGATGCACTATTAATTGACCCTCCGCGTGCTGGGGCAGAAGAAATTATGAACTATGTGCCAAATTTTGGTGCAAAAAGAATAGTTTATGTTTCTTGTAATCCTGCTACATTAGCAAGAGACGCGGGTATTTTGGTTCAATATGGATATGAACTAAAGAAAGCGGGTGTGATGGATATGTTTACCCATACGGGACATGTTGAATCTATTGCTTTATTTGAAAAAAGTTAAGTATTTGATTGAGAATAATGAAGAGTAGATTGATAGGAGAAGGGTATGGTCACAGTACGTGAACAGTTGCCTGGACGACTCACTGAGTTGTCTGAGGAAACGTCTGTAGAACATGCCGCTGAAGCGCAATTGGGACTAGCAACTTGGCTAGACCGTGCGCGTGTTATTTTGGACGGTATAGAACTTAAACAACTAGAAAAAGTAGCTCAGTCGGTACTACAAAAGGAACTTGAGTCGACGCTGAATCACAAGACGAATACCTTTGCCACAGGCTTAGGTATGGCGGATATTCTTGCGCATTTACACGTAGATGAAGACACGCTGTCGGCTGCGATGCTTTATCGTAGTGTGCGTGAAGGCATCACCTCGCTCGAAGAGATTAAAAAGTCATTTGGTGAAAATGTTTATAACCTCGTCAAAGGTACATTGGCGATGGGTAAACTGTCGGAGTTAATTGAGAAAAATAAACGTTTAGAAGATCATTTTAATAACAACCAACGTGAACATTTGACCGGTATCTATAAGATGCTGATTTCAGTGACTGAAGATGTTCGCGTTGTATTGATTAAGTTGGCTGAACGTACTTTAGCACTTCGTGAGCTTGCAGATGCATCTCGTGAACGCCAAGAGCGTGTTGCTCGTGAGATTCTGACGATCTATTCACCTTTGGCTCATCGCTTGGGCATTGCTCAGTTAAAGTGGGAGCTTGAAGATTTAGCATTTCGTTATCTTGCGCCAGAACGTTATAAAGAAATTGCATCATTACTGAATGAAAAGCGCTTAGAACGCGAACAATATATTCAGTTTGTGGTTGATCGTCTCAAGAGTGAGCTTTTAGATCACGGTATCGAAGCTGAAATCTCTGGTCGAGTGAAGCACATTTATTCGATTTATCGAAAAATGAAAAGCAAGAATTTAAGCTTTGATCAGCTTTATGATATTCGAGCTTTACGTGTATTGGTCAAACAAGTCCCTGAGTGTTATCACACACTCGGTATTGTTCATCAGATTTGGCGTCATATTCCACATCAATTTGATGATTACATTACCAATCCGAAAGCCAATGGCTATCGTTCATTGCATACAGCTGTGATTGCAGAAAATAAATCCTTAGAGATTCAAATTCGTACGCATGAAATGCATAACGAAGCTGAGCTTGGTGTGTGTTCACATTTCAATTATAAAGAAGGTTCTAAAGCAACCGATTATTCATTTAATCATCGCTTACATTCTTTACGTTCAGTGCTTGAACATTATCAAGAGCGTAATGAATCAAGTGGTCATCCGAATGAAGATGAAACAGAAAGTTTTGATCAGCTTCAAGATTTTGAAGATTTTGAAAAAATTTATGTGTTTAGTCGTGATGGTGATATTAAGGAATTACCACGTAATTCGACCGTTCTAGATTTTGCTTATCACGTACATACTGAAGTTGGGAATAAGTGCTACGCGGCACGAGTGAACCAACGCTATGTACCGCTCACATATACCCTGAAAACGGGCGAGCAGGTCGAAATTTTAACCAAGAAGGATCGTGAGCCGAATCGTGATTGGTTGGTAAATTCTTTAGGTTATATCAAAACTGCTCGTGCGAGAGATAAATTACGTCATTGGTTCAGACAACAAGATCGTAGTAAGAACCTAGAAGTAGGGCGCGAGTTGCTCGCAAAAGAACTTTCTCGCCTTGCAATTCATCCGAAAAGTATTGATTTGAATGATTACTGTAATCATTTCAATGTCAAAACTGGTGAAGATATTCTGGTTTCATTGGTGAGTGGCGACATTAGTTTGCATGCTCTGATGAATCAAGTGAATCGTCACATGCACTTGGATCAGGATGAACCTGAGCTGGTGTTGAAACCAACCTTAAACCCACGTGCAAGTCATACCTTGTCGGCACATGGAATTTTAATTGATGGTTTAGATAACGTTGAATTGCACATAGCACAATGTTGCCAACCAGTGCATGGTGAATCTATTGCAGGGTATATCACCTTGAATCGTGGTGTCAGTATTCATAAAGTTGCATGCCCTGATTATGTACGCATGATTTCACAAGAGCCTGAGCGTGCAGTTGAGGCAGACTGGGAAATGCAGCCCACTCGTGGTCAAAGTGTTCAAATTGTGGTTGAAGCATATGATCGACGTGGTTTGCTTAAAGATTTAACGCAGGTGATTTTCTCCGATCAAATTAATATTCGTCAGGTGAATACGATTTCAGAAATGGATGGTATTGCGAATATGAAATTGTTGATTGAAGTAAAAGGCTTAGCGCAATTATCTCGTTTGTTAGCTCGTTTGGAGCAACAGCCTGGGATTATTAGTGCTCGACGGTTAGTTCAGGGTAATTAATTTTAATTTCTTTGCGCTAAATCAAAAAATGAAATTAAAAAAGCCTACAATTGCAGGCTTTTTTAATTCTCATCTAATTCAAAAAATTGAATTGAGACTTAGATTTTGCACTTCTTAGAACCTTGGTAAATACCAATATTGTCAAAGTTCGCTTGAGATGCAGCTTTGATTTGCTGTTGCAATTGAACATTACCTGCTTCAGAAGTATCTTTCTCACCTGCTACACTGTTCGCAACTTGCCCCATTTTTGTTGCTTTTTCAGAGTTACCGCCAAAAGTTGATAAAGCACTACCTGCCATGCCAGCCCATTTGCTTAAAGACTTACCTGGAGTTTGAGTCGCAGCAGCAGCAATGTTTTTATCCGCAGATTCTAGACTACGTTTTGCATTTGCTTTTTCAACTGCAAGTGTTGCACAGTCCATTGCCTTAAGTTCAGCAGTGGTAAGTTGTTTTGTCAAACTTTGTGTTTCGCTCGTAGAGTTTGCAAATGCTGTAGATGTAAGCGCTGTAGCTAGAGCCAAAGTAATCATTTTTTTCATTTTATATTCTCATAAGTAACGCATTGTTATTAAAAGCCCTGGAGGGCAAGAGAATATTACATAAATGTGACGAAGTTGTCATTTCTTTTTACTTAGAAATAAATTACTTAATCTGTTTATAAATTGTGGGCTCATACGAGATAGGTGAAACATAACTTCAGCTTTCAGACCAACGGTATGGTGTGTTGCTGTGAAAATTGAATCTTTAAGTGTGACAGTTTTAAAAATTTGCTCAGCAACATCATCAGGTGTGAGATTGACCCCCATATTTTGAATCGTTCCTGCATCCATATCTGTCACCATTGCTGTTTGAACAAATAGTGGCATCACATCTAAAACACGGATTCCATATTTCTCCCATTCGACATCTAAACCTTCTGTGATCGAACGTACAGCAAACTTACTCGCTGAATAAGAAATTAAATCTGCTTGACCATATATTGCCGAAGCGGAAGAAAGATTAATCACTCGAGCAAAAGACGCATTTTTAAGATAAGGAAAAGCAGCGTGACATCCATTGAGAACGCCATTTACATTGATGTTAATAGTTCGGTGGTGTGCTTGAATATCAGTGTTTTCAAAAGCACCTGAATAGAGAATCCCTGCATTATTGACGAGAATATTAATTTCACCAGCCCAATCGCTGAATTCTTTTAAAGATTTTTGCCAGTTTTCATAATTGGCGACATCAAGTAATCCAGCTTTTGCATTCACACCGAGTTCAGATGCTAACTTTTGTGCTTGAACCGCATTGATGTCATAAATACCAACTTTATAACCTTTCGCATAAAATAATTTTGCTACAGCCGCACCGATACCTTGTGCTGATCCACTTATGAAAATACTCTGTGTCATTTAAAAGATCCTTTGTTATTACACTGTTTTTTTAAATTGTTCTTCTGAGCATAAAACGAGCACTGGCTTTAAGCAAATGATTTAAACACTGTATTTATTGGTTTTATTCGAGGTTTTTTCCATGGAAAAGTTATTAAGTATCATGCAAATATTAAGAGCAAAATGTCCATGGGATCAAGCTCAAACGCCGATGAGTTTAACCCGCTATGCGATTGAGGAGGCTTATGAGGTTGAAGATGCTGTGCGATCAGGCGATGCACAACACGTTAAAGAAGAGTTAGGTGATTTATTATTACAAGTGGTTTTTCAGGCACAAATGTATAGTGAGCAAGGTGTATTTGATTTTAATGATGTGGTTGAAAGCATTTCTGAAAAATTGATTCGTCGACATCCTCATGTATTTCAGTCTGAAAAATTTGATCAGCTTAATGAGACTGATGTTGCTGAGCTTTGGAAGAAAATTAAAGCAGATGAAAAAAAGGATCAGCCTCAATCTCGATTGGATGAAGTGAAGCATGGACCTGCTGTGACGCAAGCTGAACAGATTCAAAAAAATGTCGCAAAGATTGGTTTTGATTTTGAGAGTGTTGATGATGCTTATCAAAAATTAGAAGAAGAGTTGAGTGAGCTTCGTGAAGCTGTGCTGAAAAATAATTCCGATGAAATACAGGATGAATTTGGTGATTGTTTATTTTCTTTAATTAATGTTGGTCGTAAACTTAATGTATCCAGTGAGATGTCGTTATTAAGCACAATTCACAAGTTTAAATCCCGATTTGGTTATATTGAAGATCAAGCGATCCAGCAAAATAAAAACTTAGAACAGATGAGTTTGGAAGAAATGGATCAACTTTGGGATCAAGCGAAACTATATTTAAAACAACAAGCTGAACTTAAAAATAAACACAATCCTTTACAGGCATCTTATGAGAATCTTCCAACTTAAATTATTGACGCTTTTTTCTATTATTGTGGCTTTGAGTATTCCGGTATTTGGGCATGCCCAGCAATTTGATCGCCAATATTTACAGTGGAAAGCGGAGCAAGAAGCGAAGGATGCTAAACTCGCTAAAAGCCAGCCGAATCATTATTTATCCAGACCCACGACTTCAAGTAAAGGTTCTTCTTCAAGCTCTGCGCAATATGCAGTGGGTGGGAAAGTGCGTTTGAATTCTGCACCAGTGATGGAGCTTCAACAACTTCATGGCGTAGGTGAGAAAAAAGCATTGGCGATCATTGAGTATCGACAAAAAAATGGAGGATTTAAGAGTATTGATGATCTTAAAAATGTCAAAGGAATAGGGCCTAAGCTTTTAGAAAAGAATAAAGCGCGTTTAAGTTTATAAGGTAAAACATTGTAATTTACGCCATATATTTTTCAGCTTGCGATTGAAGAATATACTATAGATCGGGATAATCAAATTGCCCTTTGATTGTGTTAGAGATATGATTAGCACAATTATGATTTTTACGTCCTGACGTAGGAGACAGCGTCTTTTGCAAACTTTGCACGCGTCAAAGTGTGGATTATCCACCACCCAATTACCTTCTTCCATTTTAGATGTCATCGACTCATTAACGAAAGCTGGCTATGACGCTTATATAGTCGGTGGTGGCGTGCGTGACTTAATGCTTGGGCTTGAACCTAAGGATTTTGATGCAGTAACCAACGCAACTCCTTCACAAATTAAAGAAGTCTTTGGACGTCGTTGCCGTATTATTGGTCGTCGTTTTGAATTGGCACATGTCTATTCTGGACGTGAACTGATTGAAGTTGCGACATTTCGTGCACCTCCTAAGAAAGCAGTGACTTCAGCCGCAGGGATGATTTTACGCGATAATAATTGGGGTACGATTGAGCAAGATTTTGTTCGCCGTGATTTTTCTATTAATGCAATGTATTACCAACCACGTAAAGGCATTGTGCTCGATTTTTGTAATGCAATAGAAGATATTCAATCTCGTACTTTACGATTATTAGGTGATCCTTTACTGCGTTTTGAAGAAGATCCAGTACGTATGTTGCGTACTTTAAGATTTGCAGCAAAATTGAATTTTAAAATTGCACCTGAAATTCTTAAAGTCTTTACACCTGAGTTGACTCAACTTTTACGTGATGTTTCACCACACCGTTTGTACGATGAGTCACAAAAATTATTCACGATGGGGCATTTACATCGTGTATTAGCGATGTTGATTGAGTTTGGTATTTGGAAGCAGTTGTTTGCGGAATTACCTCCGAAAACCAATCAATTTATCGAACGTGCAGCTAAAAATACCGATCAACGTATTCAAGTGGGTAAAACCATTAACCCTGCATTTTTCTATGCAGTGCTGTTATGGCAACCTTTCTTAGAACGTTGTACCGCGAATTTAAGCAAAGGTATGGTCGCAGCTGAAGCTAGAGCCCAAGCGGGATTAGACGTCTTGAAGCTACAAGCGACTCGCACTATTATTCCGCGCTTCGCGGAAACTTTTATTCGTGAAGTCTGGGAAATGCAAACCCGTTTATTGAATCCAAAACCACAGCAAATCGAAGCATTATCAAGTCATGCACGATTCCGTGCGGGTTTTGACTTTATGTTACTACGTGAAAAATCAGGTGATGATTCGACGCAAGGCATGGGATCTTGGTGGGATGCTTATCAGGTCATGTCACGTGATGAAAAAGAGCGTGTGATTGCACAATATAATCGTCAACGTACTAAGAGTCGTCGCAAAGCATCGACTGTAGAACAGGTTCCTGAAGAGCATGTTTCTGCACGTATTGAACCTTTGGTGAAAGAGTCTGAGTCTAGAACTCGTCGTCCGCGTAAGCCCGCAAATCAACCTTATGAAAATAATCGTAATGGGCAAGGACGTTCAGCACTACAAGCGGCTGTTGCACCAGGGACGATTCATGCAGATCACCCAATTTTAAAGCGTCGTCGTGTTCAACGTGATTTGAAAGAAGTGGTTTTTGGTCCGACACAATGAGTCAGCTTACGTACATTGGTTTAGGCAGTAATTTGGGAGACTCTCAGCAAATTTTGGCTGAGGCTTACCATAAACTTGCTACCTTAGGAACGGTTAAGGCATCGAAGCTTTATCAAAGTTCACCTATGGGACCGCAGGATCAACCCAATTATCATAATGCTGTGGTTGCCTTAACCACAGCATTAGCACCACTTGAGTTGCTTGATAAATTACAGCAATTTGAACAAGAATCAGGTCGAGTACGCCTACGTCATTGGGGGGAAAGAACTTTAGATTTAGATTTGTTGATATATAGTCAACAGCAGATTCAGAATGAACGTTTAACCGTTCCTCATGTTGGTGTTTTAGAGCGTGATTTTGTTTTGATTCCGTTGTTAGACCTTGATCCAAATTTGGTTGTAAATGATCAATTGATCAAAGATTTAGATGTTGTGCAGCAGAGTGATTTAACTGTGCTTGCAAATGAATCTTGGGTAAATATTTAATTTTCAAATGTTCGAAAGAACACTTTTAGAGGACATCGTCATGATTAGTCTAAGCGATTTAAGACAATTCAAACAGCAAGGTCGCAGATTTTCATGTCTAACGTGTTATGACGCAAGCATGGCAAAGGCAATGGAACTTGCTGAAATTGACTCGATTTTAATTGGTGATTCTTTGGGTATGACCATTCAAGGTCATGACTCAACGCTACCTGTGAATGTTGCAGATATGGCATACCATACGGCTGCAGTGCGACGTACTAATCAACATTCATTTATCATGACTGATTTACCATTTATGAGTTATGCAACATTGAATGATGCATTAATCAATGCAAAAACGGTGATGCAAGCTGGCGCTCAAATGGTGAAAATTGAAGGTGGTGCTTGGTTAAGTGAAACCGTTCAAACCTTGACACGTAATGGCATTCCTGTATGTGTTCATTTGGGTTTAACGCCTCAATCTGTTCATGTATTTGGTGGCTATAAATTACAAGCGAAGACACGCGATGCTGCGGATCAATTAATTGCAGATTGTAAAGCTGTCGTTGAAGCAGGCGCAGCCGTACTTTTACTTGAATGTGTACCTGCACAAATGGGTAAAGAAATCACTGAACTGTTTCCAAATGTGCCTGTAATCGGTATCGGCGCTGGTGCTGAAACAGATGGTCAGGTGTTGGTTGTACAAGATATGTTGGGATTGAACTTTGGTAAAGTGGCACGTTTTGTTCGCAACTTTATGAAAGAACAATCAGGTGAAATGGCGATTTTAGATGCGATTAAAGCGTATCATGTTGCCGTACAAGATCAGTCTTTCCCTGCGAAAGAACATACATTTCAAGTCGAACTCTAAGTCGTCTAATGCTAAGAAGTTGAGCTGTAAAGAATGAAAACTGAAACAACAATACATGGATTAACTGCATCACTCAGTAGTGCTCGTCAAGCGCGTAAAACCATTGGGTTTGTACCCACGATGGGTAACTTACATCAGGGGCATTTGAACCTTGTTCGTGAGGCACGTAAATTATGTGATGTTGTTGTGGTGAGTATTTTTGTTAATCCCATTCAGTTTGGTCCAAATGAAGATTTTGATAGTTACCCTCGAACTTTGGAACAAGACAGTAATCTTTTAGCTGATGTAGGGTGTGATATTGTTTTTGCGCCCTCAGTTGAACAAATGTATGGTACAGGGCAACCTCGCTTAACCACCATTAGCGTGAGTACGATTACTGATGATTTGTGTGGTGCACAGCGCCCAGGGCACTTTGATGGCGTTGCTGTCGTTGTGACCAAGTTATTTAATATTGTTCAACCTAACTTTGCATTCTTTGGGCAAAAAGACTTCCAACAATTGGCTGTGATTAAGCAAATGGTTCAAGACTTGAACATGCCAATTGAAGTTATCGGTGTGCCGATTGCGCGTGCGGAAGATGGTTTGGCATTGAGTTCGCGCAACGGTTATTTGTCTGATGAACATCGTCAAACAGCACCCGTGATTTATCAATCATTAAAAGCGGCTGAAGCAAATCTTCGTGCGGGCGAAGACCTTAATCATGTTTTGGCTAAAATCAAAGCAGAGTTAACAACCGCAGGTTTTGTTGTTGATTATGTTGAAGCACGTACACCGATGCTTCAAACAGTTGAAAATTTTGACCAAAATGTAGTGCTTTTTGTTGCTGCTAAAATTGGTAAAACACGTTTGATTGATAATTTACAGGTGAACTTTAAAGCCTAAGGCATCATTTATGGAGATTTCATGAAGCGCATTCTTATTGTTACAGGACAGTCGGGTTCAGGTAAGTCATCTGCTTTGCAGGTACTTGAAGACCTTGGATATTACTGTATTGATAATTTGCCTTTGGCTCTACTCCCTGAAATTGTTGGTAAGTTAGATCAAGAAAATAATCTAGAACAATTGGCTTTAGGTGTCGATGTCCGGAGTACTCGTGCTGATTTGCAAGAATTCGATCAGGTTTTTGAACAGTTACAAAAACATGGTGCGGTCGATGTTATTTATTTAACAACCAAGGATCAGGAGTTGATTGCACGTTTTAGTGCATCTCGCCGTCCACATCCTTTAGCCAGTCGTTTTAAAAGTTTGAATGAGTGTATTCAAGAAGAAAAAACATTGTTGCGCCCGATTCAGCATAAAGCAACGGTTCAGATCGATACTTCAGATAAAAGTGTTCATGACCTGAAAGATACTTTATTATCCAAATTAGGTCAGGTTGATAATCTGATCGTGATTTTACAATCATTTGGATATAAGCATGGCATTCCTTTAGACGCAGATTTTATTTTTGATGTGCGTCATTTGCCAAATCCGCATTGGGATAATGAGTTAAGAAAATATTCTGGTTTAGATGAGCCGGTGCAAATCTTCTTGGACTCATTTGAGCAAACCAATGAAATGTACAATGATCTACATCAATTTTTAAATAAATGGTTACCTGCCTTTGCAGAAGGGCATCGTCATTATATTACGGTTTCTATTGGGTGTACGGGCGGTCAACATCGTTCTGTATATATTGTTGATAGACTGAAAAAGGCTCTTGAGGCAAAATGGTCTATTCAAGTCTTGCATAGAGAAATGAAGCACTGGTCATGATTGACACAACTGTTGACGTTATTAACAAATTAGGATTACATGCGCGTGCATCTGGCAAGCTCATCGAAGTTACTACCAAGTTTCGTAGTTCGATTCAAATTGGTAAGGGCGATAAATTAGTTGATGCCAAAAATATCATGTCATTGCTGATGCTTGGTGCAGGCAAAGGTACAACTTTACGATTAGTGGTTGATGGGGCAGACGAAGAAAAAGCTTTGTCTGAGGTTCAAGCACTATTCGCAGCAAAATTTTACGAGGCTGAATAATCGTGGCACGTCGATCGCAACGTTTTACTGAAGATGATTTTGAGTCTTTAGAAGGGCGTGCAAGTAAAACTGAACAAAAGAAAGCTGTACAACGTATGGCTGCTTTAGGTGCGCAACTCGCTGAGTTGCCAAAAAAGAAAATCATGAGTCTGCCCGTGGAAGAGCGTTTAATTGAAGCGCTTTTGGATGTGCAATTGATCACTTCGGGTGAGGCTCGCCGTCGTCAATTTTTACGTATTGGTAAATTATTGCGTAATGAAGATGAAACGGTGATCTTGTCTTATTTAACACCTCAACAAGGTTTAAAGAAGACCGCACAATTACATCGTTGGGTTGATCGTATGATTGCTCAAGGTGATCCTGCGATTAAAGAATTCATGAAGATGTATAATGCAGCCGAACATCACCCTATTCGCCAACATATTTTGCGTATTGAACGTGATATTAAGCAGCAGTTGGGCGAAGAAGCAGTTGCACAATCAAAATTGAATTTAACCAATTATGTTCAGCAAGTTGCATTGATTTCTGAAAATTCATAATGTGTTAATAGAGCTGAAATGCTTAAAGTTTTAAGCATTTTGAGCACTGTAATTCAGCGACCTTGGTCGCTTTTTTACATTTTAGATATCACATTTTTGTGTATTTAAAGCTTTATCAAGCCTAGTTTAAAGATGTTGATTTGGATCTGTGTCTAAGCTAAATCCAATGATTATTAAATACTTGGACTAAGTAATGATGTTACATCGTCCATATGAGTCCTCACATGAGTTTAGTCGTACCTGAAGAATTGCAGAATCTTGAGTCAAATTGTGGTGTATTTGCTGTATGGATGGTGCTACAGCATTGTGAAATTAATATCGCCTTAGATCAACTACTTGAGATTTTAGGCTATGAAATAGAGGTTGGAACCTTTGGTATAGGATTGGCTGTAGGATTGAAACGATTGGGTTTTGATGTGGCATTTCATACGGATGAAGATTTAGATCAACATGAAAATGAACCCGCACTGTATCAAGCTGCACAAAGCCTAAATATACAAGTTCAGTCTGCACTCAGTTATGCAGAACTTGTCAATGAAGTTCAACAAGGTGCATGGGTCATTGTCTATTACGACACTTTGGACGGAGTCGGTAACCACTCATTGATCTATGATATAGATGAGTTTGAAGTTCAATTTTTTGATTCTTTTGAAGCGATGCCGGCTGATATTTTTGAACGGCAACGTGCGGAAGAGGGTATTTGTCGTCAGGCGATTGTAATTAGACCACATGCTCATTTTGAAGTTGAATCGGTTATTTATTCGTAAACAAATGCATGCAAAATTTTAAAATAAAAAAGCGACCAATTGGATCGCTTTTTTATTTTATATCTCAGGAAGTCTATAGCTGAAAGCTTTTTAATACTTAGGTGAATTCACCGACAGCACGCTCTTTTGCCCATTCACGAAGTACGAATTTTTGTAATTTTCCTGTCGATGTTTTTGGAATTTCAGTAATGACAATATCTTTAGGTACTTTGAAGCGTGCAAGATGTTGTTTGCAGTACTCAATAATCTCTTCAGGTGTTGCCTCAGCACCATGTTTGAGTTCAATAAATGCGCATGGTACTTCTTGCCAACGTGGATCAGGTTTTGCAACCACAGCTGCGGTCATCACGGCAGGGTGTTGATAAAGGATTTCTTCAACTTCAAGAGAGGAAATATTTTCACCACCTGAAATAATCACATCTTTAGAGCGGTCAGTGATTTTTGCATAACCATCAGGTTGAGATACTGCTAAGTCACCTGTATGGAACCATCCACCCGCAAATGCTTCTTCAGTGGCTTGTTTATTTTTTAAATAGCCTTTCATGACAATGTTGCCACGGAACATAATTTCGCCCATGGTTGAGCCATCATTTGGTACAGGTTGCATCGTTTCTGGATCAAGGACTTTCATGCCATCTTGAAGAGGATAAGGTACACCTTGGCGTGAATGTAGTTGAGCTTGCTCTTGAATAGAAAGCTCACTCCAGCCTGCTTGAGAAGCACACAGTGCAGATGGACCATAGGTTTCAGTCAAACCGTAAACGTGAGTCACGTTGACACCAAGATTGCGCATACCTTCAATGATTGCTGCTGGAGGTGCAGCACCTGCAACCATGACTTCTACACGATGCTCAATTGGAATCTGTTTTTCTTTCGGTGCATTGATCATCATAGAAAGGACAATAGGCGCACCACAGAAATAATCAACTTTATGTTCGGCAATCAATTTGAAAATTAATTCAGGGTCAACTTTACGTAAACAAATGTTAGTACCACCATTAGCAGCCATCGTCCAGCCAAAGCACCAGCCATTACAGTGGAATAATGGGAGCGTCCAGAGGTAAGTTGCACGAGGTGTCATGCCACAGGCAATGATATTACTGGCTGCATTGATATAAGCGCCACGGTGGTGATAAACCACACCCTTAGGGTTGCCTGTTGTACCTGAAGTGTAGCTTAGACTGATTGCATCCCACTCATCTTGTGGAAGATGCCATTCAAAATTAGCGTCACCACCTTTGAGCCATTCTTCATATTCGATTTGACCAATTAAAGCGGTAGTTGCATGATTTTCATATTCAGTATCAGCAACGTCAATCACATAAATATCTTGATCTAGTAGTGCCAAAGCTTCTTGTGCAAGTCCGGAAAATTCAGGATCAACCAACAGAACTTTTGATTCTGCATGTTCGAGCATGAATGCTAAGGTTTTAGCATCTAATCGTGTATTTAATGTATTGAGAACAGCGCCTGACATTGGAACAGCAAAGTGCGCTTCCAACATGGCAGGGACGTTTGGAAGAAGTACGGAGACTGTATCATTCTTTTTAATGCCAAGATTTTGCAGTTGGTGAGCAAATTGGCGACAACGATTGTATTTTTCACGCCATGTAATATGACGTTGTCCATGAATAATGGCAGCTTGGTCAGGGTAGATGTATGCAGCACGTTCTAAATAACGCAAAGGCGATAAAGCAACAAAATTTGCAGGTGTGCGCGGTAATTCATCATAAGCACTGACCATGGTCTTTCTCCAAAACTATAATTATTCTTCCTCACTACAAGATAAGAATTTTTTCTGAAAAAGTCCTTTAGGCTTTAGTCGTGTGTTATTTCATCAATTGTATTTTTTAGTGAGGTTCTGTATCAGCCATTCATAAATGCATGGATGAGTTCAGGAGATTGAACATCCCAAACTAAAAAAGCCTACTCATATTGATGAATAGGCTTTTTTAATTTTAGTTTTTAAAAGTAATTTTATCGAATACCACCGTATTCAATCCCTGCTAATTCACTGATTTCTCTTTTCCAAGTGGTCAGATCGCTGAGATTGAACTGATTTAAATGATCATGACCACATGCACGTGCCATGACTTTCATAAGTTCGGTTGATGCATTAAAGAAATTTGCCAATTGTTGTGCTGATTTTTCAATTTCTAAGCGACGACGTAAATGGTCTTGCTGAGTCGCAACACCGACAGGGCAGTCATTGGTTTGGCATGCACGCATACCTAGGCAACCGATGGCTTGCATCGCTGAGTTTGAAACGGCAATTGCATCTGCTCCAAGTGCCAAGGCTTTAATGAAATCGGCTGGAACACGAAGCCCACCTGTAATGACTAGGCTAATGTCACGACGACCTAAGCGATCTAAATGACGACGTGCTCGTGCTAAAGCTGGAATAGTGGGTACAGAGATATTGTCACGGAACAATGTAGGAGCAGCACCTGTACCACCACCACGGCCATCTAGAATGATGTAGTCCACACCTATACTTAAAGCTGCATCAATATCACGTTCAATATGCTGAGCTGAAAGTTTAAAACCGATAGGAATACCACCTGTTTCTTCACGGACATAGTCTACAAAAGCTTTATATTGAGAAAGATCAGTCCAGTCTGGGAATGTTGCAGGAGAGATCGCAGCTTGACCTTCAGGCAAGCCACGAACTTCAGCGATCTTACCGACGACTTTATGACCAGGTAAGTGACCACCTGTACCTGTTTTCGCTGCTTGCCCGCCTTTAAAATGGAAAGCCTGACACTTTTTAACTTTTTCAATGTCATAGCCGAAACGACCTGAAGCCAGTTCATAAAAGTATTTAGAATTCGAAGCTTGTTCATCATCCAACATGCCACCTTCACCTGAACAGATTCCTGTGCCAGCGAGCTCAGCGCCACGAGACAATGCAACTTTTGCCTCTTGAGACAATGCACCAAAACTCATGTCAGATACAAACAGAGGAATATCTAATTTCAGTGGTTTTTTAGCATTGGGTCCAATAATGACTTCGGTAGATACATGAGCATCATCTAACAAGGGAATTTTCCACAATTGAGCCGTGACCATTTGGATATCTTCCCATTTTGGTAACTTATCAAAAGGAACACCCATTGCAGCACTTGGACCATGATGTCCAAACTTAGTTAAACCATTTTTAGCTAAATCTAAAATAAATTTATTATGTGGCTCTTCAGGTGCACTTTGTGAGTCTGCATAAAGTCCTTGATATTGATCTCGTTTAAAGTTTTGTGGATGCTTTTCTTCCCAAGCTGCAATTTCTTCAAGATCAACATGAACCGTATCATTTTCAATCCATGCTTTAAATTTTTGAAGATTATGGGTGATATAGCGAGGGTTAATCCCAGTCTTATAATTGTAATGTGAGCCATGTAGACCACAGACGATTTTATCACCTTGAATGTGGGCATCTGACATCAATGCGCCACGATGTTGACACCGCCCATACATGACTACAACTTTCTCGGGATCATTTTCTTCAAGTCTTAAAACAACGAGATCGACATTGGCTGCGAGTGCATAAGTTGGTTTTAACGGTTCAAGTTGGCTAAACGAAAGTAATGGATGAGATTGCATGTCACCTGCCTATATATTTTGGGTGGGTTAATGAATTGAAGTTTTAATGATTTTTTGTTTTAAATCGTTCAAATAAAATCTTTGAAATAGTATGACATAAGCATAATCGACAGTTGTTAAAATTATGGTTTGCAGAATTCTATGTGTGAGATAATTGAGCTTATAACCTTAAAAATTTACTACTTGAGTTAAAACCTTAAACGTAAAATAAGTCGAGAGTACTTCAACGTATGTGGCTCATGACATGGTTAAACATCTCATGAGCCATTTCAAAGTCATATTGGAATGTCATTCACTAGATAAAACTAAAACTAAATTTTATTTTTTACTTCAACGAATCACTTCAGCGAAAGTTTGAGCTGCTATTTTATTAAAATATGTAGTGTCCATTTCAAAGTCATCAGCAGGATCATTTTTACTGTATTCCATGAAATCACCCGGAATCACACCTTCACCTTCATAAATCTTTCCGTTGTATTGAATTGCTGGATATATACCTTTGTTTTGCAAATAAGCATATTTCCCAGTTTTAATATCTACTGGATACACGACATTTTGACCTGCGAATTGATCCCTCTTCCAGCTATAACCGCTTGGAAGTGTATTATCTGGATGGCTACTATATGCATCTAAATTATTAAATGAAGTAAGTTTCTTATCAAAAAAGTCGATGATGGGTTGTGTGTAAATCATCTGATTAACATAGTAAATTTTAGAGTTGACAGGGAATGTTGCTGTGCTTGTAGAAAGTTTTTGATAAAGCACTTGATTTGATACGATGTTTTGATAAAGAAATGAAGGAATTAAGCGATCTTTTTGAGTCGCATTGAGTTCATAGTAAGCAATCAAATCAGAGATTTTTTTACCACTAAGATCAATCGTCTTCAAATGCGTAGCAATTTGACGTTCCGATTGCATATTGCAATTATCGCTAAAAGAAACAAATTGAAACGCTTCTTGATTTTGCGATAAAACGTATCCAGCAGGAAAACCGGTTGATCCAACTTGCTGTTTAAACTGAGTTGTGAGTAACTTTGGTGAAATTTGGTAGCCTGAATCAAACTCACTAAAACTGCTTGGCACATTATTCGGAATGAGTTGACTGATTCTTTCATACCACACGCCTTGTTCAAGAACGTTTGAGGTAAAGAATAGAATGGATTGGTTGTTTTGAATATCAGTTTCAAGCCCAAACAGTTCCTGTGAAAGAACGCCGTCGCCCTTCGTTTTTAAATTTTTAGGGATACCATTCAAACATTGAATTGCTTGGTTTTGATCAATATTATCGGTAATGGAAAGACCATCCCCACCACCGCCACATGCACTCAGTAATACAGATGCTGTTACAACAGATGTAATCAGTACATTCGATCGAATTTTTGCTTTAATTCTCATGTTAATCTCAAAAAAGTTATTGTTATAAAAAATGAAATTTTGAGAATTTTGTCACATTTTTAATAAGATCGCTGTTAAATTTTGGTGAATGGTTTATAAAAATTAAATAAGGGTGTAAAATTTTCGCACATTATTTTGGTTGCACCGATTTTATCTTTTGAGGGTTTCCTCGATCATAATCTCGCGGTGACATGCCCTATGGTACGGGGCATCACTCCTTAAGGATTTTTTATGCCAATTATTACTTTGCCGAACGGTGATCAAAAGCAATTTGATCAAGCGGTTTCAGTTATGGACGTTGCGCTCAGCATCGGACCAGGTCTTGCAAAAAATACAGTCGCAGGTCGTGTTAATGATCGTCTTGTTGATGCTTCTGACTTAATTACAGAAGATTCAACAGTTCAAATCATCACACCTAAAGATGATGAAGGTGTCGAAATCATTCGCCACTCTTGCGCGCATTTAGTGGGTCATGCTGTTAAACAATTGTTCCCTGAAGCAAAAATGGTCATTGGTCCTGTTATTGAGGAAGGTTTCTATTACGATATCTTCAGCGAAAAACCATTTACATTAGATGATTTCGCAGCCATCGAAGCACGCATGAAAAAGCTGATCGATGAAGATTATGATGTTATTAAAAAAATGACACCACGCGCTGAAGTGATTGAAGTGTTTAAATCACGTGGCGAAGATTATAAATTACGTTTAATTGATGATATGCCGAATGAGACTCAAATGGGTCTTTACTATCATCAAGAATATGTAGATATGTGTCGTGGTCCACACGTACCCAATACTAAATTCTTAAAATCATTCAAGCTTACTAAGATGTCAGGTGCTTACTGGCGTGGTGATGCGAAAAATGAACAGCTACAACGTATTTACGGTACTGCTTGGGCAGACAAGAAGCAACTTGCTGCTTATGTAAAACGTATTGAAGAAGCTGAAAAGCGTGACCACCGTAAAATTGGTAAAGCTTTAGACTTGTTCCATATGCAAGAAGAAGCACCGGGTATGGTGTTTTGGCATCCAAATGGTTGGACGATTTACCAAGTATTAGAACAATACATGCGTAAAATTCAGCAAAACAATGGTTACCAAGAAATTCGTACACCACAGGTTGTAGATTTTACACTTTGGGAAAAGTCAGGTCATGCTGCAAACTATGCCGATGGCATGTTTACGACGCATTCTGAAAACCGTAACTACGCAATCAAACCAATGAACTGTCCTTGTCACGTGCAAGTGTTCAACCAAGGTTTAAAATCTTACCGTGATCTTCCGATTCGTTTGGCTGAGTTTGGTTCATGCCACCGTAACGAACCATCGGGTTCTTTACACGGTATTATGCGTGTTCGTGGCTTTACTCAAGATGATGCACATATTTTCTGTACCACTGAACAGATTGGTCAAGAAGTTGCAGACTTCATTAAACTGACTTTAGATGTTTATAAAGACTTTGGCTTTGAAGAAGTTCAAATGAAATTGTCTACACGTCCTGAAAAACGCGTGGGTGATGATAAACTTTGGGATGTTGCTGAAAAATCTTTGGCAGATGCTCTTGATGCTGCAGGTCTTGAATGGGATCTTCAACCAGGTGAAGGTGCATTCTACGGTCCGAAAATTGAATTTTCTTTAAAAGATTGTTTAGGTCGTATCTGGCAGTGCGGTACAATACAGTGTGACTTTAACTTACCAGTGCGTCTAGATGCGTCATTTGTCACTGAAGATAACGATCGTGATCATCCTGTGATGTTACATCGTGCGATTCTTGGCAGTTTCGAACGTTTTATTGGTATACTAATTGAACACTACGCAGGCTTTATGCCACCATGGTTGGCTCCAGTCCAAGCATGCGTCATGAACATTACCGATTCTCAAGCGGAAGCATGTGGGTCAGTGGTCGCTAAACTGCAAGAAAATGGCATTCGAGCGATTTCAGACTTGAGAAATGAGAAGATCGGCTTTAAGATTCGTGAGCGTACATTAGAGCGTATTCCTTACTTATTGGTTCTTGGAGACCGTGAAGTTGAGGAAGGTACAGTAAACGTACGTACTCGCTCTGGAACAAATTTAGGTACTATGTCAATTGATGCCTTCGTTGACCTAGTGAAAGCAGCCGTAGCCGAACGTGGCCGGTATATTGTGGAGTAAGAAAGATTAAACAGCCTGACCGTAACCAACAACAAGGTGCTAAAAGCAATCGTCCTGCATTAAACGACGAGATCCGTGCAAAAGAAGTACGTCTCGTTGGTGCTGAAGGAGAGCAAAAGGGCATCGTTTCTTTAGCTGAAGCATTGCGTGCTGCGGAAGAAGTTGAGCTTGATCTTGTAGAGATCGTAGCGAATGCAGAGCCACCTGTTTGTAAAATCATGGACTTTAACAAACATTTATTTGATCTGAAGCAAAAGCAAAAAGATGCGAAGAAAAAGCAGCATCAAGTTCAGGTGAAAGAAATTAAGTTACGTCCTGGTACAGACGTTGGTGATTACAACATCAAGCTGCGTGCCATTCTTCGTTTCTTAGAAGAAGGTAACAAAGTTAAAATTACTCTACGTTTCCGTGGTCGTGAAATGGCTCACCAACAGTTAGGTTTAGCTCAATTACAAAAAATTGAAGCTGACGTTGCTGAATTCGGTGTCATTGAACAAGCGCCAAAAATGGAAGGTCGTCAAATGGGTATGTTAATTGGACCGAAAAAGAAAAAATAACATACGTTGCTGACATAAAAAAAGCCCTGCGATTGCAGGGCTTTTTTTATGGAGAAGAAGATAGTTTGAATTCATTATTATGTTCAAATGAACTGGCTTGAAGTGTTTTTAGTCTGCTCAGCTTCTTTCGAAAAAATCTCTTAATAACAATTCATGGAGTTATTTTTTCTTTAAGAGCAACACATTTGGAGTCACGGATGGGTATGTTATTCCATAAACTATAGATCAATTGCGCATAAGCATATTTAAAATAAAAAATATGGTTTTGGTCAGTATTTAAAATTAAGAAATAAAAAACATGACTGATTTAAGAATATGCATATAAAACGATCTTGTTGTTTAGGTGGAGTTCTATTATGTTGTGTAGCAAAGCACCGAAATGGTGAGCGGAGTATAAAAATCATATGATCGATTTATATTATTGGGGTACGCCCAATGGACTTAAAATTACGATTGCATTAGAAGAAATGGGATTGGACTATCAAATTTTTCCAATCAATATTTTAGAGAATGATCAATTTCAAGCAGACTTTTTAAGAATCTCTCCCAATAATAAAATTCCTGCAATTGTCGATCAGCAAGGTCCTCGCGGTGAAGCGATCTCTATCTTTGAATCAGGTGCAATCCTTCAATATTTAGGACGTAAGACTGGACAGTTTTATCCTCAAGATGAGCAACAGCGTGTCGAAGTGGAACAATGGTTGATGTGGCAAATGGGTGGTTTAGGACCAATGTTGGGACAAAACCATCACTTTAGTCAGTTTGCGCCTGAAAAAATTCCGTATGCGATTGAGCGTTATCAAGCTGAGACGAAGCGTTTATATGGCGTGCTTGATCGTCAGTTGATTGGGCAGGATTATGTTGCAGGTGATTATTCAATTGCAGATATGGCGATTTTCCCTTGGTTAATGCGCTACGAATGGCAGGGGGTTAAACTTGATGAATTTCCAAATGTTCAAAAATACATGGAACGATTACAACAACGCCCAGCAGTTCATAAAGCATTATCGAACATCAGTGTGAAATAACAGTGTGCATAGAGTTGTGATAAGATAAAAGTGAAGAATCAAACCACCGCCATGGTGGTTTTTTATTGAGTAAATTGGTTATGAAAACATTTATTTTAAATCTCACGAAGATGATCGAGACCAATCCACGAATTTATGCGGGAATTATTGTGGGATTGGTCGGATGTTTAGTACTGTTGATTGCTGAGGCAGTTCATATTCAATCTGTCGTTACGCGTTTAGCGACCGAAGATCAGGCAATGTTACGAGAGGTGATTCGTCCTTTGACACAGCGTTATGATTTTAGTCGCTACTTACTTCTGATTGTGGCAATTGCATGGTCGATCTATGAATATAAAGCCACCAAGAAAAAGCTAGGGCTTTAATGCTGAGTTTATTTTTTCTTTTTCTTTCTGCTTTTGGGGCGGCAACATTGCTGCCTCTACAGTCTGAGGCGGTTCTTGTTGGATTGTTGATTCAGGCTGAACACTCTGCGCTCATCCTGATTGCTGTCGCAAGTCTGGGGAATATCTTAGGCTCTTGCGTGAATTGGTATCTTGGATTGAAGGTCGAGCAGTTCAAAGATAAGAAATGGTTTCCTGTCTCTGAAGTTAAGCTGAATCAAGCGCAGAATATTTATCATAAATATGGATTTTGGTCTTTGCTATTGAGTTGGGTGCCAATCATTGGTGATCCAATTACTTTGATTGCAGGATTGATGAAGGAAAATTTCATCCGATTTTTATGGGTTGTGTCCATTGCAAAAATCGGAAGATATATGTGTGTATATTTGATCTTTAAAGGTGTTTTTTGAAGGGTTGTCAGCGCTGTGTTTATACGCAATCTTCGATATTAAAATAAACTCGATCTGTAAATTTTAATTTGTAAAATTGATAAAATTTTCTTTGTGCATCAAATTTTGCATTTTGAAGAGATTTTAAAACCTGAGTATCTAGATGTGTTTTTCCAGAACTCTCGATGATTTGTAAGTCTGAGACTTTATTCTTCTTAGATAGTTTAAAAGCCACATGAACAGAACGATTTTGATGTCCTAGTTCTGAGAGGAGGAAATAAATTTGTGGCTTTGATATATAGCGAAATGCAAATTTTTCAGATTTTTGCTGCGCTTGCCATTGATCGGAGTTAAAGCCAACTGTACATGAAGGTGTCTCACTCTTGGAAGCTGAAGCTCGAGGACTTTCAGTTACGCTAAATTGAAAAGGTTGCTTTGCAATAAAAGGCATTGCAATCCCATTTTTTTTTATAGGGTCTAAATTTAGAATTCATCACTGCACGTTCAACTTTATGATCTAAAGAAACAAGACCTGAGCTTTTAGTAATTTCTGTTCTTTCGATGTTACCGAAAGTATTGACATGAACGCGTACTATAATTTGACGACTTTTACCCTCAAGTTCCCGATCTGTGACTCTCACCTGAGGTTTTCTGACCCAACTTATTCCACTGTATTGATCTATAGTTGTTAAATCTTTAGTTGTTTTTTCTGCCATCACCACAGGTGTCAAAGATAAGCCTAAAGTGAAAATTAAAATTTTATTCATTGTTCTAAGTGCTTTAAGTTGAGTAGTTAATTATTAACCTAAGATATAAAAGGTTTTGCATTGAAATAGAAATTTATAACAAAACCTTGTTTGACCATTTTAATTACAATGACTGATGTCGAAAATAATTTCATCTTTAAGTTTAGATTTTTTATAAATCCAGTATTTTCTAGGAACATCCACTTTTGCTTGATTCACAGCAGAAAGTATCTGTTGATCTAAACGATATAGCCCTGAGCCTTTTGTAATCTTCGAGCTTTTCACTTCACCATGTTTATTGACTTTGAAGCTGAATTTAACTTTGCGATTGTGGTCATTTAAATCATCAGTATTGATCTTTAACTTGGGTTGAGTCAGGTATTGAAAAGGAACTTTTTGATCTGCTTGTTGGGCATTCCATACTTTTGAATCAAATGTATAGATACATGCTGATCCATCATTTTCACTTAAGTTTAAGCTAAAGACTTGATAACCGATAATGGCAAGCTCATTGCCTTCTTTTACAAAAGGTTTTGTTTTACTTTTAAATACCGCATTTACAAGTTTTTGATCAAGTTTAGCTAAACCTGTACTTTCTTTAATGGAAGCCTCAACAACTTTACCTGACTCATTGGCCTTTACACGAACGATCGCAACACGATCACGACCTGATAGATCTGAGTCTTGGAAATCGACTTTGGGAAATTTAACCCATTCTATACGCGTGGTTAAATGAGCAGGCTCAGCCATCATGGTTTGCACACCCAGTTTTGCAACTGTTTCTGCTGTTTGGCTATGAGCTATAGTATTTGCACACAGTAGAGCAAAGGTGATGCAGGCAAGTGATTTCATAGTTTTAAGTCTTCTGTGTGTACAGCTAGATGTGAATGATTTTAAGTTGTGATGCATTTTAACGTAAACCGTGGAAAGAGTGAGAGTCTAGATGCAATTATTGATTACTTGCATGAAAGCTTAATTTGAAAATTGAATAAAAGTGATGATCAAGTAGCCTTTAAGTCTTCTGTCCGATGCATGAGAGAAAGTGGTGTTTGTGCTTTTGTTTTAAACAAATATGCTTTAGAATATTCGTTCCCTTACCTGCAGGTCGTTTTGCAATGGTGCAGACGTTCCGAACAGGTGTTCAAAAGAGGTTGTTATGCCTAAGATGAAAACTCGCCGTGGTGCAGCTAAACGCTTTAAAGCGACTGCTAACGGTTTTAAGCGTAAACAAGCGTTCAAACGCCACATTTTGACCAAAAAATCTGCTAAGCGTATTCGTCAATTACGCGGCTGTGTAATGGTTCACGTAAGTGACGTTGCTTCAGTTCGCCGTATGTGCCCATACATCTAAGGAGATTTATAAATGGCTCGTGTAAAACGTGGTGTACAGGCGCATCGTCGTCATAAAAAAATTCTTGCTCGTGCTAAAGGTTACTATGGCGCTCGTTCACGCGTATATCGCGTAGCGTTCCAAGCTGTAATCAAAGCAGGTCAATATGCTTACCGTGACCGCCGTCAAAAGAAACGTCAATTCCGCGCTTTGTGGATTGCACGTATCAATGCTGGTGCTCGTTTAAACGGTTTGTCATACAGCCGTATGATTGCTGGCTTGAAAAAAGCTCAAGTAATTATCGATCGTCGCGTTCTTGCTGACATCGCTATGCATGATGCAGTTGCATTCACAGCTTTAGCTTCTAAAGCTAAAGATGCGTTAGCTGCATAAGTCTTTATGACTTAAAAAAGACCGCTTTTTAGCGGTCTTTTTTATTTTTTGTGGTTTATATTTGCTGCACCAAACAATAGTTATTTAAATAAAAAATCTTCAAATTAAATTGAGGGTATTGTAAATGCGAAAACAGTATCATTTTAGAAAGGTCGGTGAAGATACTTATATTTGGGATGTAGATCAGCTCATTCTTCAAAGCTCAAATTTGCCAGTAATCCAAGTTTGCTTAGATGAAATTAAAGAGTTGCATGAACCCTATTGGTTTCCAAATCATTATCCAACGACGCAGGACTTGATAAATCACTTCCAATTGGTACAACAAGCTGATCTAAGTTATCCCATTATTCTCTGTCCTGAAGGGCGGATTATGGATGGAATGCATCGAGTGGCGAAAGCAAAAATGACGAATTTGAATGCAGTAAAAGCGGTGAGATTTGAAGTGATGCCAGAACCAGATTTTATCAATGTTGATGAAGATGACTTATCTTACGATTGAAGTAGTGTGAGCAATTCAATAAAAAAGAAGACTCATGTGTAGAGGATGGTGTGAAAAGAATTAATGTAGTCGGAACATCTGCATCAGGGAAAAGTACTTTTTCTAAAGCACTTGCTCAGAAATTAGGTCTAAGTTATATCGAACTCGATGATTTATTTTGGTTAGATGATTGGGTTGAGTCTACAGACGAACTATTTCTTGAGAAAATACAAAAAGAAATGGATCGGGCGGTGGGAGGTTATGTTATCGATGGAAACTATGATACTCGTTCGCATGTCATTAAATGGAAAGAGATTGATGCTGTTATTTGGCTAGATTTACCCTTTCATATCAATTTGTTTCGTTCAGTTAAAAGGGCGCTTCTTCGTGTAATTTCAAAGCAGAAATTATGGCCAAATTCAAATAATCGGGAAAGTTTGAGGATGATATTGACGAAAGATTCTATTATTTGGTGGATGATTAAAACCCATAAGAAAAATCAACACAAATATCTACAAATGATGCAATCCAATGAATACGCTCATATTCACTGGATTCGATTATGTTCTCGTTCAGAAATTAAAAATTTTCTAAAATCCCTTTAAAGCCCAAAATAATATGCACATATACAAATGATTGCAGTGATGATAATCAGAGTAAGCACGCCCGTTTTGCCTGCTTTAGGTGTTGAGGGAGCTGCATTTTTTTGACTTGAGTTCTCAGCTTCATTTTGAAAGAAACGTTTTTGATTACTTGTTTCAGTAGGAGTATCAAAAGGTGAAGTAACGGCAATCGGTGTGAGTCGTGCAGTTTTATAATGATTGGCAACTTTAGTCACAAATTTGGCAGTTAAATCTTCAAGTTTTTGACGGAAATGGCGGATATTCAGAATCTCTTCAGAAGTCATAGCCTCACCAAGATCATTAAACGGTTGTTTCAGCTTTTTCTCTAAAGCTTGATCTAGTGCTTCTAAGCGAATCAGTGTTTCATGTGCATAGGTGGCATTATATGCATCAGGCAATAATGGTAGATCTAAACTTTTAGATGAAGAATCGAGTAATTCTGTTTGTTTGTGATAGCCAAAGTAAGATTGTCCAAGTTCTACAGGTGGAATCAGTCCTTGAGCGAGAGGACGATCAAAGAGTTCATTGTCCGTATAGACGTGAATATCTTCCCAATTCGGTTGGACTAAATCAGTCTCCACACGTTTAGCATGGCTTGCATTCAGTTCATGACGCCACATGGTTTCGACACGTGTTGGGATCTTTTGAGTAGATGGAACATCATAATCATTGTCTGCGGTGTACCAAGATGCTAACTCTTTACCGCAAATCCATGCTGTTTTGTGATTACTACTAACATGACTTACGATGAAATGTGCATAAGGCAATAGTTCAACATTTGGATTTGGATTTTTCTCATCTAAAAGCAAGCTAGAGTTGTGCAAGCTCAGTTGAGTAACCCCTTGATGTTTTAAACCTTCGAGCCAGACTTGAAAATGCTGTGCAAGTAAATGTTGTGAATTTAGGTCACGAAATGCCAAATAGTGCTGATTGAAAATCGAGTGATTCACCCATTGGTTAAAATTCAACTTTTGACTGAGGAACTCATTCCCATAAGTGACAAGTGTGAGCTGTTGCTTCCAAATTGGATCAAGTGCCATTATTCATCTTCTTGGTGACAATACGTTTATCTTATCCTTTTTATAAATCAAATTACTAATCAAATTCACTATCTATTTTTCCTGTAGATTTACTGAAGAGTAGGCTTCATCCTACTGCATAAAAACTGTTAGAATGTGCAGTTATATTATTTTTCTTATATTGTTGCTTTGAGAGTTACTATGTCACTGGAAGCCCTGACCACTGAAGCGCTCGCTGCCATTGCAGCAGCTCAAGACCTTGCTACACTCGATCAAGTACGAGTGCAGTTTACGGGTAAGAAAAGCCAGCTTGCTGAACAATCGAAAGCACTGGGTAAAATGGACCCTGAAGAACGTAAAGTTTTCGGTGCTCAAATTCATGCTGTACGTGAAGCGATTACAGCAGCTTTGACCGAGCGTCAAACAGCATTACAAAAAGCTGCCTTAGAACAAAAATTGGCAAGCGAACAAATTGATATTACGTTACCTGGTCGTGGTCAGACTGTGGGAAGTATTCATCCAGTTACTCAAGTTCAAGAGCGTATCTGTCAGTTCTTTACTAAAGCGGGTTTTACCGTTGCAACTGGTCCAGAAGTTGAAGATGACTATCATAACTTTGAAGCATTGAATATTCCGGGGCATCACCCTGCACGTGCAATGCATGACACCTTCTATTTTGATGCGAACCATTTACTTCGTACGCATACATCTGGTGTTCAAGTACGTACTATGGAAACAACTCAACCGCCGATTCGTATCGTATGTCCGGGTCGCGTATATCGTTGTGACTCAGATCAGACACATTCACCAATGTTCCATCAAATTGAAGGTTTGTATGTTGCTGAAAACACCAGCTTCGCAGAACTGAAAGGTTTGTTGGTTAACTTGTTGAATGAATTCTTTGAAAAAGATTTGAAAGTACGTTTCCGTCCATCTTACTTCCCATTCACTGAGCCAAGTGCTGAAGTCGATATTATGGATGAGCGTGGCAAATGGTTAGAAGTATTGGGTTGCGGTATGGTACATCCAAACGTACTTCAAGCTGCTGGCATTGATCCTGAGAAATACAAAGGCTTTGCATTCGGTTTAGGTGTAGAGCGTTTTGCAATGTTACGTTACGGCATCAATGATCTGCGTATGTTCTACCAAAACGATGTGCGTTTCTTACGCCAGTTTGCTTAAAGAATTTATTTATAAAACCTCTCCCTGACCTCTTCTAAACGAAGGTGGGCGTCACTACAGGACACAGGGTTATCTTCCTTATTAAAGGCGGAGCAGAGGAATTTAAGAATTTAGATATATAGGTTTTTATTAATGAAAATTAGCGAAAATTGGCTACGTACATGGGTAAACCCTGCAATTGATAGCGATACTCTGTCTGATCAATTGACGATGTTAGGTCTTGAAGTCGATGAGCTTGCACCTGCTGCAAAAGCATTTACAGGTGTGGTTGTTGGTGAAGTACTCACAGTTGAACAACATCCAGATGCGGATCGTTTACGTGTAACAACAGTGAATATTGGTTCAGGTGAGCCATTACAAATTGTATGTGGCGCACCAAATGTACGTGTTGGCATGAAAGCGCCTGTTGCGACCATTGGTGCTGTATTACCAGGTGATTTTAAAATTAAAAAAGGCAAACTTCGTGGTATCGAATCACAAGGGATGCTGTGCGGTGCTTCTGAAATTGATTTAGAAGATAAGATTGATGGCTTATTAGAATTGCCTGCGGATGCACCTGTAGGCATGAATATCCGTGAATACTTAGAACTTGATGACAATGTAATTGACATCAGTATTACACCGAACCGTGGTGACTGTTTCAGTATCCGCGGTATTGCCCGTGAAATTGGTGTGATTAACCAATTGCCTGTAACAGCGCCTGAAATTAAAGAAGTTGCAGCAACAATCTCTGATGAAAAGAAAGTTGTTGTTTCAACAGAAGGTTGCCCGCGGTACTTAGGTCGTGTAATTAAAAATGTAAATACCAAAGCCCCTACGCCTGTATGGATGGAGCGTGCTTTAGCTCGTTCAGGTATCCGCCAGCACAGTATTTTGGTTGATATTACCAACTATGTACTAATGGAGCTTGGTCAACCACTGCATGCATTTGATGGTGGAAAAGTTGAAGGCTCAGTACAGGTTCGTCAAGCAACGGCTGCTGAAAAACTAACGTTATTGAATGAACAAGACGTTGAGCTTTCTGAAGATGTGATGGTTATTGCAGATGATAAAAAAGCGCTAGCAATCGCAGGGATCATGGGTGGTTTATCGTCATCTGTAACCGATGAAACTACGGAAATCTTCTTAGAGTCAGCATTCTTTGCACCGCTTACAATTGCGGGTCGTGCGCGCAAGTTTGGTTTACACACAGATGCTTCTCAGCGTTATGAACGTGGTGTGGACTTTGAATTACCAATCATTGCGATGCACCGTGCATCACAGTTGATTCAAGAACTTGCGGGCGGTGAATTTGGTCCGATTACGATTGCTGAAAATCAAACAGTGCTTCCTACGCGTGAAGCAATTGAATTGAATCAGGCTCAAGTCGATCAGTTGTTGGGTTATCAGGTTGAATCAGATTTCATTACTGATGCACTACAACGCTTAGGTTGTGCGGTGACTGTGAAAGCAGTAGGTGAGTGGTCTGTTGTTCCTCCATCACATCGTTATGATATGGCAATCTACCAAGACCTGATCGAAGAAGTTGCACGTATTCACGGCTATGACAATATTCAAATCAGCTTGCCTGTGATTGATGTGAAATTGGCAAAACATCAAGACCAGTTTGAATTACCACAGTTACGTCAAACTTTGGTGACTTTGGGTTATCAAGAAGCAATCAGTTTTAGTTTTGCAGACTTGAAGCTTGAAAAGCAATTAAACTCAGCTGTAAATCCTTTGGCATTGGCAAACCCAATCTCAAGTGATTTAGCAGTGATGCGTTCAACATTACTTTCAAGCCTAATTCCATGTGTTCAATACAACATTAATCGTCAGCAAAGCCGTGTGCGGTTCTTTGAGTTGGGTTTGCGTTTTGATTATCAAGATGCGGCGAATATTCATGATTTGAAGCAAATTCCAACTTTGGCAATGATCGCAACGGGTGGAAAAACCACTGAGTCGTGGCATGGCAAATCACAACCGATGGATTTCTTTGATCTGAAAGGTGAGGTTGAAGAAATATTTGCTTCTGCACGTGTTGATGTTGAATATGTGCGTTCGGAGCGTACTTGGTTGCATCCTGGGCAGTCTGCTGAAATTTTAGTTAATGGTGAATCAGTAGGTTATCTAGGTCGTCTACATCCTTCACTTGAAGAAAGTCTCGATTTGACCCCAACTTGGGTGGTAGAAGTCGATCAATCGATTGTTTTGCAAACTTATGTATCTAATTTTACAGAATTATCACGATTTCCATCAGTTAGACGTGATATTGCGCTTTTAATTAATGATAAGATTAATGTTAGTGAAATTCAGCAACTTATCGAAAAAACGGGTGGTGAGCTTTTAGACTCTACTTGGTTGTTCGATGTGTACACGGGTCAAGGTGTTGAAGAGGGTAAGCGTTCTTTAGCGTTTGCAATTCTTTGGCAACATCCATCACGAACACTTGAAGATGCTGAAATCAAATCCGGTATGGATCACATTATTCAAGTGTTGCAAGACACTTACCAAGCGACATTGAGGGCCTCATGACAGCATTAACAAAAGCAGAAATGGCTGATCATTTGAGCGAGCTTACGAGTTTAAACCGTCGTGAAGCTAAGCAAATGGTTGAGTTGTTTTTTGATGAAATTAGCCAAGCATTAATTGCAGGCGAACATGTTAAACTTTCTGGTTTTGGTAATTTTGAACTACGTGACAAGCGTCAACGTCCAGGTCGAAATCCTAAAACTGGTGAAGAAATTCCAATTTCAGCACGCCGTGTTGTAACATTCCGTGCAGGTCAGAAATTTAGACAACGTGTTGGAACAGAACAAGTTGATTAATCATTTTTGATTAAAGAGCCTCGAGTAGTTGACTATTCGGGGTTTTTTTATGGCTGTGAGTTATATGTTATTTTTAATGTTGTAGATGAACCAATAGAATCTAAGTATTGCGAATTTTATATAGGGATCAACTGCTAAGAAATGCAGACATAAAAAAGAGAACCAAAGGTTCTCTTTTTTTCAGATAATAATCGAATCGATTATTATTGAGCAGCAGATGCAGCAGCAGTAGCGTCAGCAGCAGCTTCAACAGCTACAGAAGCAGCAGCAGTAGCGTCAGCAGCAGCAGCGTCAGCAGCAACAGCAACTTCAGAAGTAGCTTCAACAGCAGCAGCATCAGCAGCTACAACAGCTTCAGATGCAGCTTCAACAGCTTCAGATGCAGCAGCAGTAGCGTCAGCAGCAGCTTCTTCAGTTTTTTTAGCACAACCAACGAAAGCTAAAGTAGTAGCAACGGCAGCAGCAATAGCGATTTTTTTGAATAACATGGCATCACTCTCATTAAAATATATAGAGACAAAAAACCCGGTTAGTCTGTTGTGTGCTTTTATTGTTCCTAACGTTAGAAAGGTAAATAACGCATGGAGCAGCCTAACTGGTATGCGGACATGCTATCACTGCGCTTTTTGAAATACTACTGGGTGGATAAAAAAAAGTGCTTAATTTAGTGAAAAAAAGGGGGTTTTTTAACAGATATTTACAATTGATTTTCGATTTTATATTGGTAAAGGTAGGGTAAGCTTTTAAATTAAAAAGGTTTTTTGAATATTAATTGAAATAAATCACAAACTTACATTTAAGTTTACACAAAAAATCATCAATTGTATTTTTATGTAAATATTGTCAACGCACATAAAAAAGCCATCTTAATAGATGGCTTTTTTTGCAAAAAAGAATAATTAGTTTGACGCTTTACGTTTCATTTGGTCAAAGAAATCATCATTTGTTTTGGTTTCTTTCATGCGATCAAGTAAGAATTCCATCGCAGCAAGTTCATCCATAGGATGTAATAACTTACGTAAAATCCATACCTTACGTAGATTGTCTTCGGACATTAAACGTTCTTCACGACGTGTACCAGACTTCTTAATGTTCATAGAAGGGAATACACGTTTTTCAGCAATACGGCGATCAAGCGTAATTTCTTGGTTACCTGTACCTTTGAATTCTTCGTAAATGACTTCATCCATTTTACTGCCTGTTTCAATCAGAGCAGTAGAAATGATGGTCAATGAACCACCTTCTTCGATATTACGGGCAGCACCGAAGAAACGTTTTGGACGTTCTAATGCATGGGCATCTAAACCACCTGTTAATACCTTACCAGAGGTAGGGATAACGGTGTTGTAGGCGCGAGCTAAACGTGTAATTGAGTCTAATAAGATGACAACATCTTTTTTATGTTCAACAAGGCGTTTCGCTTTTTCAATCACCATTTCAGCAACTTGAACGTGTCGTGCAGGTGCTTCATCAAATGTTGATGCAATAACTTCACCACGTACAGTGCGTTCCATTTCCGTTACTTCTTCTGGACGTTCGTCAATAAGAAGAACGATGAGGAAGACTTCAGGATTATTACGAACAATCGATTGTGCAATGTTTTGGATCAACATTGTTTTACCCGCTTTAGGCGGAGCAACAATAATTGAGCGCTGACCTTTACCAATTGGAGCAATGAGATCGACAACACGTGCAGTCAAATCTTCCGAAGAACCGTTACCCAATTCCATGATAAGCTGTTCAGTCGGGAAAAGTGGAGTGAGGTTTTCAAAAAGGATTTTGTTACGTGAGTTTTCTGGTGTGTCGTAGTTAATTTGGTTCACTTTAAGAAGTGCAAAGTAACGTTCACCTTCTTTTGGTGGGCGAATCGTACCTGTAATCGTATCACCTGTACGTAGGTTAAAACGACGAATTTGAGATGGGCTAATGTAAATGTCATCTGGACCTGCAAGGTAAGAACCCGCAGCAGAGCGTAAAAAGCCGAAACCGTCAGAAAGAATTTCAAGAACACCGTCACCAAAAATTTCTTCACCATTCATAGCATGGCGTTTCAAAATGGCAAAAATAATATCTTGTTTGCGGTTACGCGCCATTCCTTCAAGGCCCATAAACTCAGCAATTTTGATGAGTTCGCCTATCGGTTTTTTCTTGAGTTCAGTTAAGTTCATAAATGGTCAGATTGAATAAAGGTGTGTGGTGTACAGATAAAATAGAAGCAAAAGATATCCGCAATGCAAGAAAAGAATCGCAATTGAACTTGCACAATAACAAACTCTAAATCTAGTTAGTTCTTTCGAGGAGAAATGTATGAACAATTTCTTGAGCCGAGCGGCGATCTTATGTTTTGTGTCTTTGTAAGAAACGAGGATAAATTGCCCAAGGGTTTCTTGATTTAGCAATATAAGTGACAGCGCTGTCTTTGTCAATTTAAGCTTGAAAAAAAGCGCTATAAATTTATAGCGCTTTAGGGTTTAAATCTAATAATTGCTTAGATATTTTCTTCAATAAATGCAGTTAATTTAGATTTTGGAGCAGCACCCACTTGAGTTGCTACAACTTCACCATTTTTGAACATTAACAATGCTGGAATGTTACGAATGTTATAGTTCACAGCTGTTTGTTCACAAGCAGTCACATCAACTTTAACGATTTTAACTTTACCTTCATATTCGTTAGAAAGGACTTCTAGTACAGGTGCAATTGCCTTACAAGGCGCGCACCAGCCTGCCCAAAAATCGACAAGTACAGGTGTATCTGAGTTTAAAACATCTGCTTCAAAGTTAGCATCAGTTGTGTTTACGATGTTAGCTGACATGGAATCTGCTCCAAATATTTTAAAGATGGTCTATCTATGAATATAAGTATTACATAGACCACTTTAACAAAGTAGGGGAATGCATAAATTTTCATCCTAATTTATGCAATTGTCCAATTGAAGCTCACGATATTCACAATCGGAGGCTTAAACATGATCAGAATGACTAAAAAACTCAATTTGCATCATTTGTCAGAACAAATGGCTTTTAAAAAAGGAGCGTGTGAATTAATCTAAGCAACAATTCCGGTTGAACTTGTCGAAGATAATGTCAGATTTTTTGATTGATGAAGAATTACTTGCTGCCATTGATATGGGGTCGAATAGCTTCCATTTGGCGATTGCACGTGTTGATCATGGTGAAGTAAAAAAAGTTGCTTCAATGTCAGAAAAAGTTCAACTGGCTGCAGGGCTAGATGAAAATAAAAATTTAACCGAAGCTGCGCAACAGCGTGGACTGGCGTGTTTAGCTCGTTTTGTGGGGCGTTTGAGTTCAGTTCAAAGTAATCGTTTACGTATTGTGGCAACCAATGCCTTACGCCAAGCAAAGAATGGTCATGAATTTATTCAAAAAGCGGCTGAAATTTTACCGAAGCCTATTGAAATTATTGCGGGTCGTGAAGAAGCACGTCTGATTTATTTAGGCGTTTCACATACGATGGCGAATAGCGGTCGTCGTTTGGTGATTGATATTGGTGGTGGATCAACAGAGTTGATTATCGGTGAGGAATTTGAGCCGATCCATACTGAGTCGGTTCAAATGGGCTGTGTAGCGTTCACCAAAGCTTATTTTGCAGACGGTGAAATTAGCGCAAAAGCTTTTGATAAAGCACTCACTGCTGCTCGCAAAGAAATGTCTGGCCTAGTGAATACTTACAAGTCAGCAGGTTGGGACACTGTTGTTGGATCTAGTGGAACCATTAAGGCTTGCCGCCAAATTGCAGTGAATATGGGCTGGAGTGATGATCAAGAAAACTTGACACGCGAAGGTCTCGAGAAACTAAAAGATAAACTTCTTAAGTATAAGCACATTGCAGAAATTGAATTTGATGGTCTAAAAGAAGATCGTCGTGCTGTACTACCAGCAGGGGTTGCAATTCTTTATGCTGTATTTGAATTACTGAATATTGATAAATTAGTGTACTCAGATGGAGCGTTGCGTGAAGGCGTGATGTACGACTTACTGGGTCGTTTCCAACATGAAGATGTACGTGATCGCAGTGTACATGCCTTAATGGGACGCTATGGTGCTGATCCTAAACAAGCTGAACGTGTAGTTGAAACAGCTCAGAAATTGTTTGATAGCGTTGCCGAATCTTTAAAGATGAACAGTGATGATAGTGATTTATTACGTCGCGCTGCTTATTTACATGAGATTGGATTGGCTATTAGTCACTCGGGTTATCATCGTCATGGTGCTTATTTATTACAGCACTCCGATATTCCAGGTTTCTCTCAAATTGATCAGAATTATTTGTCACATTTGGTCGCTCATCATCGTCGAAAATTACGTTCTGAAGCTAAAACAGATGTGCAAAAAGTCGGTGGAATTAAGCTTGTACACTTAAGTTTATTACTTCGTCTCGCAATTTTACTCAATCATAGCCGTAGCGATGAGATGCTTCCTGCCATTGAATTAACCATTGAGAATGAGCAACAATGGCAACTTAGTGTTTCCGGAGATTCGAAACAATGGCCTTTGTTGGTTGCAGATTTGCATGATGAGCAAGTGCAATTTAAAAACTGGGATATTGTTTTAAATATTCAGTCGGAAAAATTTATTGATGCTTAATTGCATCGATAAAAACAGAATTTTATTGGTTAACTCCTAACTCCATGAGTTAATTTAGGGATATTCATCGACTTATGAAAAATAAAGCTGCTCAGTCTAAAGCATGGAAAACGGTTCAAATTGCACGTCATCCAGAACGTCCACAATTTTTGGACTATGTCGGTGAAATTTTTACTGAATTTGATGCCTTACATGGTGACCGTCTCTATGGTGACGACGGTGCAATGGTTGGTGGTTTAGCACGTTTCAATGGTCAAGCTGTGATGGTGGTTGGTCAGCATCGCGGACGCAGTACACGTGAAAAACTTCAACATAACTTTGGGATGAGTAATCCTGAAGGTTATCGTAAATCACAACGTCTATTGGATATGGCTGAACGATTCAATTTGCCGGTATTTACTTTCATTGACACGATGGGTGCTTATCCAGGTGTAGGTGCCGAGGAACGTGGTCAAGCTGAAGCGATTGCAACAAGCTTGGCACAACTTTCACGTTTAAAAGTACCTGTGATTACAACAGTATTGGGTGAAGGTGGTTCTGGTGGTGCACTCGGTATCGGTGTTGCTGACCGTGTGATCATGTTGTCTCACAGTATTTACTCTGTGATTTCACCTGAAGGCTGTGCTTCCATTTTGTGGAAAACCGCTGAAAAGGCTGAGCAAGCGAGTGAAGCATTGGCTTTGACTGCTGACAAGCTGAAAGCAATGGGAATCGTGGAATATGTAGTGGATGAAGGCGAAGGCGCACATTTACATCCATATGAAGTGATGGAACAATTGAAAGATGTTTTACAACAAGCACTTGATGAATTAACTCCAATGGATGCTAGCGAGCGATGCGAAGCACGTTACCAGCGTTTAATGAAGTTTGGCAGCGACAATTTAGGGCTAGCTTCTTAAAACAAAGTTCACAATTTAGTGAAGATACAACCTTCCTGATTGGATGTAGCGGCGGCATGGATTCCATGCTGTTGTTATATCTGATGTCTGAAATTTTCCCTCAAAAAATTAGAGCCATATACGTCAATCATCAGCTTCAAGCTGTAAGTGATGATTGGGCTGGGTTTATTGCTCAGCAATGCAAACTTCTTAATATTCCTTTCGTGATTCAAAAAGTGAATGTGGCTGAGGGGAATGTCGAAAATCAAGCCAGAACGTCCCGCTACCAAGCTTATCAGCAACATATTCAATCGCATGAAATTTTAGTGCTTGCGCATCATCAACAAGATCAAGCTGAAACCGTGTTGCTTCGTCTATTTTCAGGTGCTGGAGTGCAAGGTTTAAGTGCCATGAAGAAAATTGATCAGCGTGATCATTTGACGCTCTGGCGACCACTTTTAGACGTGTCACGTGAGCAGATTTGCCAATGGGTGGAGCAGGCTCATATTCCCTATGTGGATGATCCAACCAATTCCGATACGCACTATGACCGAGCTTGGTGCCGAGAAGAACTTTGGCATATTTTGCAAAGTCGTTTCCCAAAAATGCAGCAGGCTGTCAGTCGAACCAGTTATTTGATGCAGGATGCGGATGAAATCTTAAATGAAGTCTTAGCACAAGATTTATCCCAATGCGGAAATGCGCAAAATCTTAAAATAGATGCTTTAAATCAATTGTCCAAAGCACGTCAACGTCAGTTACTTTCTTCATGGATGCGAGGTGAGTCTAGTTACCGTCCTGCATTTGAAATGGTACAACGTCTTGTGGATGAAGTTATTGAGTCTAAAAAGGATGCGCAATCTGCATTGCATTGGAATGGATTTTACTATGTCAGATTTCAGAACGTCTTATATCGATTAGACAACGCAACATATTTAGCAGATCAGCACAATTTAAAACTGAATCAACAGATTCAATTCAGTTTAAATCAATCTATAAAGGTTGAGAGTGGTAATTTTCAAATTGAAAGTGCTGCAATGGGTTTGAATTTTGCATTGTTAAATCAACAGCTGACTTTAACCCTGCGACAAGGTGGGGAAAAAATTCATCTCTATGGTCGAGTCGGCGCATGGCCGTTGAAAAAAGCGATTCAAGAAGCACAAATTTTTCCTTGGACTCGTCATACAATTCAAATATTAAGCATAGATAATGTTATGCTTGGTGTTTTTACGCCAAAAGGGTTTTGGTTGGCTCAATCCGAATATTGTGAAGTGGGCGGATGGCAACCAAAGTTAATCTCTTCGTTATAAAAAGATTTTAGGTCGAGTGTGATTCATGAATACTGCTTTAAATTGTAATATTTGTTTCATTGGTGGTGGTAATATGGCTCAAGCCTTAATTGGCGGTTTATTGAGTCGTGGTTTACCTGCTACACGTGTGACTGTATCTGATCCAGTTGAACATGTACGCGAATTATTACAAGCTAAACATATTCATGTAACTGACAATAATATCGATGCCATTCGAGATGCTGATATTGTTGTTCTTGCGGTGAAGCCACAAGTTTTAGCTGATGTTTTGAAGCCATTGAATGGTCTGTTTACCGATAAATTGATTGTTTCAATCGTAGCTGGTGCAGAAATTCAAACAATTTCTGCATTTACGGGCACCGAAATGGTGGTTCGTGTCATGCCGAATACACCTGCATTGGTTCAAACTGGTGCGCATGGTTTATTTGCTTATCCAGTGGTTGATGATGCTAAGCGAGAGTTGGCAAGCCAAGTTTTGGCTGCAACAGGCTTAACCCTTTGGGTGAAAAGTGAAGAGCAAATTGATGCAGTAACAGCAGTATCGGGTTCAGGCCCGGCATACTTTTTCTATATGATGGAAAGTATGATTCGTGCAGGCAAAAATATGGGCTTGGATGAAAAAACTGCAACAGCATTAACACTACAAACTGCGTTGGGTGCTGCACAAATGGCAATCACCAGTTCCAATACGCCTGCGGAGTTGCGTAAGAATGTGACGTCACCAAATGGTACGACACAAGCTGCACTCGAAGTTTTTGATCGTGCACAAATATCACAAAATATTCAAACAGCTTTGGCCGCTGCACAAAAGCGTAGCCAAGAGTTAGCTCAAGATTTAAGCGATAGTGCTAAATAACCAATTTTATTAGGAAAGTTGAAGTATGGGTGCGAGTTCTGCGCTATTTTTTGACATTATCATTAATGTTGCAATTTTATTGGTGTTCTTTCGCTTCTTAATGCAGTTGGCGGGTGTGAATCCATATAATCCAGTGGTTCAATCCACCACTAAAGCGACAAAAATCGTGGATGTTTTTGGTCGAATTTTACCGACTGTTGCAGGTGGGCGTGTCAATCTCGCTGCTTTGGTCTTGGTGATTTTACTATATTTCTTAAAAGTATTTGGTTTCAAATACTTAAATGCTCAACCGACTGGAACAACGGTTTATTTTGTTGTTTCGACCATGCTTTCGATGTTGCTATCGTTGGTGAGTATTTTGAAATACATGTTATTCGGTTACATCATTTGTAGTTGGATCGTGATGTTTACCCAATCTCGTTCTCCATACATTGAAGTATTACAAGAGCTTGCTGAGCCAATGCTTGCTCCATTCCGTAAAATTATGCCAAATATGGGCATGATTGATCTTTCTCCAATCTTGGCATTCTTTACGTTATATATTGCTGAAATGATGTTGAAATCAATCGGATAAGATTTGATGAATAATAAAAAAGGACTCAATGGAGTCCTTTTTTATTATGAAGAGTTTGAAGAGCTCTTCCTTGTAAAACAGTGCTTCTCACCTTTAAAAGGGAGCGGCTTAAATCCCTCTTTTCGAAAGAGGGATTTAGGGTGATTTTAATGGTTAATGCGCTTCATCCCAGTTTTTACCTTTACCGACTTCAACGAGTAGAGGTACAGAGATTTTCACGACATTTTGCATGGCTTCAGCAATTTTCACTTCTAATTCATCGGCAATGCTTTCATCGACTTCAAACACCAATTCATCGTGAACTTGTAATAACAGTTTTGCTTGAGTTTTCGGCAGCACTTTATCGACTTCAATCATCGCTAATTTGATAATTTCAGCAGCAGAACCTTGAAGTGGAGCATTAATTGCTGCACGTTCAGCTGCTTTACGAATCATCATATTTCGAGCATCAATGTCGGGTGTATACAAACGACGTCCAGTGATGGTTTCTACATAACCTTGTTCTAAAGCGACTTGGCGTGTGCGTTGCATGTATTCATAGATACCAGGGTAACGATGGAAATACTGCTTGATATAGTTTTGAGATTCTTCACGAGTGAAACCGAGTTGGCGAATCAAACCAAATTCCGACATACCATAGAGCAGTCCAAAGTTCACGGCTTTAGCTTGGCGACGCTGATCATTGGTTACATCTTCAAGGGCAACATTCAACACTTCCGCAGCAGTACGACGATGCACGTCTTGTCCGTTATTAAAAGCATCGACTAAGGCATCATCTTGAGAGAAGTGTGCCATTAAACGTAATTCAATTTGTGAATAATCGGCTGCCAGTAATACACGACCTTCAGGTGCAACAAAGGCCTTACGGATTTGACGCCCAATTTCTTCACGTACAGGAATGTTTTGTAGATTCGGATCGGTAGATGACAAGCGACCAGTCGCTGTTAAAGCTTGATGATAACTGGTGTGTACGCGCTTTGTTCCATCATTGGCTTGTTTCAACAAACCATCAGTATAAGTACTTTTGAGTTTGGTCAGACCGCGATATTCCAAAATGAGTTGCGCAATAGGATGGTCGATTTTCTCTAAAATGCTTTCACTGGTGCTGTACTGACCTGTTGCCGTTTTTTTGCCACCTTTTAATCCTAATTTATCAAAAAGGATTTCACCGACTTGTTTTGGTGAGCTGACATTGAACGGTTGCTCTGCAATTTCAATAATTTGATTTTCTAAATTTTGAATGTTATCTGCAAATTCACAACCCAATTGATCGAGGAATTGTAAATCTAGTTCAATACCATTTTCCTCCATTGATGTCAGTACCGAAGCTGTCGGAACTTCAATTTTATGCAGGATTTCACTTAAAGGCGGTGTTTCTTTGAGTTTGCGATCAAGGACTTCATAAAGGCGGTAGGTTACATGTGCATCTTCAGCGGCATAGTGTGCAGCGGTTTCAATCTCAATTTGATTGAACGTTTTTTGCTTCGCACCTTTACCTGCAACTTGTTCGTAAGTTGTGGTCAAATGGCTCAAGTAAACACGTGCCACATCATCCATACCATGACGTGTAGCCACTGCATTGAGCACATAAGAAGCCAACATGGTATCGAAATACCATCCCTGTAAATGAATGCCATGATTTTCTAAAATGTGAGCATCGTATTTTAAATGATGACCAATTTTTTCAACTTGTGGATTTTCTAAAATGGGTTTGATCTGTGTAATGACATCATCACGATTTAACTGCTCAGGTGCACCTTCATAATCGTGTGCGAGTGGCACGTAGTAGGCATCATTGGCATCAAAAGCAACCGAAAATCCAACCATTTCAGCAATACGATAATCAAGGCTGGTGGTTTCAGTATCAAATGCAAAACGTGTTGCTGTGTTCAAGCGTTTGAAGAATGTTTCCCAATCAGATTGGCTCAATACCGTGTGGTAAGTGGCTTGACCTAATTGATCATCAACACTGCTAGAAGTTGCATGAACGTCTGGAACTGTTGTTTTAGTGTTTGCAGGGACTGTTTTTTCAATACTTTTAGCAGTTTGTTTATATGTCGCATTATTCGGATTATTGGGGTGATCTAGAGACTGAAGTTGATTACGGAATTCGAGTTCAGTATATAAACGACGCAATTCATCAACATTTGGATCAAGCAATCGTAAATCATCATACGTTAGATTCAGTTCTAGGTCACAGACGATACTGGCAAGTTGATGATCAAGAGTAATGCCTTCAACACTATCTTTAATGTTTTGACCGACTTTGCCTTTGATTTTGTCGACATTTTCTAAAATGCCACCAATTGAACCATATTCGGTTAACAGTTTAGCGGCAGTTTTTGCACCTACACCTGGAACACCCATGATGCCGTCAGACGCATCGCCCATGAGGGTAAGGTAGTCAATAATTTGGTTTGGCCAAACGCCAAATTTTTCAAAAACGCCATCGACATCCATCGGTTTGTCTTTAAAGCTGTCCTCTAAAGTAACTTTGTCTGTCACCAACTGTGCCATGTCTTTATCTCCAGTGGAGATAAGGACTTGATAGCCTTCTTTTTCAGCGCGTTTTGCTAATGTTCCAATAATATCGTCGGCTTCCGCCCCAGGCAGAACATGCAGGGGAATGCCTAATGCACGGATTAAATTGTGCAAGTAAGGGATTTGCTGTGACAACTCATCAGGCATGCTTGGACGATCACCTTTATAAATCGGTGAGAGTTCATGGCGAAAAGTAGGTTCTGGTGTATCAAAAATCACAGCCATATGTGTAGGTTGTACACGACGCATGAGTTTTTGGATCGCAGAAATCGCACCACGAATAGCGTTGGTCTGTAACCCTGTTGAAGTGGTTAACGGTGGTAGTGCATGGTATGCACGAAATAAAAAATATGACCCATCGACCAAAACAAATGGTGGCATCGAAACGTTCCTAATCCAAATAACTGGGTTATTGTACGTGATTTTGCAGTTCAAGGTTGTATCAAGATGAACACCGACTTACCGAATATCTGATGAATTGAAGCATATAAAGAAATAAGCTGATGTATGATCGCGGTTCACGGAAAGAGAAATAAAAACATGCTTAAAGCACAAGGCGAAATCAGAATGATTTGGTTGATGGTACTGATTATTTGTGCCGTAGGGGCATGGTTTTTAGCTGTACCGACTTTAACCTATCTGTGTCTAATCGCATTTGTGATGAGTGTCATTCAGTACGTGGATGCAATTCAAAAACCTATAGACGTGATTGCACAACAAAGTACGTATCAGGTCGAATATACCTCCAAAGTTCCTTTATATATATCGTCGATCATTGCATTGGTTGGTGGATTGCTGAGTTTAAGCTGGATGGTCGCCATTGGTGCGACGCTATGGATTTTTTTCTTTTTAAGATGGTTAAGGCGTTTAGAAACCAATTTAGAGGTGATGAACTATCGCCAGTTGATGATTATTCATCAACAACAAAGTCAAACCTCAAAATCACACTCAAATATCGAATTAAGCCTAGATCAATCATCTGATCAATTTGCTAATCAAACAATCAGTGCAGTGTCGAATCATACAAATCCATTAACAGCTCATGAGCAGCTGGGTTTTATGGAGCAGATGAGTCAGTGGATTTTTAAAGGTAATCCTGTTTTAAAAGTTGCGATTTTGGTGCTTGTTATAGGCGTCATTCTTTTACTTCGGTTTGCAACTGAACATTGGCAACTGAGTTTGGCGCTGAAGTTGGGAATCGTTACGCTGATCAGTGCTATGGTGACAGCAATCGGATATGGGCTACGCAATAAGAATCGTAGCTTTTCGTTAGCTTTAGAGGGTTTGGGGCAAGCTGGACTATTTCTGACCTTATTCTTTGCCTATTACAATCAAGTGATCGGTACATTAACAGTCGCAGCACTGTGTTATGCCATTATTATGATGCTGACTTTGTACCTCAGTTTAAAACAACAAAGTATTGAGTTGGCGTTGATGGCGATGTTAATTGCTTATTTGGCGCCGTTTACCTTGCCTGTTCGAGATGCGACTGCGATTGAATTTGTTGCTTATTATGTCGTAATCAATATTGCTGTCGCGATTTTAACGACGCTTAGACCTTGGAAAATACTCAATCAACTTGCCTTTTTAGCAACGGTATTTATTGCAGGTGGCTATGCATTCTTAAATGGGAGTGATAATGATCGCCCAATGATGACTATTTTAGTGCTCATCCACACTGCAATTTTTGTTTGGTTAGGTTTTCGATTTAGTCAAATCGTTGCGCAGACGGATCTAACTCAATTTAAATTAAAACCTGTACTGGATGTCGCCTTGATTTTTAGTGCACCGATTGTCAGTTTTGGCTTTATTTATCTGATGTATTTTCAGGAAAGCTATGCGCAAGCGGGCATGAGTTTAGGTTTTGCTTTCATTTACGGCTTACTTTATCTCTTGGCAAAACGAAGCCATGTCATCAATATCATTGCTCAGAGTTATTTTAGTCTGATGCTGATTTTCTTGGCGCTGATTCCTCCAATTTTGTTAAAACAGGAATGGAGTGTCATTGGTTGGGCTGTTGAAGGATTAATAATATTCATTTTTGCTTTATATCGAAATTCTGCAATTAGTCGTTATCTTGCAATGGGTTTAATGGTCGTTGCAGGTTTAACCAGTTTGTATTATTGGGTGGAATTGCCAGAATTTCCGCGACTGATGTTTAGTGTTCTGACACTTTGTTATTTTACTGCGCTATACATTGCCAACGTTAAAGCGAGTTTTCAAAAACAACTTTCAATGGCAACGACAGTATTTTTAAGTTTGATGAGTATTGCTGCAACAACGATGCTGCTCATCTTATGTCTGGATTATTTCGACGGTTCCAATCAATGGGTGATGAGTCTATTGGTTGGAACGACCATCTTGATGTTGATCAATGAAGGATTATTCAATACCAAAATAGTGTGGTCATGGCTATTGCCGAAATGGTTTGGTCTGATGGTGTTGTTCATCTTTGCTTTTGGGGTGCTGATTCACTATAGCCAAGGTGGCGTTGTATTGTGGACAACGGCATTTAATCGTATCGGTTTCACATGTGCTGGCTTGATGATGGTATGGTTGTGGTTAAGACCGTTGTTGGGTTTAAACACTGAGCGAGAGTGGGTTAGTCTAGGTGTCTTAACATCCTTCGCGTTGGCGAGCCTGACCTTAGTTCCATCCATGCCATTTATTAGCGTGGTGATGTTGCCATTGGTCTTTTGCATCTGGTGTTATTTCAAAAAGACCGATTCCGAATGGCAAATATTTTGGCAGACGCGCAGTAGTTTATTGCTGATGATAGTGTGGATTCTCTGCTCACAACTCTTTTCAGAGCAAGCTTTTCAAGGCTATTTATTTGTCGTGATCAATCCTTTTGATCTGGTGAGTTTGGCAATGCTTGCTGGATTTTTATGGATGCTATCCCTTCAACTTAAATCGGGACTTGATCAGGGCATTGTCGCGATATTGATGGTGTTGAGTGTACTGTGGTTGAGTAGCTATATTCTGTTAAGAGCATTGCATGTCTATTTCGATACGCCTTATAACGATTTAGCCATATGGGGCGATGCGCTGGTGCAACTCAGTTTGACCTTACTTTGGGTGAGTCTCGCATTTATTAGCATGAGTTTAGCCAGTCGAAAACAGATTCGTTCCGTGTGGATTTTAGGTGGCAGTATTTTGTTTATTGTGACCTTAAAGTTGGTGCTGTTTGATTTATCGCATATCGGCACATTGACACGGGTAATTTCATTTCTTGGTGCTGGTCTGGTTATGTTGGTTATTGCTTATATCGCGCCAATTCCAGAGAGTGAGCAAGCTATAAAAAATGAAGTAGGTTAATTTGATGTAATAAAAGACAGAATGTTTGAAGATGATTGCTAATCGCGTACTTCTTGAATTGAGGATTCTTTGATTATCTAATCGAGCACATTCACCGCTTCAATTTTGAAGATGATGAATGTGCTTTTTTTATTGTCAGTTACTTAATTTTAGGCTCTCGGTCAATTTCTTTGGCATTGGCGTATTGATCAATTTCTTCATCATGCAGAATCTGTTGTGATGGGCGATCGACAAAGCCCATTTTAGGTACAGGAATCTCAATTTGATTTTCCACGAACCCATTTCGAATGCGTTCTTGCATTTCGTCACGAACTTTTAAGAAATTCTCTTGCTGACACCAAATCGCAAATAACAATTCTATAGAAGACTCACGAAAAGCGGTTACGGTTACCGCAGGTTTTGGATCGGCAAGAACCAATGGATAAGAAGCCGCAACTTTGAGTAAAACCTCACGTACCTTGATAATGTCTTCATGGAAGTTAATTGCAAGCGTAATTGGAATTCGCCGTATAGGAAACTTCGACAGGTTTTGCACAGGGGCTCGAATCAATTGTTCGTTGGGTAAACGCACATAGACATTGTCCTGCGTTAAAAGCTTCACCGACAATAAATCAATTGAGATCACTTCACCTTCAATGGTATGTCCACGAATTAAAGTAATTTGAATGGTGTCGCCAATTTCAAATGAACCCTCACCAATCAGGAACAAACCACTGATTAAGTTGGTCGCAGAGGTTTGCGATGCAAAACCTAAGGCAACCGTTAAGATACCCGCAGCACCCAGAAAGACGCTGAGTTTAAAGCCCGCTTCTTTTAAACTGGCCATCACGAAGATAAGAAAAATAAAGTAAAAAATACCGCGACGCCAAACTAAGCGTTGATGGGCATTAAACTTTGCACCAATGGTTCGGATGAAGGTATTTGAAACCACACGAGCAAACAAGAAACCAATAAAACACAAGACGATGGCAATGATGATTTCAGTGAGCCGATCTGTATTGATATTGGTAAATATGCTTTTGAGGCTATCTGCCACGGTTTTAGTAAGACTATCTGCCATGTTGCCCCCTTAAAAGAATGAATCAAACATATTAAATAAAGCGCCGCCTGGTGCTCGCGCTTGATTGATATAAGTCACCTCTCCGGCCAGAGGAGGAGTCCTATTTTCAATTCGAATACGCGCAGGGCGATCCATCCCTTCATGAATGACTTTGATTTGTGATGTCCACAGTCGAGTGGTACTTTCGCTATAAAAGAGTGGTAGTGCAGGGACTGGAACATTCATGCGGTCAAAACGAAGTTGGTGATTACTAACATTATGGAAATCAATAGGTGTCACCGCACGAAAGGCTCTTGGTCGAAGTTGTTTCAACTCTGTACGTCCATCGACAGAGGTTGCATAACACATATCACCACTGCGATGATCAGGGCCGAACCAGGTATCTTTAGGTTGAATCACAGGAATATCAAATAAAGGATTTTTTTGACCTTGGGCAAAACCTGAAATCCAAAGTGGTGTACTGATATAGAGCGTACCGCGTTGTCCCGCAGGAATATAAATCGGGTCAACAGGACGAATCACCACAGAGCGATCTGCTAGTCTGGGAATCAATTGAAAATTTGGACTGGTTTCTCTAAACATGTAGCGTTCGACATGAACAGGTTGAGGAAATGCAAAATTCACATCTTCTATTCGGTGCCAAGTTTGTTCATAGTCATATTGAATTTGAGGGCGATAATATTCCAAACGCCATTCTTGTAAACCGCGTGTCACTCTTAACAATAAAGAACCAAATTTCCATGCCTTGGACTGATTCAGTTCAAATTTTTGTTCGCCCCACCACTTTAAATCTGTAACTTCAGATTCGAATTGATCATTTTGAAACAAAGTCACTCATCCTTTATTTAAATTCTTTCAAAAAATTGGTTCACGCTAAGATGTGCTTAGAGTACACTCAAATCAACCTAAATCATCATAATAAGTTGTAATGCAAGTACTTAAACAACTACAAATTCCGTATAGTTTTGCAAAAAAGCATGGCGTTCTTTTACGTTATGAAGGTGATCAAGTTTTTATTGTTCGCCGTCAAGATACGACTTTAACTGCGATTCAAGAAGCACGACGCTTTTTGGGGCGGGCTGCTCATCATCAGCTTAATTCTGAACAAGATTTTAATCAATTGTTGACTTCAAGTTATGCAGGCGAGACAGGGGAGTCTCAACAAGTGGCTGCAGGTCTTGAAGATCATCCTGATTTATTGAGTCTTGCCGATCAAGTGCCTGAAGCTGAAGATCTTATGGATCAAGAAGATGATGCGCCAATTGTTCGCTTGATCAATGCATTATTATCTGAAGCCATTCGAGTCGGCGCATCTGATATTCATATTGAAGCGTTTGAGAAGAAACTTTCAGTGCGTTTACGTGTCGATGGTCAATTGCGTGAAATTGTTCAACCACGCCGTGAACTTGCACCACTGCTGGTATCACGTATTAAAGTCATGGCAAAACTCGATATTGCCGAGAAGCGTGTGCCACAAGATGGTCGTATCTCGCTAAGACTTGCAGGTCGTGAAGTGGATGTTCGTGTATCTACACTGCCTTCTTCACATGGTGAACGTGTGGTGATGCGTTTGCTGGATAAGCAAGCAGGTCGTTTAAACATGACTCACTTGGGTCTGATGAAAAGTGACTATGAGCGATTGACGCAATTGGTTCATCGTCCACATGGCATTATTTTAGTAACTGGACCTACAGGGTCAGGTAAAACCACCACGCTTTATGCAGCGCTGTCTGATTTAAACGATGGTTCAAAGAATATTTTGACTGCGGAAGATCCGATTGAGTATCAACTTGAAGGAATTGGTCAAACGCAGGTCAATACCAAAGTAGACATGACCTTTGCACGTGCATTAAAAGCAATGTTGCGACAAGACCCTGATGTGGTAATGGTCGGTGAGATCCGTGATTTGGAAACAGCAGAAATTGCAGTCCAAGCATCGCTCACAGGTCACTTAGTTTTATCTACACTGCATACCAATACTGCGATTGGTGCGGTAACGCGTTTAAAAGATATGGGGATTGAGCCTTTCTTATTGGCAAGTTCTTTGATTGGGGTGATTGCACAACGCCTAGTTCGTACGCTGTGCCCTCATTGTCATACGTGGCATGAAGCTGATGCTTTCGAAAAAGAGTTGTTTAAGAATTTAGAGTTAACCGAAGATATAAAGCTTCCAAGTCCTAAAGGCTGTGAGCATTGTTCACATACAGGTTTTAGTGGTCGTACTGCGATTTATGAAATTGTACCTGTAGATGATCAAATGCGCCGTTTGATTCATGGCAATGCGGCTGAGTATGAGTTGGAAACATATGCTCGAAATCAAACTACATCAATTCGAGATGATGGTTTGAGAAAGGTGCTTGCAGGTAAAAGTACGCTTGAGGAAGTGTTAAGAGTGACCAATGAAGCTGCGGAATGATCGTAGAATTATTGTTTAATGAGTCTAATTAAAATCGTGAACCAGTGCTTAGATATCAGTCGTGGAACGTGAAAAATCAATAAAAAAGCCCAAACGATAGTTATTGGGCTTTTTATATACTATAACAATATGAATTAAAAAGAAGAAATTCGAACATTTCGCATAAGGTGTATTATGTTAATTTTAAATTTTTTAATTAATCCATCGTCTTAATCAAATAATTGTCATAACTTGAGATAGAGGTTTTCTTGGCTTCTGTGGCCAATTATTATTTTTCGAATAACCCACAGCAACTATTATCACAGGTATCTCTATTGAAGTAAGTTCAAATGCATGCGCCATCAATGTTGCATCAAAACCACCTATTGCACATGATCCTAAGCCCATACCTTGTGCAGCAAGCATTAAAGACATGGCAGCTAATGATGCTGAACGAATAGCTTCGTCCCGTTGTATTGTCTTGTTTCCTTCATGTGAAGCAATCTGTGCAACCCAATCATCAATAATTTCTTGCCCCATTATATTTGCTTCTAAGCTTGGTTGTAATGCTGAACGTAGTTGCTTATGTGCTTCTGTCATACCACAAATAATGAAATTTACGGAAGCAGTCATAATTTTTTCTTGCCCATATGCTACAGACTTTAAACGTCTTTTTGCCTCCTCAGAACGAACTGCTATAAATTTCCAATTCTGTAAATTATAAGCTGTAGGGGATTTGGTGGCTAAATCAACCAATGAAGCGATGACTTTATCTTCTAAAAATTGATTTGGTTGAAAACTGTTAACTGAAATTCGACTATTAATCACTTTTTCTATAGATGAATTCATATAAGTACCTATTAATTATAAAATTATCATAAGCAGAAATTACTTATTTTTTGATGTTGTCCATTGGACAATGAAAACACTGATCAATACGATGATTAAACCTATAAGTGCCGTTCCAGAGATCGTTTGCGATAGTAAACACCAACCTAATACGACTGCGGTAAGTGGGCTCAGTAGTCCAAGCGATGCGACAGCTACTGTAGGTAGGCGCTCTAAACCTCTAAACCACAGTGTATAAGCAAGCAGAGCACCAGCTAAACTAAGATAAATGTAGGAGGCATATTGCAATGGCTCTAAAGGAGGAAATGGTTCATCAAAAAAATAGGCCATCGGTGCAAGCATTACTCCACCTATGACAAGTTGCCAACCTGTCATTGCTAACAATGGTAAATTCAGCTTCCATTGTGAGGTAAACCATACCCCATATGCCATAGAGACTGCTCCCATTAATGCTGCAATAATACCTATAGGCTCTATTACTGTTTGAGGTGACAATAATAAAATAGCCATTCCACATATACCCGCTATAGCAGAACAGAGTGTGGAAAATAACGGAGAACGTCCATTCATTACCCAAACTAACATCATTACCAATAAGGGCTGAATTGCACTAAGTACAGCCGCTAGCCCACCTGGTAAACGATAAGCTGCTATAAATAAGAGGGCTTGAAAAATACCTATATTCAATGCTCCAAGTACGAATAAACGCCATAAATCTTTTTTTATTGGTATATATCGGTTGAATAACAATAATAAAAAGCCAGCAGGCAATACTCGAATTAGAGCTGAAGTAAAAGGTCGATCATCAGGAAGTAATTCAGATGTCACTATATATGTAGAACCCCAAATTGCAGGGGCTAAAGCTGTCAGCATCACATCTTTCCAAAATGATAAGGCTCTCATTGACATATTTTGTATTTATCTTGAATTTAAGATAATATTATTGTGTTGATTAATTACCTTGAAGTCAAGATAAATGAGTGAGCAATCTAATCAAAGAAAATTCGATATGGTGGATGTATTTCTTGAGCAATGGCAAAAAGAACGCCCTGATCTTGATATTTCACCAATGGGGCCTATTGGACGTATAAAAAGATGTGCCTCTCTTCTAGAAAGACGACTTGAATCAAAATTTGCGGATTTCGATCTGAATCTATGGGAGTTTGATATGCTCGCAACATTGCGCAGATCTGGTATTCCATACTGTCTAAGTCCAACAGAACTGTTCTCTTTATTAATGGTTACTTCTGGAACGATGACTCATCGATTAAAGCGGCTAGAAAATAGAAATTTGATAAAACGGGTTTCAAATTTAGAAGATGCAAGAAGTACACTTGTTCAATTAACAGATAATGGATTGGAATTGATTGATCGTGCTATTGAAGAACACCTTAAAAATGAGCAGATGATCCTTGCAAAAATGCCTACTGATATACTTAATGAATTGGATAAACATCTTTCTATGCTATTACAGACTTTAGAAACACCATCTATAGAAAATAATTAGCCCCATTTAACATAATGGGCATTATGCGAAGTTAAATTTATTACGTATAGAAAAGCTGATATTTAATAAAATATCAGCTTTTATTTAGCATCAAACAATCACATTCAACGTCACATCGATATTGCCACGTGTCGCATTTGAATAAGGGCAGACGATATGTGCAGCATCCACCAACTTTTGCGCTTCGCTTTGCTCTAAACCTTCTAAATGAATATTTAAGGTGGCAGCAATACCAAAACCTGTTGGAATTGGACCAATACTTACTTCACCTTCAATATAGGCATCAGGTGTAATTTTAAGTTTGTCACGGTTCGCGACAAATTTCATAGCACCTAAGAAACATGCTGAATAGCCAGCAGCAAACAGTTGCTCAGGATTGGTTCCACCGCCTGGGCCACCCATTTCTTTAGGTACAGCCAATTTTACATCCAAAATTCCATCTGATGATTTTGCACTACCATCACGACCGCCAGTTGCTTTCGCATGCGCTGTATATGCAATTTTTTCTAAAGACATGAACTTATCCTAATTCATTATATTGAACTAAGATCGTGTCTGAATTTGATTAGAAAATAAGCAGTAAAATTGTAACGATATGGGAGGGGTAAATTAATATTGGATTAATTTTCTATGTTGCATCAAAGGCATGGATTCACGGACTTTTAATTGTTGTTCTAAGTCAAAAGGAGCGGTAATGAGTTGAGCACCTTCTTGATTTACAATCTCTAAAATCTGTCCACGACTATTGGTTGCAGCTGTGTGTCCCCAAGTTTGACGTTTTTCACCATGCCAACCTTGTTGAGCAGCACCTAAAACTTGACACTGACTATCCATTGCTCGAGCTTGTAAAAGCAACTGCCAATGCATTTCACCAGTGGTATAGGTAAATGCTGCAGGTGCGGTGAGAATATTAGCACCACGATTTCTTAACGAAAGTGAAAGCTCAGGAAAACGCAGGTCGTAACACACCATTAAGCCAATATTACCAAAAGGAGTCTTTGCTAATACAATTTCATCGCCAGGTTCAAAAAACTTAGACTCTTGGTATCCGCCTACAGCATCGCCGACTTGAACATCAAACAAATGTATTTTGTCATAACGCGCTTCAGTTCTTTCAGGGCTAATACATAAGCTAACTGTACGAACACGACCATCTTGAATCACAGATCCATCTGGACGATAAGGGCAAGGGAGAGTGCCTGCAACGATCCAAAGTTGGTATTGATGTGCAAGGTTTTGTAGGCGTGTTTGAAATTCATCAAAACGTTCTGCTGTTTCACGTTGTTTTCCAGCAGCAAAACACACAAAATTTTCTGGAAAAACGATCAGGCTAGCGCCTTGAGCTTTACTTTCCATCATCAATGATTCGATCACACTGAAGTTTGCTTCAATGTCATTTTGAGAATTCATTTGAACAACGGAAAGTAAAGTCATGACGCATTCCATACGTGGACTAGCTTTATAGTCTAGCTTTTATAATTTAGATGCTGTGATCAATAGGATCTTGCTGTTTCTCTAACTGTTTAACCAAAGGCTCAAACATATTTTGGTTATTTTCATTTAATTTCATCAATGTACGATGAGCATCTAAAACAGTTGAAAGCATTACATTGTGTGTAATGTGTTCATCCAGAAGTGCAAGAGTGCAAACATTTGGATCACCACAATAATTCAAAATCACGAAAACTTGACCAAGTCCCATGCTATTCGCAAGCGTAGTAATATCAGGATTCGTAGACAGCATGACTGCTTGAATATGGTGGACTTGTTTCAGTTTTAGACCAAGTTTTGCTAAAATGCCTAAAACAGTACTATCTATAAATGTGGTTTGGGTTAAATCAACAATCGCGCCAGTGACGTTACTTTGCTGTTCAATCCGAGACAAAAGTTTGTCTAGACTAATACAAGATTGGGCTCGCACTTCACCAATAATTTTGAAGATATGCGTTCCATTCAAGCTTGCATATTCAACATGACCTGTTGACATATAAATGCCATTTGCAGAGAAGGATTGGAAAATTATCACATAGCGCAACCCTATTCTCAAGTAGTCTAGGGTCGTAGAACAGGCTTAAAAACTCTATAGTATTGATTATAAAGTTAATTCAATCTTTGTAAGCTTAAAATGGCAATATCATCTGCGACATGTTCAGGTGCTTCAAATGAATGATTTTGCAAGTGATAGACCAATTGTGAAAATTGTTCGTTCAACCCGCCATCAAATGGTTCAAGTGCACCGTCTGAACAAATAATAAAGCGTGCATGACGATTTAGAGTACATTCTTGTTCTTCAATGTCTAAGTCTTCAGTGAGTCCCAGAGGAAAACTACTGGTGTTTAATATACGAGGTGGTTGGTTTGGTTCAAAAATAATAGCAGGTGGGTAATGTCCTGCACTTGACCATTTTAATTGATGCGTTTCGAGATTCAAAACACCTGCAATCATGGTGATATGTTTTTCAATATTTTCTTGAACGAGCATGCCGTTGAGTTTTTTGAGTAACTCTCTGGGTGTTTTAGATCGACCATGAAACGCAGCCATCCAAGATGTCAGTAAAGAGCTGGTTACACCATGCCCTGACACATCGGCTAAATAGAAAATGATTTCTTTATCGCTAATTTTCCAATAGTCATACCAATCACCTGACAAATAAGCTGAAGGTTGAAACAGGGTTTCAACTTCATAATTTTGAAGCTCGATTGGGTTAGGCAGGAGTTTCTTTTGCAGTTCAGCTGCAGAAGGTAGATCGCGACTGTCTTGATTACGTTTATATTGTGCATCAATCTTAAGTAGTGATTCTTCAAGTAGGCTTGGAAGCTTGGTCCAAATCCAGCCTGCCAATGCTCCGAGTTCCCAAGCTTGAGAAAGCTCACTACCTTGATCTTCATGGCCAATCACAATGGTTGGAATCGACCATTTATAGTGAAGGAAATCATTCACGTCTGCGATGGCAATAATAGTAGGATCATACAGATGAATATCTTCGATATTGATCATTTGCAAACTCGGAAGAGTATCTAGAACGAATTCTAAATTTGGAATTTTGCGAGTGGGCTGAATGAAATACATATAGTTGAAGATTGATCCTAATGGTTGATGCTTAATCTATCTTAGTCGAACTAAAAACGATATCCAAGTATTAAGGGGAATCCAAAATGAATTCCCCTTAATTAAGTGTTAAGAAACATATTTGATATTTAAAGAGTTAAATTACTCGGTAACTGTATCGTCATCACCTAAGTCATCTTCAATAAACAAGCCTTCACTTGATTCAATGCCTTTCTTTTCAGCGATTTCAAAGTTTTTACGTTGAAGATAAACATCGCGTAAAGCAGCGTATTTGTCACCTTGTAAAACTTGTTCTACATCTAAGAGTTGTGATCGAGCATCAACACCACGCAAAACCTGTTCACTATAATAAAGGCGATCATTATTTTCTAAAATGTACTTTTGTGGTCGAGCTTGACTGTCAACTACACGACCCAAGCTGTCACGGAATGTACTTGGGCCCATCACTGGTAACATTAAGTATGGTCCAGAAGGAACGCCATAATAGCCAAGTGTAGTTCCTAAGTCCTCTTCTTCAGTACTCATACCTAAACGCGTTGCAGGATCTGCAAAACCTAAAGTCGTTACTGTATTTAATGTAAAACGACCTAAAGTTTTTGCTGCGCGAGAAAAACGACCTTGTGCAAGTTGGTTAACAGCATTCCAAGGTTCACCTAAATTTTTTCTAAATGAACGATAAGATCCACGGACGTCTGTTGGCACCTTTTCAGTATATTTAACAGCCAATGGGCGAGCGATGTTTCGATCCAGCACATCATTAAATTCATAAATTTGACGATTCAAAGGTTGAAGAGGGTCTTTTACCTCATCTGCTTGAGCGGCATTCGCATTTACCTTGAGCTGGTCAATTTTAATTGATTTCAACTCTTTTAGAGCTTCCAGACGTGGATGACGAGCCTTGTCAGCCTGTTCATTATTATCGGTTGCTATATTTTCAGCATCTACAACGACATTATCTAAGGAATCAGTTGTTTGATTCTCCTCTATAGATAAAGAGTTATTCAACGATTCTTTGTCATTAGCATTTAAAGCATCTTGAGCATAAGTTGTTGTACTTAATCCAAGCGCCAGCATACTTACCCATAAAATATTCTTATGATGCATAACAGACCTAAATATAATAATGAAAGAAATAAAAGCACTCTTAGTATAATGAATACTGAAAAATGTACCTGGGTTCTATCTTAACAGCTTATTAAAATGAGATGTTAATGCTAATTTGATCGAAAACCATCTCAAAATTGTGCAAAAAATGTGAAATCGACACTATTTTGCATGAAAAAAATACACTCAATAAAAATATTGAAAAAAGGGTATTGCACTGTATCTGAAATGCTGTAGAATGCACATCCATCGGCGGTGATGTTAATTAAAACTTGTTGATAAACAATGGTTTAGCCTGATTGGTTGGATTTAAGTTTATTGAATAGGTTGGAAAAATAATTAACAAAACTAGTTGACTAATCTTCGAAAGAGAGTAGTATAGCCGACCTAGCTTGCTGGTGACGAACCAACAAGAAGATCATTAAGAGATTATGAAGAACAACTTGTGTGGATTTTTACTGATTGATTGATCGAAATTATTTTCATTGATTGATGGTAGAAATTACTCGAAGTTTATTTGAGAAATATTTGTCAGAAAATT